>PYVH01000063.1 GCA_003030785.1 Marinobacter sp. B9-2 | reverse complement strand
CCCGGAAAGGCGCAGGATCTGGCCGGGAAGTTCCGAAATCTCCTGCCGGGCGGCCTGTTCGGAGAGACTTTGCACTCGCCGGGGCCATTGCCCATCCGCCGCCGGCTGGTCCATCAGAACCGGAGGCACCGGATAATCGCTGATCCTACCCTCCAGGGTAAAAATCCCTTCTGGCGTATCAACAGCCGGTAACTGGTCCCGTGTCCTTGGCGCTTGCACCCAGCCGCGATTGACCACAACTGGTGGACCCTCGAGGGGACGAAACTCGGTAAGCACTTCATAACCGGGAACCCCATCCCGCGTCCGGTTATCCAACAGCCAGGTCCGACCTCCGTAAAGGCCGGTAACTGTCACGGGCCGACCGCTGGTCAGATCCCGAGCCACGATATCCTGCCATGCCAGGTTCTCCGCCTCCTGCTGCCACTGGTCCAGCAAAACCTGTTTTTCGGCCGCCCGGTTCAGCTGCCAGATACCCAGGCTGATGAGGACCGGCAAGAACACACCACTGAAGACCAGCAACCGCCAGTCAAACTGCCATTGGCGGTGTTTGCGCTGCGTATCAGACATGCTCTGCTATAGTGACCTCAGCGAGTCCGGAACCGTTTCCGGCCCGTACATTCACGACACCTACAAAAACAGGAAGTCCCATGCTCAAGGCGGTTATCGTTTTCCTGATGCTCTCTGTGGTTGTGAGCCTTTTCAGTGGCCTGTTTTTTCTCATTAAAGACGGCGGCAAGACCAATCGGGTTGTCAACTCTCTGGCCGTGCGGGTGACGCTCAGCATACTGCTCCTGGCTGTGGTACTGATTGCTCTGTGGAACGGGAGCCTGACTCTGAATCCGACCCCCTGATTGCCTTCATCAGATGACGTAAACGAACACGAAAAGGCCCAGCCAGACCACATCTACAAAATGCCAGTACCAGGAGGTTGCCTCGAAACCAAAATGGTTATCCGCCGTGAAATGGCCCTTGCTGATTCGCACCAGCATAATCACCAGCATCAGGGTCCCAAGCATCACGTGGGCACCGTGGAAGCCCGTCAGCATGAAGAAGGTGCTGCCATAGATGCCCGATTGCAGGGTCAGGTCCAGATCGCGGTAAGCATGGATGTACTCGTAGCCCTGAACAAACATGAACACCACAGCCAGGGCGATGGTTGCTGCCAGCCACAGTTTGGTTTTCGCACGATTTCCTGCTTTCAGGGCATGGTGCGCCACCGTTACCGTGAATGACGAGGTCACCAGCAGTACCGTATTGATCAGTGGCAGGCCCCAGGGCCCGATAACTTCCTTGGGTCCCGGATAGGCATCAGGATTGGGGTTGTTGACGAGTGGCCATGACGCCTGGAAGCCTTCCCAGAGCATATTGGTCGTGCCTTTATCGCCCTCACCACCGAGCCAGGGCACAACAAACACCCTTACGTAGAACAGTGCACCGAAAAACGCGGCGAAAAACATCACCTCTGAGAAAATGAACCAGCTCATCCCCCATCGGAACGAGCGATCCATCTGATCACTGTAGAGCCCTGCCCGACTTTCTTTGATAACGGCTCCAAACCACCCGAACAGCATATAGGCCATGATCAGGGCGCCGATCCAGAACATGATCCAGGCACCGGTTGTGCTTTCTCCCTGTTTGCCGTTCACCATGATTGAAGCTACCCCGTACAGGGTCACCCCAAGGCCAATCGTGGCAACAATCGGCCACTTGCTCTGTTCCGGAACGTAATAGGTCTGGTTATCCGCCATGACAGTCTCCGATGGCTTATCCGTTGTCGTTTGTTGTTTTTTCTTTCCGGGAGTTTTGTGTTGCCGCTACCTGTTCACCCTGATCGTAGAGCGTGTAAGACAAAGTGAGCTTGGTGATGTGCGCCGGCAAGTCCTTGTCGACGATAAAGATCAGAGGCATTTCGGTACTTTCACCCGCTTCAAGTGGCTGCTGGTTAAAACAGAAGCACTCGGTCTTATGGAAATACAACGTTCCCTCTGAGGGCGCGAGGCTCGGGACCGCCTGGCCCACCATTGGCTCGCTCGTCGGGTTTTCGGCATAGAAATTCACCGTGGTTGGCTCACCGGGGTGTACATCCACCGATCGAACAACCGGGCGGAATTTCCAGGTCATCCCCGGTCCGTTGGAGGCGAGAAACTGAACCTTGACCGTTCGGGTCACGTCCGCTTCCGCCACCTCGGTAGATTCGTACCGTCCGCCGGTCTTACCGTTAATCCCGGTAATCTCGCAGAACACGTCGTACAGAGGCACCATGGCAAATCCAAAGGCAAACATGCCGACCACGCCGGCCATGCACCAGCCCACCACTCGGGCATTGCCCCTGGGGGCTCCTGCATTGTTTGCCTGTTTTTCTGCCATGGCCCGCGCTCCCTTAATTCACTTCTACTTCACTTCCGGCGGCGTCGCGAAGGTGTGGTATGGCGCCGGCGAGGGCACAGTCCACTCGAGACCTTCAGCACCATCCCAGGGCTTGGCCGGAGCCTCTTTGCCCCCCTTGACACACTTCACCACAATCAACAGGAACAGCAGCTGCGTCGCACCAAACATGAAGGCGCCAATGCTCGACACCATGTTGAAGTCCGCAAACTGAAGCGCGTAGTCCGGAATCCGGCGCGGCATCCCCGCCAGACCCAGGAAGTGCATCGGGAAGAACGCCAGGTTCATGCCGATAAATGACAGCCAGAAGTGGGTCTTGGCCAGGGTTTCGTCATACATATGGCCGGTCCACTTGGGCAGCCAGAAGTACGCCGATGCAAAGATACCGAAGATGGCGCCCGGTACCAGCACATAGTGGAAGTGGGCAACCACGAAGTAGGTGTCGTGGTACTGGAAATCCGCCGGCGCGATGGCCAGCATCAGCCCAGAGAATCCGCCGATGGTAAACAGGATCACGAACGCCACGGCAAATAGCATCGGAGCCTCAAAGGTGAGGGACCCCCTGAACATGGTGGCCACCCAGTTGAAAACCTTCACCCCGGTGGGCACGGCGATGAGCATGGTGGCATACATGAAGAACAGCTGGCCGACGATGGGGATGCCCACGGTGAACATGTGGTGCGCCCAGACCACGAACGACAGCAGGGCGATGGCGCCGACCGCATAGACCATGGAGGCGTAGCCAAACAGCGGTTTGCGAGAGAACGCCGGAATGATGTGCGAGACCGCCCCGAAGGCGGGCAGGATCATGATGTAAACCTCGGGATGCCCGAAGAACCAGAACACATGCTGGAACAGCACCGGATCACCGCCGCCGGAAGCATCGAAGAAACTGGTGCCGAAGTTGATGTCCATCAGCATCATGGTGACGACGCCAGCCAGTACCGGCATGACCGCAATCAGCAGGAACGCGGTGATCAGCCAGGTCCAAACAAACAGGGGCATTTTCATCAGGGTCATGCCCGGTGCCCGCATGTTCAGGATCGTGGCGATCACATTAATCGCACCCATGATCGACGAGACACCCATTATGTGAACCGCAAAGATAAAGAAGGTGGTGCTCGGCGGCCCGTAGGTCGTCGACAGGGGGGCGTAGAAGGTCCAGCCGAAGTTGGGCGCACCCCCTTCCATGAACAGGGTGGAAACCAGAATCAGGAAGGCGCACGGAAGCAGCCAGAAACTCCAGTTGTTCATCCGTGGCAAGGCCATATCGGGCGCGCCGATCATTAGCGGCAGCATCCAGTTCGCGAGCCCGACAAACGCGGGCATGACCGCACCGAACACCATGATCAGGCCGTGCATGGTGGTCATTTGGTTAAAGAATTCCGGCTGGACAATCTGCAGGCCCGGCTGGAAAAGTTCCGCCCGGATGACCATGGCCATGGCCCCGCCGAGCAGGAACATGGTGAAACTGAATATCAGGTACATGGACCCGATATCCTTGTGGTTTGTGGTCAACAGCCAACGGCTTAAGCCTTTGGCCGGGCCGTGATGATGATCCTGGGCGTGGGTATCTGCAACCGCACTCATGAAAACCCCCGTTACCGCCATTTATTGTGGCTGGTGATTTCTGTTATCTGGCGATGATTACTGCTGGTTCTTGTAATCAAATATTTCTTTCGGAGTGACCATCTCGCCGGTGTTGTTACCCCAGGCATTACGCTCGTAGGTAATCACGGCTGCCAGGTCAACTTCACTCAGCTGATTGCCGAAGGCCTGCATGGCGCTTCCCGAGACACCATTTACGACGATGTCGATATGGGCTGCCATGTCTTCGGTAACGACCTGGGTTCCAACCAGAGACGGGAAGGCCGGTGGCGCACCCTGCCCGTTCGGCTGGTGACAGGCTGCACAGGCGGTCTGGTAAGCCTTCTCGCCCCGCTCCATCAACTCTGCCATGGTCCAGTCTTTCTCTGTCAGCTGGCGTTCACGTTCGGCGGCCTCTTTCTTTTCGGCAACCCAGGCGTTGTATTCCTCCTCGGGAACCGCCTCTACGACCACCGGCATGAAGCCATGATCCTTGCCGCAAAGCTCGGTACACTGGCCGCGGTAGGTGCCGGGCTTGTCGACCCGGGTCCAGGTTTCGTTGATAAAGCCCGGAATGGCGTCTTTCTTGACGCCAAAATCCGGAACCCACCAGGAATGGATGACATCGTTGGCCGTTAGCAGAAAGCGAACCTTTTTCCCGACCGGGATCACCAGCGGGTTATCCACTTCGAGAAGGTAGTTCTCCCCCTTGGCCTGGCGATTATCGATCTGTTCACGGGGCGTCGACAGATTCGAGAAGTAGCCAAAATCTTCATTGATGTATTCGTACTGCCACTTCCACTGATAGCCGGTGACCTTGATGTCCACTTCCGATTCCGAAGTGTCATACATGTCTACCAGAGTTGCGGTGGCAGGAATCGCCATAACAACCAGAATGGCAAACGGTATGATGGTCCAGAGAATCTCGACCATGGTGTTTTCGTGAAAGTTTGCCGGTTTGGCGCCCTGGGATTTTCGATGGGCAAAGATAGACCAGAACATGACACCGAAAACCACGACGCCAATGGCGACGCAGATCCAGAGTATGGTCATGTGAAGGCTGAAAATGTCATTGCTGGTGCCGGTCACCCCGGGGGTCATGTTCAGTGTCCAGTCCGCCATGGACCAGGCGGGGAACATCAGACCGCCTAAAAGGGCACCTGCCCGCTGAGCGTGCACGCGCATACTGTGTCTCCACAGAGTGTTATTCTTGTCGGATTTTGCGTTATCCCACTGGTATTACTGGCGCTCGCATACACCGGAAAAACCAGAGTGGAAGCCTGCTTTCGGATACTCAGCTTCGAGTATAGACACAGATCAAGAAAAAACTAAAAAATCGGCTAAATCCAAAAGACCTAACCACAGAATTTTAAGAATTAAAACGAATATGACTTTTAATCTGCCGGCAACCGACCGGCGCCTATGGGCCCTGGCCTGGCCGTTGATGCTCACCAATCTCACTGTTCCGCTCCTGGGACTGGTGGATACCGCCGTGCTCGGGCATCTGGAAAGCCCCGAATACCTGGGGGCGGTTGCCGTCGGCGCAAATCTGTTCAGCATTCTTTACTGGACCTTCGGCTTCATGCGCATGGGGACCACCGGCCTGGCCGCCCAGGCATGGGGCAAACGGGACAGCTTCAGCCAGGTGGCGCTTTTACTGCGGTCGGTGTTGCTGGCAACCGGTATCGGGCTGCTGCTGATTCTGTTTCACCAGCCACTTATCCAGACGGGGCTGGCCCTGATGAATCCCAGTGAGGGCGTTACCGAACTGGCCGCCGAGTACGCCGCCATCCGGATCTGGAGCGCGCCGGCGGTGTTGTGTCAGTACACCCTGGTTGGCTGGCTGATTGGCACCCAGTTTCCGCGAGGTCCAATGATCATGCTGATTGCAGCAAACGGTCTGAACATCGTGCTGGATATACTGTTTGTCACCGTGCTGGGCTGGAACAGCCGTGGCGTGGCCATCGCTACGGTGATTGCCGAGTATGGTGCGGCTACCATCGGTTTTATGATCGTGCTGAGCCGCATGCCCGAAGGCCAGAGACTTACCCGGGCCCTGTTCGGCAAACTGGAGGATTATCTGAAGATCCTTCGGGTGAACCGCTACATCATGGTTCGAACCATCGCGCTGTTGCTGGTGTTGGCCTTCTTCACCTCCCAGGGTGCGCGCCAGGGAGACACCATCCTGGCAGCCAACGCAGTGCTGATCACCTTCCTGCTGCTGATTTCCAATGCCCTGGACGGTTTCGCCAATGCCGCCGAGGCGCTGATTGGCGAAGCAGTCGGTCAGGGCAGCCGGCGCCGGTTCCGGGTGGTCTTTCGCAGTGCCCTGAGGTGGTCGCTCTGGGGCGCCTTGCTGCTCACCGTTGTTTTCGTGGCCGGCGGACACTGGCTGATCACGCTGCTTACCGGTATCGAAGAGGTCAGAACCACCGCCTGGCGCTATCTGCCCTGGCTCTGGCTGCTACCTTTTGCCGCAGTCTGGGGCTTTCTCCTGGATGGCATCTTTATCGGAGCCACCCGGACCCGGGACATGCAAAACACCATGCTGTTCTCCGCCCTGGCCGTTTTCGCACCGGTCTGGTGGCTGACCACCGGCTGGGGCAACCACGGGCTCTGGTTTGCGTTGATTTCCCTGATGGTGGCGCGCGCCGTGAGCATGGGCTGGCTGTGCTGGTCGCACACCCGGCACGGTCGATGGTTCCAGAGCCAGTGACGCAGATTCAATCTGTAACATTACGGCCGGGCATTTTCACACTGGCGGAAAAGCAGGTGGAAAAATCTCGGCTACACTTGTCTCAACAGGCAGGCACGAAGTGGTAGCCAGCCCTTCTCTGCTGTCCGGGAACTCGTTGCTATCAGTTGCTAACAACGGGAGGCGCCTTGCGACCTCAATTTGTTCAGACATCGGCATCTCCTGAAATGACACCACAGGTAGTCCTAGAGATTATTGACCAGGCGCGGCGCAAGGAAGCCCGCTCCGGGACCTTCCTCCGGCAGCTTCACGAAAAGGCAGCCGAGCTGCCCTCTGCGGTTACCATCGAGGGTTACCAGCCCGCAACCTGCCTGTTCCAGTTCGTGGTTGAATACATTGAAATGGCACCAAGACTGATCGAATGCGTTGAAGCCTGCGCCCGAGAAGCCGGTAAAGCCGACCTGTTTGAGCCGTTCGTGGACGCCGCCATCCGGTATTTCACCCAGCCGTCGGCGCTCCTGGTTCGCTATGACGGTCTTGATGGCCTGCTAATCCGCGCCTACCTTTGTCATCGACTGATGGAAGAAATGTACGAAAATAACCGGTGTACGAGAGCCAGCGAAATCGTGGATATAGAGGCAACTCGTGCTAACCTTCTGGCCCATCAGCTTATCGGCGAGCCCTTTGCCAATGAGCTGGACGATTCAATAACCGTCACCGTGTTGCAAATAGCAGGCACGCCGGACTATTACGAGTTGAACCTCGACCCCTTTGTCGAGCAGGTGAACAACGCCGCCTGGGACTGGATGCGGCATTACTGGGAAAATCTGTTGGTAAGGAACCACATCCGATTCTCCCTCGGTTCCGGCCTGGTCTGACAGGTTCAGAGGATTAATGAGAAGATCAGCGACTGCAGTAATGGCGGCCCTGTTGATGTCTGCCATGCCAATGACAGCCAATACGTACGAGCTGTCAGTGACCGTGACCCTCAATGGCAGTTCCGAGCCCGTGAGCAATGCCGTGGTTTCCGTGGACAGCGCCCGTCAGGCAGCCCCGGTTTCAGCCGAAATCTATCAGAAGGACCGCGCCTTTCACCCACAGGTTCTGGTCGTACCCGTTGGCTCCAGCGTGGATTTTCCAAACCGCGACAATACCCAGCACCACGTTTACTCGTTCTCGCCCGCCAAGACCTTCAACATTGAGTTGTACGCCGACCGTCCCGCGGCGCCGATCGTTTTCGACAAAGCGGGCATTGTCGAGCTGGGCTGCAATATTCACGATCACATGCAAGGCTTTGTGGTGGTCACCGATACCACCGCCGTGCGCCAGACCGATGCCTCCGGCCAGGTCACCCTGTCTATCGATCCACAAACCACAGACAGCGGCGAAAACACAGTAACCCTGGAGATCTGGCACCCACGCCTGCCAGACAGCACACGCCCGGTCACCCGCGAGATCGAGCGTGGCCGCGAGCCGGCAATGGTAACCCTCAACCTTGAGCCCGAGCCCGCCGCCGAGGGCTCCCTGGACCGACTCCAGCAACGCTTCCGGGAGCTTTGATGGGTTTAGCGTCTCGTCTCGGATTCCGTGGCCGACTGATTGCCGCCATGATCTCGCTGGTAGCCCTGGTCAGCCTGGTGATCGTTGCCCTGCTGATGGTGTACCTGTTCGAGGATGAAAAAAGCCGGGCACTGGAACAACTGGCCATCGGTGAGCGGCTGACCGAGGAAGTCATTGACCGCCGAACCGATCTGCAACTGTCCCGGCTTAGTGTTGTGGTGCAGGATTTTGGCTTCCGCTCCGCGATCGCCAGCCGTGACCCGGCAACCATCGACAGTGCCCTGGAAAACCACAGCGGCAGGGTTGGTGCCGACTTTGCGTTGCTGCTGGATAGTCAGGGGGAGCCCCTGGCCTCGACACTGCAACGCCCCTTTCCTGATATAACATCGGAACAGCTGACAAACGCCCGCCGTAACGGTTTTACCCGGTCACTGAGGGCCATTGACGGCCGGGGCTACGAGGTTCTGGTAATCCCGATCGAGGCGCCCGGGCTGCGGGCCTGGTTGGTCACCGGTTTTGCCATGGACCAACCCCTGGCAGAAGTGATCGCCCGGCTCAGTGGGACCTCGGTGATCTTCCGGGCAAGATCGGACCAGACAGGGAGCCTGAGCAGTTTTGCTGCCACCACCCGTATCGACGACAACCTGGAACAGGAACTCGCCGGCGCCTCCGGTGACGCCAATTTTATCGAAAGCGCCGGCTATTTCACCCGGATTATCAACCTGGGCGAATCAGAGCCCGCCGCCATCCAGGCGGTGCTGCTGATCAGTCGTGATGCCACGCTCCAGAACTACTATCAACGGGCGGTAGAGATTGCCGTGCTGGTAACCGCCATCCTGATTTTCGCCATTCTGCTGGCGCTGGTCCTTGCCCGGAACCTGGGTCGCCCGGTGTTGCAGTTGGCCAGCTATGCACACGCCATTGGTGAGGGCAATACCCCCCAGGCGCCGGCGATCCGGGCCGGCGGCGAACTGACCCAGCTGCGGAACGCCCTGCGGGACATGCTGTCAGGCCTGCGGGAACGGGAAGCCCAGATCCGCTATGCCGCCACCCACGATGACGTCACCGGGCTGGGTAACCGTAATGCGCTGATGCAGGCAGCCACCGAGGTGTTTAACCAGGGCGGGCAAGGTACTCTGGTGGGGATCCGGCTCAACGACCTCTCCGACATCAACGATACCCTGGGCCTCGAGTTCGGCGACAAGGTGCTGATCGGCATTGCCAAACGCCTGCAGCAGGAACTCGCGGATGCCCGCATCCTCGCCCGCACCGGCGGCGGCGAGTTCCTGGCCCTGATTCCGCCATTACCTCCGGAGACAGGCAGCCACAGGATCCGGCAACTGCATGATCTCATTGAATCCCCGTTGCAGGTGGACCAGACCCCTTTCTCCCTGCGCGTCACCATTGTCACCATGGAACTGCCGGAGGACGCCGCCGATACCGATGCGCTGCGTCGCAGGCTGAATCTCACCTTCGAACAGGCCGAGGCCCACCCCGAACCCTTCACCCGTTACCAGCCGGGGCAGGATGAGAGTCACCTCAGAGAACTGAAACTGATCACCGACCTGCACGCCGCCATCATGGGCGACGGGCTGCACATGAACTACCAGCCGAAACTTAATAGCCAGAGCGGCGAACTGGTGCAGGTAGAGGCCCTGGTGCGATGGATTCACCCGGAACTGGGCTTTATTTCCCCCGAGGAGTTCATCTTTCTCGCCGAACAGTCAGGGCAGATCCACGACCTGACGGCCCATATACTTCAACGGGTGGCCAGCGATGCCCGGCGGTGGCACGAGCAGGGTGTTGACGCGGGCGTTGCCATCAATCTGTCCGCCATGGACCTCACCTGGCCCGCCCTGACCCGGCACATCGCGGAAACCTTTCACGATTGGCACCACGATCTGGAACGGGTGACCCTGGAAGTCACGGAAAGTGCCCTGATGGAAGATCCGGAAGAGGCCATGGCCACCCTGAACCAGCTCAGGGCGCTGGGAGTGACCCTGTCGGTGGACGACTTTGGCACCGGCTACTCCTCGTTGTCCCAGCTGCGCAAGCTGCCGGTACAGGAGCTGAAAATCGACAAGTCATTCGTGCTGAAGCTGGATTCCGAGCCCCAGGACCAGCTGATTGTCCGGTCCACCATTGATATGGCCCACGGCCTCGGGCTGAAGGTCGTGGCAGAAGGGATCGAGAACCTGGAAGCCTGGCAGCTGCTGCAACACTGGGGCTGCAACCTCGGCCAGGGTTTTTACCTGAGCCGCCCGATTGCCCCCGAGGATCTGCCGGAGACTGCGCTGTCCCTGGCTGCCCGCAAAGGAGAGCTGAGCCGACCCAACCCGGAGTATTCAGAATGATAAAGAGACGTCTGATGACACTGACCGTGGCGCTTCTGATGGCACCGGCCGCCATGGCCGACATCGGCAGCCGGATCTGGGCGACCGGAGGCGTCACCACCATTGAGGGCAGTGCCGGCGGTGGCCTGGTTCCCTGGGCTCTACTGGGCAGCTACGCCAGCGACGAGGAGTGGGGCGGCACCGTGGCACTCAGCCGGGCCGAAGTGGACGATTACTCTCTCTCGGTGACCGGTGCCGGGCTGAACTGGAATAACCGCCTGGAGATCACCGTGGCCCGCCAGACCCTGGATCTGGACAGCCTGGTGTTTACCCTCAAGGACGGCTTTGGCCTGGAGCAGGATGAACTGAATCAGGATATTTTCGGCGCCAAGGTCCGGCTCGCCGGCGATGTGTTGTACAGTCCCTGGGGCCAGTGGTCTGCGGGCGTTCAGTACAAGCGCCAGAGGGATTTCACCGTACCCTCGGCGATCGGCGCCCGGGATGACAGTGGCACCGATGTCTATGTCAGTGGCAGCAAGCTGTTCTTCGCCGCGGTGATGGAGCGAAACCTGCTGGTAAACCTGACCGCCAGGGCTACCCGGGCCAACCAGGGTGGACTCCTGGGCTTTGGCGGCGACCGTAACAACAGCCACGAACTGATGATGGAGGGCAGCGTCGGGCTTTTCCTCAACCGCCAGTGGCTGGTGGGCGCGGAATACCGGCAAAAGCCGGACAACCTGGGCTTTGCCAGCGAGAATGACTGGTGGGACCTGTTCGTGGCCTGGGTGCCGGACCGTCGCCTGGCTGTCACAGGGGCCCTGGTCAACCTGGGTGACGTTGCCACCCTGGAAGACCAGCAAGGTCTGTATCTGTCGCTGCAGGGGAGTTTCTGATCATGACCAACCTGAACCTGAAACCCCTGTTCGTCGCCCTGTTGTCAGCGATCGCACTGGTTCTAGGTGGCTGCCAGAGTCTGAACAACAAACCCGATGATTCCCTATATCAACAGCTCGGTGAACGTGAAGGCATCGCCAACGTCGTGGAGGATCTGCTCTACCTGATTGTGGACGACGATCGCATCAACCAGCAGTTCAAGGGCATGGATGTCGACCAGTTCCACCACAACCTGACAGACCAGCTGTGCGAGCTCAGTGGCGGGCCCTGCACCTACACCGGGCGGGAGATGCGCGAGCTGCATTCCGACATGGCCATCACCAATACACAGTTCAATGCCCTGGCCGAGAACCTGATTCTGGCCATGGAGCAGAACGACATACCGACCGGCGCCCAGAACCGGCTGATCAAACAGCTTCTGCCGCTGTACCCTGACATTCGCAACCTGTAAAATGGAGACCCGCACCTTGCTCGAAAACGCTGATCTGGGAAAATTGTTTATCCGTCTGACCCTGGGCGGACTCTTGCTGTTCCACGGCATTGCCAAACTGCTCAACGGCGTCGGCTTCATCGAAGGCGAGCTGGCCAGCCACGGCCTGCCAACCATCCTCGCCTACGGAGTGTACGTGGGTGAGATAATCGCGCCTCTGATGGTCATCCTTGGCTATCAGACCCGGATCGGTGCGCTACTGATTATTTTCAACATGCTGTTTGCCATCATCCTGGTTCACGGCAATGAGTTGCTAAGCCTTGGACGCAGCGGCGGCTGGGCACTGGAACTGCAGGGCTTCTTCCTGTTCACGGCAGTGGCGTTGATTTTCCTCGGACCGGGGCGCTACAAGCTGAAGAACTGAGCCGCGACTCAGGCGCCGGGCACACTCGCCGCCCTGAAATCACGGGCCACCATGACACGGTTACGGCCGGACTCCTTGGCCGCATAGAGTGCTTCATCAGCTTGACGGATCAGCTCCTGGGGCTCCACGCCCGGGCCCGGGACCAGGGAGGCAACCCCGACACTGATGGTGAGGCTGACCGGGGCCACCCGTTCGCCGGAGTACACCGGCGAACGGGCCACGGCCTGGCGTACCTTTTCGGCAACCCGAACCGCGCCTTCTTCCGGTGTTGCCGGGAGCAGGATACTGAACTCTTCTCCGCCATAGCGGGCCAGCAAGTCCCCGGATCGCTGGACTTCCGCGGCGCAAAGGGCCGCCACCTCGGTCAGGCAGTCATCGCCAACCAGGTGGCCCAGCTCATCGTTTACCCGTTTGAAGTGATCGATATCCAGCATCAAAAGGCTCAGGGGATGGCCGTGTCGCTGGGCCCTCTTCCATTCATCCTGAAGCTTTTCATCGAACCGACGCCGGTTGGCCACGTGGGTCAGACCGTCGGTGAGGCTGATCGCCTTGAGCTGCTCATTGGCCCGTTCCAGTTCGTCGGTACGCTCCTGAACCCGCATCTCCAGGGTCAGGTTGGCCTGCTGCTGAATCGCCAGCGCCTGCTCCTGGGCCTCATGGCGCTTGCGACGTTCCAGGTTGATCCGGTAGGCAAGCGCAAAGGAAAGCAGAACCACCTCCAGGGCCACGCCGATCTGAGGCATGAACTCGGTCAGGAAACTGCGGGGCATGATGCCAAGCTTGCTGACCGCGAGAATCAGATGGCCGATCAGCAATGGCGTCCAGGCCAGAACGTAGAAACCGCCCAATACCTGACCTTTCCGCCAGACCAGGAAACCGATGAACCAGACCGCGGGAGTGACCACTGCCGCAATCGCGCTGACCAGGACAATCCCCGTCTGGTAACTGCCAAAAAGAGTAAAGACGAAGCTGGCAGAAATGGCGGCCAGAATCCACTGCAGGAAGCGGTAACTTCTGAGGCTGTAGGACCGGATATTGAGAAAACGGATGGCGAAGATAATGGCGGAGAACAGAGCGAAACAGATAACCGGAATGGTGAAATACCGGTTGATACCCGGGGCATTCGGCCACAGCCACTGGAAGAGCACACCATTGAAGTTGAGCTGAACCAGCCCGGTAAACACAACAGTCAGCACGTACCAGAAGTAGGTGGAATGGCGCACGATGACAAACAGAAACAGATTGTAGAGCGCCATCGCAGCGATGATACCCAGAAACATCGTCTGCCAGCCGTAAGACAGCTGCTCATTGGCCAGGAATTCGGCCGAAGGCGTGACTGCCACGGGAATCTGTACCGACCCGAGCGTTTGCACGCGCACAAAGGCGGTCGCCGTATCGGTATTCGACGGTACCAGGAAGACGAAATTGCGGTGATAAATCGGGCGACTGCTGAACGGGAGGGTATCGCCCGTATGGTGGGTCTGGATCAGCTCGCCATCAACCACCCAGTGCACGGACACCTCGTCCAGCAACGGATAGCCGATTTCCAGAACCCGGTTCACCGGCTCTGGCGGAATCTCGACTCTCAGCCAGAAACTGCCATCGCTGAACCCGCGATTAAAAACCTCATTTGAGCCAAACCTCTGCCAGGCGCCCGGGGGCAGGGCGCGAACGTCTTCGAGTGCCAGCTCATCGGCGGGCGCTTCCAGCCAGTCAAAGGCGACGGGAGCGGCCTGAACAGGCGCGCTGGCCAGGCATGCCAGCGACAGAAAAATCAGAAGGATGCAGGATAACTGCCGCATCATAGCGGTTTCCGGTTTCCGGGCCCTTCCTGGTGTTCTACACTTTCAGGCCCTGACTGAGTCTTTTTGCATCCTTGCAGTTGCTTCCATTTTAGACGGTTGCGCGTGCTGCGTCCTCTATAACTGCAAGGCCAGCATAGCCTGAAACCATCGAGGCCGAGAATGACCGAACGCAAGAACGACATACGCCCTGGCCGTTACCGGCACTATAAGGGCAAGGATTACGAAGTACTCGGGATCGCCCGGCACAGTGAAACTGAAGAACAGATGGTGGTTTATCGCTGCCTGTACGGTGATTACAGCCTCTGGGTACGCCCGCTGACCATGTTCCGGGAAACCGTGGAAATGGCCGGCGAACAGGTCCCCCGCTTTGCCCGCCTTGACGAAGTCTGACCGTTACACAACCGCTTTGACTACCGCGATCATTTCCTGCACATTACCGCGCTTTTCATGATGCCGGTCCCCACAAGGGGCCGGACAAACCATTAATTCCTACCCGGAGTTTTGCCATGAATGCCGTTGTTGCTGCGGTTGCCATCATGCTCGTCCTGAGTTTGTGCCGCATTCACGTTGTTGTTGCCCTCATCATCGGTGCCGTATCCGGCGGCCTGATTGCAGGAATGTCCCTGGAAGCCACCATCGAAGCCTTCAATAGCGGCCTGGGCGGCGGTGCCACCGTGGCACTGTCCTATGCCACCCTCGGTGCTTTCGCCGTTGCCATCGGCAAGTCCGGCCTGGCCCACGCCCTGGCCGACAAGGCCCTGGCCCTGGTCGGTCGCCAGGAAGAAGGCGCCGCCGTTAACGGCATCCGCTTCCTGATCATTGGCCTGCTGCTGGCCATTGCCATCTCGTCCCAGAATATCCTGCCGATCCACATTGCCTTCATACCGTTGGTAGTACCGCCGCTGCTGTACGTGATGGCAAAACTGAACATGGACCGCCGCCTGGTTGCCTGTGTGCTGACCTTCGGCCTGATTACACCCTACATGTTTTTGCCCGTCGGCTTTGGCGGCATTTACCTGAACGAGATCCTGATCGCCAAGATCAACGCCAACGGCGTCGATGCCTCCGGCCTGAGCGTCATGAAAGCCATGGCCCTGCCGGCACTGGGCATGCTGTGCGGCTTGCTGATCGCGGTCTTTTTCAGCTACCGCAGTGGCCGCACCTACAACCTGGAAACCATCACCAAAGCCGAACGGGTAGACACCAGCTATAGCCCCCGCACCCTGGTTATGGCTCTGTTGGCCATCGTCACCGCCTTTGTAGTGCAGCTCTGGCTTGGCTCGATGATCCTGGGCGCCCTGGCCGGGTTCGTGCTCTTCAACCTGTCTGGTGTGGTGCGCTGGAAGGAGGCCGACGACCTGTTCACCGAGGGCATGAAGATGCTGGCGATGATCGGTTTCATCATGATCGCCGCGTCTGGTTTTGCCGAAGTGATGCGGGAAACCGGTGAAATTGCCGCCCTGGTGGACAGCTCCGTGGCGACCATCGGCGAGAACAAGGCCATGGCGGCGCTGCTGATGCTGGTGGTGGGTCTGCTGATCACCATGGGTATCGGTTCGTCCTTCTCGACCATCCCCATTATCGCGGCCCTGTACGTGCCCCTGGCCCTGCAGTTGGGTTTCAGCCCCCTGGCCATCGTGGCCCTGGTCGGCACCGCCGGCGCCCTGGGGGATGCCGGTTCCCCGGCCTCCGACTCCACCCTCGGCCCCACCGCCGGCCTGAACGCCGACGGCCAGCACAACCACATCTGGGATACCGTGGTGCCGACGTTCCTGCACTACAATTTGCCGCTGCTTGGCTTTGGGTGGTTGGCGGCTATGGTTCTTTAAGTTCGGAGTTGGATTCTCTTCGTAGCCTTCCTGGTTTGGGGGCTGCGAGGGGGCCGGGGTATTTTGCCCTTGGAAATGGCAACTCGCTGCGCTCAGACATCAATTTCCGGCGGGAAAAATACTCCGGCCCCCTCACGACAGACAGAAGTGATATCGCAAAGAAGAAGCCAACCTTTGGGAGATATTTGCAGAGCCGGATCGAGAGGGTGTGGGTGTGCTTTTCTGCCGGGAAAAAGATGTCTGAGCGAAGCGAGTTGTTTTTCCCAGAAGAAAAGCATTCCCATGGCCTCTCCACCCCTCAACCACAAGGCTGGGAGATAACAGTTAATCCTCGTCGTCAGCAGCAGACTTGAAAAACACCACCTGCTTGACGGTGTGATCGTCCTCATTCTTGCGCTTGTTCACCCGCGTCTCAAGCTCGGGGTTGGACGATTGTTCGGCATCGGACACCGCATCGGTGAAGCCGCAGGCCACGCACTCGCGTACCTGGTCATCGTCGTCGGTGGTGAACATCATGATCTTGTCCATCTCCGCGCAGCGGGGACAGACGGCGCCGGCGATAAAACGTTTTGGACTCGCCATTTTAAAACTCCCGTATATTTGGGCAGTGGTTGTCGGGTTACGGCGGTTGGCCTAACCCGACCTACATTTTCCCGCCATGCTTGGCTCGAAATGTCATGTAGGTCGATGAGATGGTCTCCTCCCCTCCTAATCGGCGTCGCAATGCGCCAGGATA
>PYVH01000062.1 GCA_003030785.1 Marinobacter sp. B9-2 | reverse complement strand
TGTTGAAATCGCTGAAAAACGTTCAAAAGGTTTATTATAATTAAATACTAATAAGAAAAGAACGAATCCCATTTGCAGAAGTGGAATTCGTTCTTTCGTGCTCGATAAAATTATGCTGTTTGCAATCCCTTACCTGAGCTCTTAAGCGTTAGCATGACGATAAAGGAAATACAATACAGCGCTGCTAAGTAAATCATAACGACAGTCATATCGTAGCTTTGTAAAATAAAGCCGACAAAGATTGGTGAGAATCCACCTATAGCTCGTCCAAAATTAAAAATGGTGTTTGTTGCTGTACTGCGAATTTGTACTGGATAAAAGCTACTAATTAATGCACCATACCCTGCAAACATTCCATTAGAAAAGAATCCTACAACCGCACCGCCTACTAATATCGCTACTGCACCTGTTGCAAACGAGTAAAGGAATACAGCACCTGCAGAGGCTACTAAGAAGATACCGAAAGTTCGCTTTGCTCCAAAACGATCCATAAATCTACCAAACGTCAGCATTCCAATAATCATGCCAACTGCGGTACTAATTGTCCACAATGCTGAACTTGAAACCGATAAACCTTGCGATTTCTGTAACATCGAAGGTAGCCAAATCATCAGACCATTATAGCCTGCAATTTGAACAGTAGCCATTAGAATTAGGGAAAGTGTTGTCATGGTGATACGAGGTGAAGCAAATAATTGTGCTAATTTCCCGTTCTCTTTCTTATTATTTTGTTGTTTCTGCGCAGCTAACCATTCTGGTGACTCATCAATATTTTTACGTACGATAAAGGCGAAAATAACTGGTAGTAATCCTACAAAAAATAATGCACGCCACCCTAAAGTTGGTAAAATAATAGCACTTAATAAAGCAGCTAAAATTACCCCATATTGTGCACCTACACTGACATAAGAGGATGCTCTGCCTTGTTTATTCTTTGGCCAAGCCTCCGCCACAAGCGCCATCCCAATACCATATTCTCCGCCAGCACCTAAACCAGCGATAAATCTATAAACATAAACTTGTTCAATACTTGTTGCTACTCCTGTTAAGGCCGTTCCTATGGCAAACAGAATAATCGTATACGTAAATACTTTTACTCGACCATATTTATCTGCTAACACACCGAAAACAATACCACCCAGTAGCATCCCAATATTCGTGATGGATGAAATCAATCCACCTGTTGCAAGATCAATATTAAATTCTGCAATAATCATTGTCATAGCAAAGGAAATGAACATAATATCCATTCCTTCTAACGTTAGCCCTGCCACTGAAGCGACCACGGTTTTTTTACGATAATCCATTCTTTTTAGCCTCCAATTTTCTAGTTGTCGATCTCTTTTAGTGAATGGATTATAGCTGTCTTGTCCATTCTCTTTTGAAGCCTCACAGGACTCCCTTTAAAAGAGGAGTATGGAACAATAATAAAAGCCCTTCCGTCACAGAGGACAAAAGGGCATGACAAAGCAAAGATATTAGCTTAAAAATATCACATAGCCCTTTTCAGCCTCTCTGGACCGTATTAAAGGATTTATATATCGTTCATTTATACCGTTCTACATTCTATAAGATTACCAAATAAAAAGCAATGGTGGAATAGTGGAAATTCAACTCGGTATTTCTATAAAGTTTTGAGCAAACTGATAAATTAGATTGGCAGGTACAGCCAAATTAAGGTTTTGACCATCATCGAAGCCTGCAGTAATCAGACCAACCAATTGACCATACATATCCAATAAGGCCCCACCCGAACTGCCATTTGATATAGCAGCTGTAAATTGAATCATAGACATTTGCCGTATATCACGAAAACCAGAAACAATCCCATCAGAAACCGAGTTAAACAATCCTAAAGGACTGCCAATCGCCACAATTTTTTGCCCTCGAACTAATTGTTCATCCATTTTAACAGGTAAAGGGTGGCTTCTTCTGTCTACCTTCAAAATAGCCAAATCATGCATATCATGATATTTCACAAATTGATGGGTTATATACTCGTTGGTATCATTTTCATAGAGCACAGAATAATATTTTCCACCACCCACAACATGCAAGTTTGTTAAAATATATCCATCTTGGTGGAGAATAACACCAGAGCCATAGCATAAAACCTTATCATCCTCCCCGAAGGTCTTAATCATCACAACAGATGTGGCTAAGGAGGCTAATTGCTCATAGCTCCACTCTTCTGTTACATTCGTTTTTTGAACAGGGATGTTCAATTGTCTTGAAGTACTTTTAATAGGCAATGTTATTTCCTTTTCATAGAAATGACGACACATATGTAAGGTAGATGACGCTTCTATTATAGGGTACAAATTGGCAATATCTCCTTTAGGATTCATGTAACAAATATCGCACCCCAGTGACGATAAGAAATATAAAAATAGTAATTCATGCTGCGTAATGTCACCTATAAAAACAATTTTTGGGGACATTGGATTTTCCTCAGAAAAAATTTGTGGTAAATAATAATCCATCCAATACAAAAATTTAACTGCAAAATTTTTTAACAACGTTTCATTAGGATAAGGCTGATTTTCTTTAAATAGTTGAATCATCTGTTTAAAGCTTAGCTTTTTTGTCCATTTAAGTTGATCACTCGCTAATTTACTGCACAAAGATAGCTTATACAGTAATTGCGGGTTTTCAGCAGCAGTCTGCCACATTCTCCAACTTTCTGACAATCTATCTACATCTTCCTTATTACGAATGACCTCAAGCTTATGCAGTCGTAAATAAAATACGCTTTGCTTGGAGAAATACTCCTCCATTTGTAAAATCTCATCTTTATAAAAATCTACCGAATCAGGTATACCGATATAGCGTAGAAAAACAACTTCCTTCGTAAGGGAATGATTGTTGTGATGAATTTGCATAAACTCCTGAAAAGTATTTACTGATTTATTATATTTAATTTTTAACGGTCTAGTTGTCACAATCATCTTCATACAACTCCTATAAGCTCGTCATTACATATAATGGTACTCACTATACAATTCTCTGATGTTTCTCTAAATCCTCTATTGATGCAAACAAAAAAGTCCTACTCTATAAAGAATTGGACGTAGCTTTAGAATAAAGATTTAGAATAACAACTTCCATTGTTTTCGAGTTGTTCATTAGTATTCCATTAGTTGTTCATGCCACTCTAACATAATTAAAAACAAAAAAGATGTTTTATTCATTTAATTTAGTGGAATAGATTGAATGTGAACATATATAGGAGGGATCATTAATGACAGTCAAATTGACAGTAGAAAACGTAGTACAGGCGAAAAAAGAAGTGGAGAAATTAGAAGCGCAAGGGTATCTTCGAGATAACATTTACATCTTTGCGCACTATGAAGAACGTGAAGATGATATTAACGAAGCACTTGGGACTGAAGAAGCTGGTATTAGCGAGCAAGGGTTCCTGACTTCGATGAAGAACCTGGTGAATTCCCGTGGAGATGAACTCCGCAACAAGTTAGCTTCTGTCGGATTAAGTGAATCGGAAGCTGCTCAATTCGAAAAGGAACTGGATACAGGTAAATTGGTCATAGTTGCCAATAAGTAAAAACAAACCCGGGAATCAAATCCCGGGTTTGTTTCATTTTACACCTTCGTCTCTGTATTCAAGATAGCCTTTCAACTATTGTCAATGATCTGCTCGAGGAAATTTTCTTCTTCTTCATTAAAGAGTCTTCTTCAACAATATGGCTCTATTCATAAAGAATGACACTTATCCTTATTATAGAAAATCGCCCGATAATCGAATAACTAAATATGATTTCAATCAGTTTATTTCTCCCAAATTAATACAGCATGTTCTAAAGCTGAATCCCAAGAATCCTTTCCTCCTGGAACCATCTCTTCTGAATCAAATTCCACATAATATACCGCATCATTGTTTCCACTTTCAGGTAGAACAAAGGTATCTTCTTGTCCAAGCCTCTTTTCATCATCAATCAGGTTTCTCGAAGGCGAATCAGCCACTGTTTTTGTATAATAAATAAAACTCACAATCTTTTTCTCTCCATCAATTTCAATTCCCATAGGAAACGTTCCGTGAACACCTGCACGGCTTTTGCCATAATATCGGGAAACCAACTGATGATCATTTTGTCTTTCGATTTTGATCAAATCTTCCGAATAAGGAATAACCGTTTCAAAATAGAAAACAGACAAATAGGTCCCCAATAAAATAAGTGCCGTTATGAAAACCGAAGTAATGGAAATGATCACTTTTTTCTTACGCCATTTTTTACTGATCTCTTTAAATTGAAAAGCCTTATTTTCTGCCGGGATATAAAGTTCCTGTTTCATAGCTTCATATTCTTTTTGACATTTTTCACAATGCTGTAAATGTTCGTCTACCATTTCTTTTGTATCTTCACTAACTACCTCATCAACATACAGAGGTAAAACATCTTGAATAATTGTGCATTTAATCTCTTTCATAATTCATCGCCTCCATATACTCGATAATTTGTTTTCTCGCTCTGTAAAAGGTAACCCTTGCCCACCCTGCACTTTTTCCAAAAAGACGTCCTATCTTTTCAAAAGGTAATTCTCCAAAAGTACGTAAGGAAAAGACCTCCTTATATGGCTCATTCATCGAGTGAAGAAACTGATGAACCATGAAGGCATCTTCTTCATTCATCAAATGCTTTATAATTTGCACTTCCGTACTTGATTCTTCTACTGCACCTGAATCTACTTGTCGTTTCTTTCTTTTGTAGTGTGAGAAATATGTATTTTTCGCAATTGTAAAAAGCCATGCTCGAATATCCTTAGAACCATCAAATTTTTTTATTGCTTTTAATGCCTTAAAAAATGCTTCTTGTGTTATTTCCTCGGCTATGCGCTCATCGTGACTTAATGATAGGATATATAAATAAACTTCTTTAAAGTATTCCTGATAGATTTCCTCAAAGTCCACCTATTTTCACCCCTTTCACTTATATAACTCTTAGAATTTAATTACGTTACAAAAATATGTTATTTTCTATTACCAATCTCAAATGATTCAGGGGCAATATTGTTATTTTCACAAAAATAACAATAGGCATATTCAAAAGAATATACCTCATCCTTCTTTAACTTCTTCTATCATTTAAGCACAAGATCATTATAAGAATTAGTTAATTTCTTTAATATTCTTCCTCTATTAAATGGGCCTTTTATGAAGAAAGACGCTTTCCTTATTTCAGAAATTCACCTTTCTAAATTAATAGGACTAAAAGTAGGACTTGTCTAAATAAAAAACAGAGCATAAAAACAAGAGGCCTTCCACTAGCATTTGAAGCCAAAACATCAATAGCGATAAATTGAAAGGAGCATAGAAAGAGAAATCTCATCCCAAAATCTTTGCTCCTACTTCTACTGTTATTTACTTGACTTTATTGGTGGTTTCATCATTTCATTGTCATTCAATATTGTTTGATTCAAAGTTGTCTAGCAATACACGCACTTCATCCGTTGATTTTGTGTTCATCAATTGACTTCTTAATTCACCAGCTCCTCTGAATCCTTTGACATAAATTTTGAAGAAGCGATGAAGCCCTGTGATGGAACGTGGTAGTTCTTCCGAGTATTGATCTTGAAGATCGAGCTGCAGTCTTAAAAGATTAAGATATTCTTTACTGCTATGCTCTTTTGGCTCTTTTTCAAAAGCAAAAGGATTTTTAAAAATACCTCGTCCAATCATCACGCCATCAATACCGTATTGTTCAGCTAGCTGCAGTCCCGTTTGACGGTCAGGAATATCTCCATTGATCGTCAGTAGCGTATTAGGTGCAATACGATCACGTAACTTTTTGATTTCTGGAATGAGCTCCCAATGCGCATTTACTAGGCTCATTTCCTTTCTTGTTCGTAGATGAATCGAAAGGTTCGCTATATCCTGCTTTAAAATATGCGTTAGCCACTCTTCCCACTCATTTACATCCTTGTAGCCAAGTCGCGTTTTCACGCTAACAGGCAGTCCGCCCGCTTTTGCTGCTTGAATCAATTCTGCCGCCACATCTGGTCGGAGAATTAGACCACTTCCCTTCCCTCTTGATGCTACATTTGGTACAGGGCAGCCCATGTTAATATCAATACCTTTAAATCCTAGCTCTGCCATGCCAATACTCATTTCACGGAAATACTCGGGATTATCTCCCCAAATATGTGCCACCATTGGCTGCTCATCTTCTGTAAAGAGCAAACGGCCACGCACACTATTCTTTCCCTCTGGATGACAGTAGCTATCCGAATTTGTAAACTCAGTAAAAAACACATCTGGTCGACCTGCTTCACTTACAACGTGACGAAATACAACATCTGTCACATCTTCCATCGGTGCCAATACAAAAAATGGCCGTGGTAAATCACGCCAAAAATTATCGTTCATGTTATTTCCAATTCCTCTCACTATGGACATATTGATACATTTGCCTCTTTACCTAATAGAGGTAGAAGTATTCTTTATCAAGAATTAATGTAAAAATCAACAATGTTTATTTTAACGAAAATCCGTCCTAAATGATATTTTAAAAAATAAAAAAGCAGATGGATAGCTTGTTTCTATCTCATCTACTTTTATTATACCTAATTTTCATTTCTATATTTTTTCGAATGGATCCATTTGTGAGGTGGATTTACACAAAATAGATAATATGACTGCAATACAAGCCGTAGACATCGAATATTTACTCTCCTACATTTGAGTTCTGCCGTTATCTTCTTGTATCTGTTTAGTATGTTGTACCTTTAGTATCTCTGGTTTTTTCGACCAATAGGTAGCGAGAATTGGACCAGAAATATTATGCCAAACAGCCCCAAGTACACTAGGTAAGGCCGCTAAGGGACCGAAGTGGGCAGTGGCTAACGCTACACCTAGACCAGAGTTCTGCATTCCAACTTCTATTGAAATAGCTCTTCGATTACTTTCATCGAGGCCTAATAGACGAGCTGTTATATAACCAAATAACAATCCGAATGCATTATGAAGCACTACAGCTGCAAAAATAATGGAGCCTGCCGAAGCGATGGTATCAACATTACCAGCAACAACAGCGGATACAATAATCATAATAGCAACTACTGAAATAAGAGGAATCACATTAATACTTTTTTCTACGATTTGAGGAACAACTCTTCTTATAACAATCCCTAGGATAATAGGGAAAATAATTACTTGAATAATTGAAGTAAACATTGCTATTGGATCAACTGGCATCCATTTACCTGCAAGTAATAATAGGATGAGTGGTGTGGCAATTGGAGCTAATAATGTCGAAAAGGATGTCATTGTGATGGACAAAGGTACATTTCCTTTAGCTAAATACACCATGACGTTTGAAGCAGTTCCACCAGGTACAGATCCAAGAAGGACTAGCCCTGCAGCTAATTCTGCTGGCAAGTTCATTATATAAGCAATTAAAAAAGCGGCAAGTGGCATGATAACATATTGAGCACATACACCAATAATGACTGGTACTGGATTCGTTATAACCAATTTAAAATCAACTGCTTTTAACGTTAGACCCATGCCAAACATAACAATGCCTAGCAAAATCGTGATATACCCTCCAAATATTAAAAAGGGCTCCGAAGCTATAAAAGCAATAACAGCAATACAAATAACCCAGATGGCGAAATATTTTCCAGCTATCGTACTAATCGCTTCTAAAATTTTCATAATTCCACTTCCTATATTTTTATTTTCAATATTTTATTCGGATTGAAAAGTGTGTGAGGGTCAAGTGCTTGTTTAATCTTTTCCATCACTAGAAGTGCTTTACCGTGTTCTTTCTCTTGATATTTCTGCTTACCAATGCCCACACCATGTTCTCCTGTACAAGTTCCTCCTCGTTCAAGTGCATACATCACAATCAATTCATTCAATTCATCAGCTTTCTTTATTTCTTTTGGATCATTCATATCAATCATTAATAATACATGGAAATTGCCATCACCAACATGTCCAACAACCCCACCTGTAAGCGCTAACAAATCAAGTGCTTCTCTTGCATGTTCTATAGCACCTGCTAATTCGGATATCGGTAAGCAAACATCTGTTACCATTAGTTTTTTTCCTGGGTGTCCATGGACATAGGCGTAAGCTAAATTATGGCGAGCTTCCCATAGCTGATTTCGGGCTGCATTATCCATCTCAAATTCAATATTTTCACAATTATGAGCCTCTACAATCTCTTTCATAAATTCTACATCTTGCCTTAAGCCAGCCTCATTCCCCTCAAACTCTAAAAATAAGGTTGGTTGTTCCTCATAAGCTGTTTGACTATACAAGTTCACTTGCTTCATTGAGGGTTCATCTACAAGTTCGACTCTTGCAATGGGAATTGCCGCTTGTAGAATACTCACCACTCCTTCCACAGCATCATTCACTGTTTTGAAGGACGCTCTAGCAGCCATTACACATTCAGGAATACCATAGACTCTTAACGTCAATTCAGTAAAACAACCAAGTGTTCCCTCAGACCCAACGAAAAGCCCATTTAAATGATAGCCTGATGAAGATTTTTCTGCTAAATTTCCTGTATGAATCACTGTTCCATCTGAGAGAACAACTTCTAAATCTCGAACTTGATCGCGCATAGTTCCATATTTAACAGATGTTGTCCCACTAGCATTTGTTGCCGCCATTCCTCCAATTGTTGCATCTGCTCCTGGGTCTACAGTGAAAAATAATCCATATTTCTTCAATTCTTTATTTAACTGAGAACGCGTTACCCCTGGTTGAACTTTCACAAGAAAGTCCTTCTCTCTAACTTCTACTATTCTGTTCATAAGTGAAAAATCAATCGTTATCCCATGATTATAAGGGATGACATGTCCTTCTAAGCTTGTTCCTCTTCCAAATGGCACTATCGGTACTTTGTATTGATTTGCTATGTTAATTATTTTACTCACTTCTTCTGTCTTTGTCGGAAACACCACAATATCAGGAAGACTGGCGCTATGATAGGATTCATCACTGCTATGCTGTTCTAAAATCGTTTGATTGATTGTCACTTCAATTTCTGGAAGAACACTTCGTAGAGCCATCACTAATTCTTCATTTGTAGTAATCATTTTTTCCTTCCCCTTTTACTCTCATAGTATTTTGAGTGTTTAATTGATAAATTTATATGTCATACCAATTTTCTATATTCTTTTAATTGGTCCAACCTTTTTACATTGTACTAAATATTCAGAAAATATCAACTATTAATTTTTTTCTTAAATTGATAAACATGCTGTATTTCTGTATGATTAAAGCGTTTATAGTACTATGTATTTAAGGTGGTGAGATAGGTAATGCCTCAACCAAAGAAAAAAGCATATCAAGTTATCGTTGATCAAATAAAGGAATATTTTTTAAATGGTGAATTACAGCCTGGGGATAAACTCCCGACAGAAAGAGAATTAGCGAGTCGTTTTAATGTCAGTCGAACATCGGTGAGAGAGGCACTTCGAAAACTTGAAATAAAAGGATTTATTGAAATTAAACAAGGCAGTGGTAGCTTTATTAAAACTGCTGAATCCCATACTTTAAGCGAAGAGCTTTCCTCTACAATTATAAATACTGAAAAAAAATTAATTTATGAAATGTTGGAACTTCGCCAAGCACTTGAAGTAGAGTGTGCCTTTTTAGCTTCACGACGAGCTACTTCTGTAGACTTAGAACGAATTAGCAAAGCATTAGACATGATGGATCAAGGTAAAAATGATGTAGAATTAGGAATTCAAGCAGACCTAAGTTTCCATCTTAATATTGTACTTGCTTCACATAACTCAATATTTTTACAATTATTTCAAACCCTTAGTGAGCATATGCAAGATACAATCCGAGCTACCCGTAGACAACGCTTGGAAGATTCGGAACGAACGCAAGAGACCATCGATGAACATAAAAGAATTTACTTAGCCATCGCTTCTGGAGATGCGAACCAAGCTAAGCAACTCATGGAAAACCATATCACGCAAATAAGACGAGAATTGACAGAGTCTCTTTTAAGTCATATTGGAGAAAAAAACAATTAAAACTAGAGATATACAATTTTATATAGTTTATAAGTGATGAGATGTTTTGAATGGTTTTTGTCAATGTGAATTGACTCAATTAGTGAAGATTTCAGATGGATGAAATTACATCGAAAAAAAACTCGGATTCGTATTTGATCGAATCCGAGTTTTTATCAAAAAATTATTTCAACTGAAATCCGTCCTAAAACGATAATTTTTTATTGTGTAGGTGAGTTTAGTAATGTGTTAGTCGTTTAACTTCAACCATGCTACTGCTTCACAATGCGTCGAATGCGGGAACATATCTACTGGCTGGATTTCCTGTGTGTGATAGCCGCCATCCTCTAAAATGCGAAGATCGCGTGCTAGTGTGGCTGGATTACAGGATACGTAGACCACTCGTTTTGGTCGTTGCTCTAGAATAGTAGTTAGCAGTGCTTCATCGCAACCTTTGCGCGGTGGATCAACTACTAGTACGTCTGCTTCCTTGCCTTCTTTATACCATCTTGGGATAACTTCCTCGGCTGGGCCTGCTTCAAAATAAGTATTTGTAAAGCCATTAAGCAGTGCGTTGCGTTTGGCATCTTCAATCGCTTGTGGGACAATTTCCACGCCCATGACTGCCTTTGCTTTTTGAGCAAGGAATAAAGAAATCGTACCAATTCCACAATACGCATCAATGACACGTTCATCTCCCTGCAAGCCAGCATAATCTAGTGCTTGCTTGTAGAGGACCTCTGTTTGCTCTGGGTTGACTTGATAGAAGGAACGAGCAGAGATTTCAAAACGTACGTCACCAATTGTATCAATAATAACGTCTTTACCCCAAAGGTTGATTGTGTCATCACCAAAAATCACATTGGTTTTCTCACTATTCACATTTTGCATAATCGATGTAACGTTTGGCACTAGCTTTTGGATTACTGCAATAGCTGCCTCTTTTTGTGGAAACTTTTTCCTTTTAGTTACAAGGACAACCATGACTTCGCCTGTTTCTTGTGCTTTACGGATAACGACATGACGCAACATCCCATCATGTGTATGCTCATTGTAAGAGCTAATGCCTAACGTTGCTAATTCCTTTTTCAAGCCTGCAAGAATTGCATCTGCTTCTCCTGTTTGAATTAAACAGCGATCCATATCTACAATGCTATGCGTTTTTGTTTTATAAAAGCCTGCAATCGCTTGTCCTGCTTCGTTTTCAGAGAAAGGAATTTGGGCTTTATTACGGTAGTGCCAAGGTTCTTTCATACCTTTTACTGGGTGAACAGGTGCATTAATTTTACCAATCCGCTGCATCACATTGCGCACCATATTTTCTTTCCATTTTAGCTGTCCCTCATAGGATAAATGCTGTAATTGGCAGCCGCCACACTGCTTGAAGTAATCACATGGAGCTTCAACACGGTCTGGAGATGGCTTGATAATATCTATTACCTTTGCAAAGCCATAGTTTTTTAATGTTTTTAACACATGGATTTCGGCCATTTCGTTTGGCAGTGCGCCTTGTATGAATAATGGATAACCTTCAACCTTTGCGACACCATTGCCATCATGCGTTAGATCTTCTATATAAACTGAAAGTCGTTCATTTTTTTTCACGGGTGCTGACATTCGTACATCCTCCATTTCAATCTCCTTATTGTAGCATGTGTTGGCGAATGAAAAAAGAACAAGACTTGGCTGTTGCGTGTCTCTGCTAATCAACTTGAAAAAAGAGTCGCTATTCGCGACTCTTTTCCTGCTCTTTTGTAATATGATAATCCCTTGGTGCCCACCAAAATGCACACAAGATCCCAAGAATGACGACAATAAAAGGTGCATAAAAAATTAAAAAACTTTGCATATGTGCTTTCCTCCTATGCGTGATTGTCTTCTTTTCCTGTCACATATTTTTTATTGAATAAGAATAGTTTCATCAATAAATAAAGTGAAGGAAGAAGAAGACACAGTCCTAAAATAAATGCGATAACTAAAGCGATCGCCATTTGTGTGCTTGTAAAGCTATCGTAAATGGTTAAATACGGATACAGTAGGTATGGATATTGAGCTATTCCATAAGCAAAGAAGGCTACGGCAAATTGAGCAATCAGAAGCCCAACTGCAAGTCCGTACTTTTTACGCATGGCAATGAGTACGACTGTGACAATAAATAAGACAGCTGAAATCGCAAACATCCACCATAAATTTACCATATGACTGTAGCTCTCTGAATTGATGGATTTCATTTCATACATAATGCCTAGCGCACTAATCATTAGCGGCGCTGCCCACACAAGAGCATATTTTCTCATCAGTTTCGTTGCTTCGATATCATTTGCTTTATGCGCGTACCATGTTAAGAATACGGCTGAAATATACAATACAGCAGCGATACTTAGTACCACAATGCTCCAAGCAAATGGACTTGTATATAAAGTCCAGTAGTTCAGCACAGGCTGCCCATCAATTACATCAACATAGCCTCCACCAGCAATGGCAAAGACAACGGATAAAGAAGCGGGAATTAATAAACCTGCTACACCATATGTCAGTGTATATCCGATATGGCCTCGTGTACCATACGATTCAAAGGCATAGTAGGAGCCTCGAATTGCCAACAGTACAAGCGAAATACTAACGGGCACAAGTAAAATCGTTCCGTAATAAAAAGCGGTTTGCGGGAAAAATCCTACGATTCCTACAAAGAAGAATACTAAAAAGACATTGGTAACTTCCCAAACAGGCGATAAATAACGTTTAATAATATTTGTTAAAATATGATTCTTTCCAATAAGTAGGCTATATGCATTAAAGAAGCCAGCACCAAAATCGATTGATGCGACTATGACATAGCCAAATAGGAATATCCATAATACTGAAATACCTAAAATCTCTAACGTCATAGGATGTCACCGCCTTTTTCAGAGTGGCGATCTTCAATCTCGCGTTCGATTGGGTTATTTTTAAACATTCTTACCAATACGACAATACTTCCCACTGCTAATACTGCATAGACTCCTGCGAATAAAAGCAACATTAAATCCACATGGTCGCTCGTCGTAGCTCCTTCAGGTGTACGCATTAGTCCATAAAGTATCCATGGTTGACGTCCAACTTCGGCAAGCCACCAACCTGCTTCAATCGCGATAATTGATAGTGGTCCTCCCGCTACGATAATCCATCTATACCATCGTGAATGAATAAACTGCCAGCCCCGTGCTTTCCCTACAACATAAAGTAATGAAACTAGCATCATAAACATACCAATAGAAACCATGATATCAAAGAGATAGTGAATATAGAGTGGCGGTAGATCCTCTTCCTCAAATTGATCTAAGCCGATTACCTCTGCATTAGGATTAAAATGTGCAAGAATGCTTAAAGCATACGGAATTTTAATAGCATATTTAACTTCTTCTCCATCTAAGACACCAAATAATACAAGTGAAGCCTTACCTTCTGTTTCAAAATGCCATTCTGCTGCGGCTAGTTTTTCGGGTTGATATTCGGCTAAGTATTTTCCTGAAAAATCTCCAATCACAGCGGCTGCAATGGAGAAAATCAAGCCAATTTTCATTAATAAAAGTAGTGATTTTTTATGGTATACATGCTTCGAGCCCTTTAACATCCTAAATCCTGCAATAGCTGCTAGCACAAATGCCGATGTCATGTACGCTGTCACAAGTACATGTGCAACCTTTGTTGGCATGGCAGGGTTAAACATTGCAAGAAAAGGTTGAATATTAACAAGTTCTCCATCTACGATATCAAATCCTCTTGGTGCGTTCATAAAAGCGTTAACGATTGTGATAAAGACTGCTGACATCGATGCTCCGACAGCAACAGGGATTAACAGAAGCATATGCTTTTTCTGACTATCAAAGCGATCCCAAGTATATAAATAGATGCCCAAGAATATCGCCTCAAAGAAAAATGCAAACGTTTCCATAAAAAGTGGTAACGCAATTGTTTGACCAGCGAGTTGCATAAAATTAGGCCACAATAATGATAGTTGTAAGCCGATTGCGGTTCCAGTTACCACACCGACAGCTACAGTAATGACAAAACCACGGGCCCAACGTCTTGCCATTAAGATATAATGTTCATCATTCTTTTTATACCCAGTCCATTGAGCAATCATAATCATTAACGGGACACCCACACCAATTGTTGCATAAATAATATGGAACGATAATGTTAACTCCGTTAATGCTCGGCTCCAATAGACCGCTGATTCATTAATCATCTCATTGCCCCCTTAACTTCCAAATATTCTTCCAAGAATAGAAAGTAGCATAATGATTGCAACACCAAAGCTTAGCCATATAAGCTTCTTTTCTTGTGACTTATACAAAGGCAACACTTCCTTTCCCTTATCCATACCCCCATTTTCCACTATTCCAACGAAAAAAACCTTAATAACGGACCGAAATTTCAGTCTATTATTAAGGTTTCAAATTTTGTTCAAGTAATATACGCACATTTGCCAAACATTTTTCTAATTTCATTCACAATCTTACTTTTAGAGCTTAGTTTATGGGATTTAATCAGTTTTATTCTAGTGATGGAATTTTAAGTTAAGAGGATTTGGAGTGGTATCCTTACCTTTTAGAGCGCTTTTTACTTCCTTTGGAGCGGCTTCCTCATCTTTTTGATCACTTTTCACTTCATTTGGAGCGGCTTTCTCACCTTTATGAGCACTTCAATCGCCTTCTCTAGAGGAGTCCTCACCTTTTGAAGTGTTCTAACTAGACATCTTTTCGAGTGACGTCACCTAACTTCAAGCAACCAATCATATAGAAATACAAAATAAAGCTCATCCTCAATAAAATCGGATGAGCTTTTCGGGTTCATTAAATACGGTCTTCCTCTCGAATATCTGCGAGTGGAACAAAGATTTCGATGTGACGCTTTAGGTTTTCAAATGTAGCGGGAGCGTCTCCGCCATATTCGCCATCGAGATTAAGGTGGACCTCATTTTCTGTAGTAACTTTGACAACGCTAGCTTTTTTGTAGATGACACGATCATCATTTAAATGTTCGCCTCTTAATGCCATAGCAGCTAGTTGAATAAATTCAGGAAGACTTACCTTCTTTAGCACTATTAAAGTAAAGTAACCATCATTAATGCTTGCATCAGGAGCTAGTTTTTCAAAGCCGCCTACTGAATTCGTTAACCCACATAGGAACATCATAGCGTCGCCATCAAATACTTCGCCATCATATTCAATGCGCATATGTGAGGCTTTGATGGATGGAATCATCTCAACTGCCTTTACATAATAGGCTAACTGACCAAGCATTGTTTTCATTTTGCTTGGTACTTCGTAAGTTAGCTCTGTAATACGTCCGCCAGCAGCAATATTGATGAAATAGCGTTCCCCATTTAAGAGACCAACATCCACTGGTAATGTGTCGCCTTGAATAATAATGTCTACTGCCTCTTCAATATTTCGAGGGATATGCACGGCACGGGCAAAATCATTTGTAGTGCCCATTGGAATTAGACCAACTTTCGGACGGTTTTCAAATGGACTTACACCTGAAACAACTTCATTTAATGTGCCATCTCCACCAACTGCGATGATGATATCAAAACCGCGTTCTACCGCATTTTTTGCTGCAAGCGTTGCATCACCTTCACATGTTGTTGCGTGACAGGATGTCTCATAGCCTGCTACCTCTAGTTTTTCCAACACCTCTGGTAGATGTTTCTTAAACACTTCGCGTCCAGATGTAGGATTATAAATGATTCTTGCTCGTTTCATAACATACCTTCCTGCTTCATAAGATTCTACTTCATTCAACGATTTATAGGTTGAAATGTTGCAATACTCTTGTTATTTTTGTAATGCTTCTGTTACTTGCTTCTTAAAGTCCTCATAAACATATGTCCAATATGTTTGATTGGATATGTTTTCCTCACGAATTTCTGCATAAAGAGTCTTTTGTGCCTCTTCAAAGGTTGGATCTTCTTTATCTGGTAAGCTTGCTCGTTTCGTTACGACGAACTCTTGTAATTCTGGTGCACGTGGTCCCCATTTTCCAATCACATCTCCTGCATCATCTAAAAATAGATAAATCGGAATTGCACGGCCACCGTTTGTTAAATAACGATCAATTAGCTCTGTATCAGCATCACGGAAAACGGTACGCATATCTAATCCTGCTGCTTCAGCAATACGACGAATAATTGGATTATTTAACATTGCGTCTCCGCACCAATCCTCTGTAATTGTTAAAATTTTAGGTTGTTTTTCTTTTAATAACCCGATAAAACCATCGTTTGTTGGTACTTCAAAGCCATCATAAATACGAAAGCTTTCTTCTTTTAACGTCGTCATGTTCTCCATATATTGTTGTATTGATATAGCTTCATTAAAATACTGTTGTTCTGTTTTCATTGGCTCGTCCCCCTTATTATTGTCTATTCTATATTTTGCTATGAATACTCTTTTTAAACAACTATTAAGTTTCGAAAAATGCAAATTTGTTACATTTTTGAAAATTAATAGCCGAGGGAGCAATGAAGCTCTCTCGGCTATTATGTTACAACGAGTATTATCGTTTGGCAATTTCTTGTTGTAATAATTTATTAACCATTGGTGGGTTAGCTTGACCTTTTGTTGCCTTCATAATTTGACCAACTAAGAAGCCAATCGCACGGTCTTTACCATTTTTGAAGTCCTCGATAGATTGAGCATTGTTATCTAAAACTTCTGTTACGATTGCTAGTAATGCACCTTCATCAGAAATTTGCACTAAGCCTTTTGCTTTCACAATATCCTGCGCAGAGCCGCCATTTTCTACTAATTCAGCAAATACCTTTTTACCGATCTTAGAAGAAATTGTACCGTCCGTG
>PYVH01000061.1 GCA_003030785.1 Marinobacter sp. B9-2 | reverse complement strand
GGGCCGCCCGATAGACCTCTTCCTCGGTGGCTTCCGGCCGGCCGTAGGCCAGGTTCCGGTAAAGGGTATCGTTGAACAGCACGGTATCCTGGGGCACCACACCAATCGCTGACCGCAGGCTGTTCTGGCTCACGGTCCGGATATCCTGGCCATCGATACGGATGGCGCCCTGATCGACGTCGTAAAAACGGAACAGCACTCGGGCGAGGGTGGACTTGCCGGCACCACTGGCCCCCACCACCGCCACCTTGTGGCCGGCCGGGATGGTGAAATTCACATCCCGCAGGATCGGCCGGTCCGGGCGATAGGCAAAGTGGATATGGTCAAATTGCACTTCGCCTTTATCCACGGCCAGCTCGGTGGCATCCGGGGCATCCTCAATGGCGGGTTTATCCCCCAGCAGTTTGAGCAGCCGCTCGACATTCACCAGGGCCTGGCGGATTTCCCGGTAGACAAAACCCAGGGCGTTCAGGGGAATGAACAGCTGGAGCAGGTAAGCGTTGATCATGGTGAAGTCGCCGAGGGTGATCTCACCGCTGGCCACCTCCTGAACAGCCATGGCCATGATCACGATCATCGCCAGACCAATAATCAGCGCCTGGCCGGAGTTAAGCGCGGCCAGGGACAACCGGTTTTTCAGCCGGGCCTGTTCCCAGTCGTCCAGATCGACGTCGTATAACTGCGCCTCATAGCGTTCATTATTGAAATATTTGACGGTTTCATAGTTCAGCAGGCTGTCGATCGCCCGCGAGTTCGACTGGTTATCCCGGGCATTGGCTTCGCGCACGAATTTGGTCCGCCACTCGGTAATCTTGATGGAAAAGACCACGTAGACCACCACGGCCACCAGAATCGCCAACACATAACCGACGTTGAACACCACGAACAGGATGCCGGCCACCAGCAGGATTTCCAGGAGGGTGGGAACAATATTGAACAGGGTAAAGCGCAGCAGGAAGCTGATGCCGTTGGTACCCCGCTCGATATCCCGGGCCAGGCCACCAGTCTTGCGGTCCAGATGGAAAGCCAGTTCCCGCTGGTGCAGGTGCTCGAACACCCGCAAGGACACCCGCCGCATGGCCCGCTCGGCCACCCGCGCGAAAACCGCATCCCGAAGCTCATTGAACAGGGTGGCGCCAAAGCGCAGCGAACCATAGGCCACCACCAGAACCACTGGAATCCACAGCAGCATGTCTGCCCCGCGGTTCTGGTCCAGGTAATCGACGATGTATTTCAGGGCGATTGGCGTGGCGACGGTGGCCAGCTTGGCCAGCACCAGCAAAGCCAGGGATAAGGCCACCCGGCCGCGGAATTCGGCGAGATAGGGCCAGAGGCCTGAAATGATTTTCCAGTCCGGTTTATGATCTGCCGGGTAATCGTTGTCGGCGTAGGCTCTCAATTCATATTCCTTCCGCTTCGGAGTAGTCGAGCGCGCGGGTGGAGCGGCTTGCCAGGACACGCTGTAAATACGTCCCTGTACGCTCGGCGAAAGCCATCCCTGGCTTTCGACGGTCCTGGCAAGCCGCTCCACCCGCACGCTCTTGCGTAGCTGTATGATAGGTCTTGTATGGAGTACAAACCGTATTGTTGGCGGAGTCTACAGCACCCCGTATCCAGGAGGCACATCATTAACACTCGTCACCGCAAAGCCCTGAAACTGGTCATCGACTTTATCAGCCCCTATCGTCGGGCTGTCGCCGGTGCCCTGGTGGCGCTGATTTTTACGGCCGGAATTACGCTCGGGTTAGGGCAGGGTTTACGTATTCTCGTGGATCAGGGATTAGCCACCGAGTCGCCGGAGAACCTCGCCAGGGCCATCGGTCTGTTTTTCATCCTGGTATTGGGGCTCGCATTTGGCTCGTTTGCCCGGTTCTATCTCGTGTCCTGGATCGGCGAGCGAGTGGTGGCGGATATTCGCAAAAAGGTGTTCAACCACCTGATTGATCTTCATCCGGGCTTTTTCGAGCAGAACCGGGCCCTCGAGATCCAGTCTCGGTTTACTGCCGATACCACCGTGCTGCAGTCGGTGATTGGCTCCACCGTATCCATTGCCCTGCGTAACGCCCTGATGCTGGTCGGTGGGTTGCTGCTGCTGTTCATTACCAACGCCAAGCTGGCCAGCATCATTCTGCTGGGCTTTCCGCTGGTGATTGCCCCCATCTTGTTCTTTGGCCGGCGGGTAAGGGCACTGTCCCGTTTGAGCCAGGACCGGGTGGCCGATGTTGGCAGTTATGTGGGCGAGAACCTTACCCAGATCAAGACCGTGCAGGCCTTTAACCATCAGCCCCACGACCGTCGGTATTTTTCCGAGGTGTCGGAACGGGCCTTCGACATAGCCCGGCAGCGTATCCGTCAGCGGGCCTGGCTGACCACGCTGGCTATTTCCCTGGTGATGGGCGCCGTCGGGATTGTTATCTGGATAGGGGGGCTGGATGTGATTAACGGCCGGATCAGCCCCGGCGAGCTGGCGGCCTTCGTGTTTTACAGCCTGCTGGTGGGCGTTGCTGCCGGTGCCATCAGCGAGGTGATTGGCGAGTTGCAAAGGGCGGCCGGGTCGGCGGCACGGCTGTTCGAGCTGCTGCAGACCGAGCCGGCGTTTGAGCGTAAAGACACGACTCTGGAACTGCCTGAACACATTCAAGGTGCGATCAAGATTGACCGTCTGAGCTTCAGTTACCCCGGGCGTTCGGAACAGCCCGCGCTGACGGATCTGACGCTTGAGGTAAAAGCCGGCGAAACCCTGGCCCTGGTTGGCCCGTCGGGAGCCGGAAAATCCACCCTGTTTGACCTGCTGCTGCACTTCTACCAGCCAACGGAGGGCAGCATTCTCATTGATGGCATGGACACCGCCGAGCTGTCTCTCGATGCCCTGCGCCGGTGTTTTTCCCTGGTACCCCAGAATCCCGCCCTGTTCCATGGCACCGTGGCCGACAACATCCGATACGCACGCCCCGACGCCAGCCAACAGGACGTCGAGCAGGCCGCGAAGATCGCCCATGCCCATGATTTTATCCAGGCTCTGCCGAAAGGCTACGAAACCCGGCTTGGAGATGCCGGCCTGGGCCTGTCCGGTGGCCAGAAGCAGCGTCTTGCCATTGCCCGCGCCCTGCTTGCCGATGCCCCGATCCTATTGCTGGACGAAGCCACCAGTGCCCTGGATGCTGAAAGTGAAAACCTGATCCAGCAGGCCATGCCGGCGTTGACCGCGGAACGTACCACCCTGGTCATTGCCCATCGACTGGCCACGGTGCGGGACGCTGACCGTATTGCGGTACTGGACGAGGGACGCCTGCTGGCAGTGGGCAGCCACGATGATCTGATGCGCCATAACGCCCTCTATCAGCGGCTGGCAAAACTGCAATTCCGGGACAATGCGGCCTGAGGGCGACAATAGTCGGTTTGTTTCCTGACACCGTACTACTTACACTGTTAGGTGAAACTTTCGAACCTGAACCCAGGGAGAATGGCAAAGTGAGCAATAAAGAATTGCAGGCACTCAAAGAACGCTACGTTGCAGCGGGCGCGGCAAGTCCCAACGAACAGTTTGCCGACCACGCAACGAATGCGGAATTGTGGGATGCAGACGGCAAACGCATGATCGATTTTGCCGGCGGCATCGGCGTACTGAACATCGGCCACCGTCATCCAAAGGTCGTGGAAGCAGTCAAGGCACAGCTGGACAAGCTGATGCACACCTGCCAGACGGTTATGCCCTATGAGGGCTACGTTAAACTGGCAGAGAAACTCAGCGGCGTGGTCCCGGTACGCGGCCATTCCAAGGTGATGTTGGCCAACTCCGGTGCGGAAGCCCTGGAAAACGCCATGAAGATCGCTCGTGCAGCCACCGGCAAGACCAACGTGATCTGCTTTGACGGCGGTTATCATGGCCGTACCTTCTACACCATGGCGATGAACGGCAAGGCCGCCCCTTACCAGACGGACTTCGGCCCCATGCCCGGTACCGTTTTCCGCGCCCCGTATCCAGTGCCGTACCATGGCGTAAGCGAAGACGAAGCACTGCGCGGCCTGAAGATGGCCATGAAGGCGGATTCACCGGCCAAGGACACCGCGGCGATCGTTATCGAGCCGGTATTGGGTGAGGGCGGTTTCTACGCGGCTCCGACCAGTTTCCTGAAGGAAATCCGCAAGATCTGTGATGAGAACGACATCCTGATGATCGCGGACGAAGTACAGAGCGGCTTTGGCCGGACCGGCAAGATGTTTGCCATCGAGCACAGTGGTGTTGAACCGGATCTGATGACCATGGCCAAGAGCATGGCAGATGGTATGCCCATTTCTGCGATCGTTGGCACCGACAAGTACATGGATGCGTCCGGCCCGAACTCGCTGGGCGGCACCTACACCGGTAGCCCGACAGCCTGTGCCGCAGCACTGGCCGTGTTCGACGTGTTCAAGGAAGAGGACATTCTTGGCAAGGCCCAGGCGCTGGGTGAGAAGCTCAAGCAGCGCTTCAGTCAGTGGCAGGAACAGTTTGCCCATGTCGACAACGTACGCAATCTCGGTCCCATGGCTGCCTTCGAGCTGGTAGAAAGCAAGGAAAGCCATACACCCAAGCCGGAATTGGCGGCTGCGGTGACCAAGAAGGCGAAGGAGAAGGGTCTGATTCTTCTGAGCTGTGGTATGTACGGCAATACATTGCGTTTCCTGATGCCGGTCACCATCGAGGACGATGTGCTGGAAGAAGGCCTGGCAATTGTGGAAGAGAGCCTCAAGGAAGTCGGTGCCTGATCGGCGCTGAATTTCACGAGGAGTCGGAGAAGCCGGGCATAAGCCCGGCTTTTTTATAACAGAAACAAAGTCGGCAGTTCATTTACGGCTGGCAGAGCCCCACTGCCAACGCACTCTGACAGCGGTTACGTCAGGACTCGGATTCGTCGTATACTGCCAGGACTTCTTTGGCAGTGCCGTTCTGCACTGCTCCAGTTTCACCAACCAGGCTAGATCATGACGTCTCCGAGCTCCGCCAACGTACCGGACCACAAGCCAAGGCCCTGGGTCGATTTGCTGGTCAGCATCATCATTCCCTCCGTTATCCTGATGAAGTTCAGTGGCGACGAACACCTGGGCAACGTAAACGCGCTGATCATCGGCCTGGCGTTTCCCCTGGGCTGGGGCCTGTTTGAGCTGATCAGATACCGGAAGAAAAACTTCATCGCGGTACTGGGTCTGATCAGCGTTGGCCTGACCGGGGGCATCGGGTTACTGGAACTGGATGCCGGCTGGCTCGCCATCAAGGAAGCGGCGATTCCGGCAATCATTGGTCTGGCGGTGCTTGCCTCCACAAGGACCAAGTACCCCCTTGTACGCACCCTGCTGTATAACCCGAGTGTTCTGGATGTGGATAAGATCCATAAGACGCTTGCCGAACACAACCGGGTTGATGAGTTCGAAGAACGGCTTCTGAAGGCCAGCTACTTCTTTGCCGGCACCTTCCTGTTTTCATCGATCATGAACTACGTGCTCGCCAAATGGATCGTGGTCAGCCCGTCCGGCACCCAGGCGTTCAATGAGGAGCTCGGCCGGATGACCCTGGTGAGTTATCCGATGATCGCCATTCCTTCGATGATCATGATGATGCTGATTTTCTATTATCTGTGGCGCACCATCCGCCGGTTGACCGGTTACACCCTGGAAGAGGTGATGGCGCCTCATCTGGCGGAGAAAGAGAAGGAAAGGAACAAGTCCTCGGAATCGACCACCGGGAAATAGCAGTCCCGGACGTTTTCCGATAAGGCCGGACATAAAAAAGCGGCGGAGGTTTGGAAGCCTCCGCCGCTTTTTTTATTGCACCTGGAATTTGTTGATCAGATATCCAGGTTGGTCACTTCCAGCGCATTGGTCTGGATGAAGTTGCGACGAGGCTCTACGTCGTCACCCATCAGAGTTGTGAAAATCTGATCGGCCGCAATGGCATCTTCGATCGTTACTTTCATCATTCGACGGGTCTCCGGATCCATGGTGGTTTCCCACAGCTGCTCCGGGTTCATCTCGCCCAGCCCCTTATAACGCTGAATGTTCAGGCCGCGCTGGGCCTCTTTCATCAGCCAGTCCAAAGCGCCCTCGAAAGACAGGACCGCCTGTTTGCGCTCACCCCGTTGGATATAGGCGCCTTCTTCAATGAGACCATCCAAAGTCTCACCCATACGGGCGATCGCCGCGTAAGAGGAAGATTCGAAGAACTCGTGACTGAAGACGTGATCGTAGGGAATCCCGTGAACATAGATGGTCACTTTCGGGAGGTACAGGGCCCGTTCGGTATCCTTGGTCACCGAGAAGGTGTACTTGGTACCGGTACGGGTATCCAGGTCCAGGCCTTCACCAAGACGCGCAACCCAGCGAGCCACGGAAGCTTCTTCCTTCAGATGCTCAGGCTTGAGCGTGACGTTCTGGAGCATCTGCTCCAGCACCTTGGCCGGGTAGGCCCGGGACAGTCGCCCAATCATGTTCATGACCGCCTGGTAGTCCTTGACCATGGTTTCCAGAGCGGAATCCTTGATCGCCGGGGCTTCCGGGTTCACATAGAGCTGGGCACCTTCCAGAGCGGTCTGGGTGAGGTAAGCTTCCTTGGCCTTCTCGTCCTTCAGGTACTGCTCCTGCTTGGCACGCTTGACCTTGTAAAGCGGCGGCATGGCGATAAAGACATGGCCACGCTCGATGATTTCGCGCATCTGACGGAACAGGAAGGTCAGCAGCAGTGTCCGGATGTGAGAACCGTCCACGTCCGCGTCGGTCATGATGATAATGGAGTGGTAACGCAGTTTATCGGGATTGAATTCTTCCCGGCCGATACCACAGCCCAGAGCCGTGATCAGGGTGCCCACTTCTGCAGAGGACAGCATCTTGTCAAAGCGGGCTTTTTCCACGTTCAGGATCTTACCTTTCAGCGGAAGGATTGCCTGGGTCTTGCGGTCACGGCCCTGTTTGGCGCTACCACCGGCCGAGTCACCCTCCACAATGTAAAGTTCGGAAAGGGCGGGGTCCTTCTCCTGGCAGTCGGCCAGTTTGCCGGGCAGACCGGCGATATCCAGGGCGCCTTTGCGGCGAGTCATGTCACGCGCCTTTCGAGCGGCTTCACGAGCCCTGGCGGCTTCCAGCATTTTGTTGACGATGAGTTTGGCTTCGTTCGGCTGCTCCTGCAGGTACTCCGCAAAACTCTGGTACAGCTCCTGCTCAACCGCGGTCTTCACCTCGGAGGAGACCAGCTTGTCCTTGGTCTGTGAGGAGAACTTCGGGTCCGGAACCTTGACGCTGATGATGGCAGTCAGGCCTTCCCGGGCATCGTCACCGGAGGTCGCAACTTTCGCCTTCTTCCCCAGACCTTCCTGCTCGATATAGTTATTGAGGGAACGGGTCAGGGCCGCCCGGAAGCCGGCCAGGTGTGTGCCGCCATCGCGCTGGGGGATGTTGTTGGTAAAGCAGTAGATGTTCTCCTGAAAAGCATCGTTCCACTGCATGGAGACTTCCACCGCGATACCGTCTTCGCGCTCGCGATTAAAATGGAAAACGCGGTTGATCGGGGTCTTGCTGGAATTCAGATGCTCGACAAAGGCGCGCAGGCCACCTTCGTACTCGAAGACTTCTTCCTTGCCAGAACGCTCGTCGGTCAGACGAATGCGCACGCCACTGTTCAGGAACGCGAGCTCACGCAGACGCTTGGCGAGAATGTCGTAGTGGAATTCAATGTGGGTAAAGGTTTCCGGCGAGGGAATGAAATGCACCTTGGTACCCGATGCGTCAGTCTCGCCGACGGCTGCCAGAGGTGCATTGGGAACACCGTGGGTGTAGGTCTGCTCGTAAACCTTGTTGTCTCTACGAATGGTCAGGGTGAGGGTAGAGGACAATGCGTTCACCACCGAGACGCCCACGCCGTGAAGACCGCCGGACACCTTGTAGGAGTTATCGTCGAACTTACCGCCGGCGTGCAGCACGGTCATGATAACTTCCGCAGCAGAAACGCCTTCCTCTTCGTGGAGGTCCACCGGAATGCCACGGCCGTTGTCCTTCACGGTTACCGATTCGTCCGGGTGGATAATCACACCAATCTCTGAGCAGTATCCCGCAAGCGCTTCGTCGATGGAGTTATCCACCAATTCAAAGACCATGTGGTGCAGGCCAGTGCCATCATCGGTATCCCCGATGTACATGCCTGGCCGCTTTCGCACCGCATCCAGCCCTTTCAAGACTTTGATACTGGAGGAATTATAGTTCGATTCACTCATTCGGAAACTCCTGAAGCGTGATAGGCCGGGGCATTCTTTGCTCTTCGCACCGGTCTTATTCTTCCGTCAATTTGCCATGTTCCACGTGGAACAATCTGTAATCCGGTGCATTACCCTCGGGCCAGAGCTGATCCACCATGGGACGCTCAATCGACGTGATAAACACCTGACAACGTAATGCCTGTAACCTGATAGCCAGCATGGCGCGATGGCCCTCATCCAACTCGGCGTTAATATCGTCGAGCAAAAAGGTCACCTGCTTGCCCATGTCACTCAACACCATGCCTTGGGCAATCTTCATCAAAATCACCAGGGTTTTCTGCTGGCCCCGGGAGAACGTTTCGGCAACAGGCCTGCCCTGAAACTTCAACCGGATGTCTGCGCGATTCGGACCATATAATGTGTGCCCGACTTTTCGCTCCTGATCCCGATGGTCTACCAGTAATTCTGCCAGCGGCCGACTGACATCCCAGCCCGGGTAATACTCGAGCTTCAGACCTTCGGTCCAGGGTACCTCTACTTCCCGAACCAGCTTTTCAAAAGCCAACTTGAACCGGCCAAAGGTGCCGGTACGGGCCTCAGTAATGCGCTCACTCAGGGTAGCGTACTGATGATCCCAGACACGCATTAAAGCTTCGTCTAGTCTACCATTTCTCAGCGTTTGATTCCGCTGTGATGTCACTCTCTGGCATTGTTGCCAGAGAGATCCAAAGGAAGGTTCCACGTGGAACACTAACCAGTCCAGAAACTGACGCCGCTTGCCGGGTCCACCTGCCACCACATCAAAAACACCAGGATCGATCACAGATAACGGCAGATGCTTGGCAAGGGCAGAAAGACTCCTGACCGCCTCACCATCCACCCGTAACATCGTTTCCTTCTGACCCACATCCCGGGATATTCCCAGGCGATGCACCAGATCGGTCTCGCTGCCATGCCTGCGTGAGTCCAACCCATGATCGAGACCACCAAACACTGTCAGCCGTTGTTCGCCATGACTCACCACTGCCTGGTGTCTGTTCACCCGAAACGAACGGCCCAATCCCAGATAACCGATGGCTTCCAGCACGCTTGTTTTGCCGCTTCCATTTTCTCCGTAAAGCAGATTAAACGACGATGAAAAGCTGACCGGCGCCGACGACAGGTTACGGAAGTTCTCAGTCTGGAATTTTACAAGCGCCATAGAAAAGCAGACTCGAAGGGGACGAGGGCAGGAAACAACACAAAACCCTTTAACGAAAAAGGCAGCGTTACCTTCCCGTCGGTAACGCTGCCCTAGTGTACAAAAGCCAATCGCTCAAGGCGACAGCCTCAGTGGAGCATGTTCAACCGTTCGTCCATGAACACATCCATTTCTGGTGCAAGGATGTGAACATAGCGATCGAAATACAGGAACTGTTTCAGTAGCAAAGCGAATTCCCTTGGAAAATGCAGGCCATGGCTTTCGCCGATCTTAACCATATCCATCAGGATATGATTAACATCGTCTTCTGCCTGCTCCGCCTCATAGGGAACCTCGTCGGGCACCATTCGGTCCATCTGCTGGTAGAGCCGTCTCAAATCGCTGGCCAGATCATCTACCCGAACCGTCTGGCGGGTAATACCGATGCGGATCATCGCGTCGGCCATTCCCTCGAAATTCCCAACCATAACGGCTGAAATAAAATCGCTCACCGCCTGCCAGGTATCCGGCTTGATACGACCAACAATTCCGAAGTCGATAAAACCAACCCGACCGTCCTTGAGAACCATCAGGTTGCCGGCATGCACATCCGCGTGGAAAAACTCACATTGGGTCAGACTGGAGAACCAGGTGTTCATGGCCGTGATCAGGGTTCGCTCCGGATCACGGGCGTAACCGCGGATACTTTCCAGATCGGTCAGGGACACACCGTGGAACCGCTCCATGGTCAGGATCCGCCGGGTGCTGCAGTGTTCGAACACCCTCGGTACTGCCGCATCTTCATTATGGGTATCATGCAGAAAATCCCGGAACACCTTCAGGTTGTTCGCTTCCTTGATGAAATCGCACTCTTCCATCATGGTCCGCTGGATTTCCTCGACGATACCGGACATGGAGGTCCAGGACAGTTTCGGTGCCAGAGTTTCCAGAATACGGGCAGACAGGTACAGGAAGTTCAGATCGGTTAAGAGAATGTTTTCCACACCCGGCTTCTGAACCTTGATCACCACTTCTTCACCGGAGACCAGACGCGCGGCGTGAACCTGGGCAATCGATGCCGACGCCAGGGCCACCGGATCGATTTCCGAATAGACTTCCTCCAGGGGCCGACCAAGCTCTTCCCGGATAATTCTCTTGATCACACCAAAGGGCAGGTTGGGTGTTCTGTCCAGACAGTGCTGGAACTCCTCGACATACTCCTTAGGGAAAAACGTCGGGGAGCTGGCAATGAACTGTCCCAGTTTGATGTAGGTTGCACCGAGGGATTCAAACGTCTGCCTCAGCAAGCGCGGCGTTGGAGGGCGATCCCCCCGAAGCCAGTTGATCCCGGTGCGCCCGAGTACCGACACAGTCTGGCCAATCCTGAAGGCGCCTTTGATTCCATTCGTTACGGTACTCATCAATCTCATCTCCTCCTACAGCCTCATGGGCATGACAACATAGAGGCAACGGTTATCGTTTTGCGCCTCTATCAACGCACTGCTGTTCGGATTCGACAGGGTTATTTTTACCTGGTCCTCATCCAGCGCGTTCATGACATCCACCAGATAGCCTACATTAAAACCGATTTGCAGGGATTCGCCCTGATAGTCCACCGGCAGCGCGTCTTCGGCCTGTTCCTGATCCGGGTTGTTGGCAAATACCTGGAGTTCATTGGATGCCAGGTTCAAGCGCACGCCGCGGATGTTCTCGTGGGACAGGATGCCCGCCCGTTGCAGGGTATTCTTCAAGGTGGCGCGGTCCGCCAGGACGATCTTGTCGCCCCCGCGCGGAATCACGCGATTGTAGTCGGGGAATTTGCCTTCAATCAGTTTCGAGGTGAAGGTATAAGACCCCACCGTCGCTCGCAGGTGGTTATCGCCAATAACCAGGGTCACCGGTGTTTCCACATCATCGAGCAACCGGGCCAGTTCCAGTACCCCTTTGCGCGGAACAATAACCTGACGCAGCTCCGGGCAATTGGTGGCCAGTTCCAGATGTGCCATGGCCAATCGATGGCCGTCGGTAGCTACCGTCCGCACATGGTCCTTGTCCACTTCCAGCAACAGTCCGTTCAGGTAATAGCGCACGTCCTGCTGAGCCATGGCGAACGCCGTGGCATCGAGCATCCGGCCGAGTTCTTTCTGGGGCAATTCCAGACGGAAGCTCTCGTCTTCGTCTTCCACGTTCGGAAAGTGCTCCGCCGGCAGGGTCGACAGGGTAAAGTGGCTGGCGCCACACCGCAGGTGCAACCGATCGCCTTCAAGCGACAGCTCCATCGGCGCCTCGTCCCCCAGGGCCCGGGAGATATCCGACAGCTTGCGGGCCGGAACGGTAATCCGGCCGGGCTGATCTACATGCACCGGTGTTACCCGCGCCACCAGTTCCACTTCCATATTGGTACCGGTCAGGGTCAGGGTATTGTCCTCGGCCACCAGCAAGACGTTGGAGAGCACGGGCATGGTCTGTTTCTTTTCCACCACGCCAGCAATGCTTTGCAGCGGGGTAAGCAGGGATTCACGGCTGATCGTCAGTTTCATGGCACTCAGCTTTCTTTATGTTGGAAGGGTGAATGTTGTTCGCCAACGCCCGGCATCAGGTGGTCAGCAGTCTCATAAAATTCTGATAATCCTCGCGGATGCCCGGATCAGTCTCCTGCAACTCCACGATTTTCTTGCACGCATGCAATACGGTGGTGTGGTCACGCCCGCCAAAGGCATCACCAATCTCCGGCAAGCTGTGATTGGTCAGCTCCTTCGACAACGCCATGGCGACCTGCCTTGGCCGGGTCACCGTTCGAGTCCGGCGCTTGGATAGCAGATCGGCCACCTTGATCTTGTAATATTCCGCCACCGTGCGCTGAATGTTGTCGATGCTCACCTGTTTCTCGTGCAGCGCCAACAGGTCTTTCAGGCTCTCCCGGATAAACGGCGGAGTGATTTCAGAGCCGGTGAAGTGAGCATTCGCTATCACCAGGCGAAGCGCGCCTTCGAGCTCCCGAACGTTTGAACGAATCTTCTGGGCAATAAAAAAGGCCGCTTCGCTGCTGAGCTTAACATTGGCCTGATCGGCCTTTTTCATCAAAATGGCAACCCGCGTTTCCAATTCCGGCGGCTCTACCATCACCGTCAGGCCCCAGCCAAACCGCGATTTGAGTCGCTCTTCCATATCCACAATTTCTTTCGGAAACCGATCGCAGGTAACGATTACCTGCTGCCCGCCTTCCAACAACGCATTAAAGGTATGGAAGAACTCTTCCTGAGAACGCTCCTTGCGGGCGAAGAACTGGATATCATCAATCAACAGCGCGTCCACTGAACGGTAATAGCGCTTGAACTCGTTGATGGCGTTAAGCTGCAATGCCTTCACCATATCGGCAACAAAACGCTCCGAACGGAGATAGGCCACCTTCGCCTTGGGGTTACGACGGACAATTTCGTTGCCGATCGCATGCATCAGGTGTGTTTTACCAAGACCAACCCCGCCGTACAAAAACAGAGGGTTGTAGGCTCCACCCGGATTCTCGGCCACCTGCATGGATGCGGCACGGGCGAGCTGGTTGGATTTGCCTTCCACAAAGGTTTCGAAGGTAAACCCCTCGTTGAGGAAGCTCTGGTGTTTGATGTCACCTTCAACCTGAACCGGACGCCGCTGGGTGTCACTCTTCGGGCGCACCGATGGTGTGGATGCAACGGTGGCGGCCACCCCTTTTTCTTCTTCGGTTACCCGGCTGCCGGCCTCTTCCTGAACCTGACCGTTAACGCGGGCAGGTACTTCCGACCGTTTGACCGGTTCGCCTTCACGGGGTGCGGAACCCACTTTCATATTGACCCGGGGCGCTTGCCCACCGTTCAGATCCTTAAGCACCTCTTCGATACGTCGCAGGTACTTTTCGTTTACCCAATCCATGACAAAACGGTTTGGGGCGAACAGCATGAGCTGCCCCTCCCGGTGATCGGACTGCAGGGGCCTGAGCCAGGTATTGAACTGTTGTGCGGGAAACTCGTCCCGGAGTACTTCAAGACATTGATGCCACATACTGTTTGGCACGACAGCCTGCTCCCGATAACCCTGAAATGTCTCTGAACGGACAAGGGACTTCCTGTCCTGTGAGATGACCCCGAATTCTAACCCGACCGGCCCTGCAGTGAAAGGGCTAAAGCCAGTTCATGAACAGCCTGTGGAAATTTATTTCTATGTATTTCAATTTTTTACGAACTTACCTACAACCTTGTGTACAGAAAATTCCTACAATGAAAGTTACCCACAGCCCTGTGTGTACAGCCCGGGTTTAACCCTGTTAGGAACCACGGGATGCAACCGGGGATAACTTTCAACCTCGCTTCGAAAACGACTTACCCACATTTCACCCTGCCATCGTCCACAGATCTCAGGGCGCCTTATCAATACCCTTATAAACCGCTCAACAAACTGTTTTTCTAATATTTTCTTCGCTTATCCACAGAAACCTGCGGTACTAATAACAGTAATAATTAATCCTTAAAAGAATTCTAAAAAGACTTACTGAATTTATTAGCTGCCTTGGCCGATTCCGAATTTCGGGCATGCGCACAACCCCCTAGCAATAAGCATTGAATTCCCACCGGTATTTGCATAGAATGCCGCTCCTGTTTTGGCTGTTCATTTTCCAGCCAGTTACTGAATTTCCAACTTACGAATTGTGAGATCATCACCATGAAAAGAACGTTTCAACCAAGCGTCCTGAAGCGTAAGCGCGTTCACGGTTTCCGTGCCCGTATGGCCACTGCCAACGGCCGCAAGGTTATTTCCCGTCGTCGTGCCAAGGGCCGCGCACGTCTGTCCGCGTAAGCTCTGATTGCCTCATGAAGGCTTTGAGTTTCCCGAAATCACATCGTCTCTTGCGACCTGCTGATTACGGCAAAGTCTTCAACGACGTGCAGCTGAAAGTTCCACACCGGAATTTTCTGATCCTGGCGACACCGAATAATCTCGGTCACGCCAGGATCGGTTTGATCTTCTCGAAGAAGAACCTGAAGCTGGCCGTCCAGAGAAACCGGGTAAAACGCCAGGTCAGAGAAAGCTTCCGGCACCAGACGGATCTGCCCGCTCTCGACCTGGTCGTTCTAGGACGTCAGGGGCTGGTTTCCCTGGATAACCAATCGGTACGGGCATCCATGGACGACCTCTGGCGACGTCTCAGAAAAAAGTACGCTCAATCTCAGCCATCCCGGGCAGCAACATCAGACACTGCCGGTCGAGGAACGGGTTAATGCGCAAGCTCCTGCTTCTGCCCATCCGCTTCTACCAGTACGCAATCAGTCCCCTGATGGCCAGTCACTGCCGCCATTATCCCACCTGCTCACAATACGCCGTTGAAGCCATAACCCACCATGGCGCGCTCAAAGGATTATTTCTCACAATCCGGCGTCTGTTAAGGTGTCATCCCTGGGCGGAAGGCGGTTATGATCCTGTGCCGGGAACAACAGAACCCGGGGTTCAGGAAACAGTAACAACCTGCGTACACGCTGATCATTCCCATACAACAACCCAGACCAGACAGTAACTCTATGGATATTCAACGCATCGTATTATTTGCCGGCCTGGCTATTGTCAGTTATCTGATGGTGCTTGCCTGGAATGAGGATTACCATCAGCAGCCACAGACCGCCCAGGTCGCTGAATCGCAGCCCTCGGAGAACACCGGCAGCGTGGGCGGTTCAGACGATATGGTGCTTCCGGAAGATAATGCCGCTCAGGTAGACGGTGATGGCGAGTTCACGACACCGGAAACCGGTCAGGCCGTCGTCAGTTCTACCGAAACCAACACCACGGTCAGCGATCAGTTCATTACCGTGCGCACCGATGTGTACAACCTGCAGATCGATCGTGTCAGCGGTAACCTGGTAAAAGCACAGCTGCTTGACTACGACGACACCCTGAACAGCGAAGAGCCGTTGACCCTCCTGAACAACACGCAGAACCGCCTGTACGTTCTCGAAAGCGGTCTGATTGGTCGTGACGGTCCTGATAGCCGTAAAAACGGTTCCGCTCCCGTCTACAGTGCAGATGCCTCCAGCTATGCGCTGGCCGAGGGTGACAACCAGCTTCAGGTAGATCTGACTTACACCACTGATAACGGTGTCCAGATCACCAAGCGCTATCAGTTCGAACGCAACAGTTATGAAATCGGCGTCAAGTATCTGGTTGAGAACCAGTCCAGTGACAACTGGCAGGCCAATTTCACTGGCAAGATCGTCCGTGACCAGTCTCCGGACCCGACCTCCCAGACCAGCATGGGGATCCAGGCGTTCCTTGGTATGGTGATCAGCTCCCCGGAAGACCCCTACGAGAAGTTTGATTTCGGCGACCTGCAGGAGACCCAGATCAACCAGTCCGTTACCAACGGCTGGCTGGCCTTTCTCCAGCACTACTTCCTGTCTGCCTGGGTGCCCGAGCGCGACATCCCTGCCCAGTACCAGACCACACAACGTGGCCAGAATTACGTCATGGGCTTTGTCTATCCCGCCACCACCGTGGCTCCGGGTGAGACCGCCGAGATCGGTGCACGGGCCTATGTCGGGCCAAAGATCATTGAGCGCCTGGAAGAAATGGCACCGAACATGGACCGTACCGTTGATTTCGGTTGGCTGTTCTTCATTTCCCTGCCGCTGTTCATCATTCTGGACTGGTTCCACAGTATCGTTGGTAACTGGGGTGTTGCCATTATCCTGTTGACCGTTCTGGTCAAGGCGGTGTTCTTCCATCTGTCCGCCACCAGTTACAAATCCATGGCCAAGATGCGGGCTGTGGCCCCTCAACTGACCCGGCTGAAAGAACTGTACGGTGACGACCGACAGCGAATGTCCCAGGAAATGATGGCGCTGTACAAGCGGGAGAAAATCAATCCTCTCGGTGGCTGTCTGCCCATCCTGGTGCAGATGCCCGTGTTCATCTCCCTGTACTGGGTACTGTTTGAAAGTGTGCAGCTCCGCCATGCGCCGTTCATGCTGTGGATTCAGGATCTGTCGGTGATGGACCCGTATTTCATCCTGCCGATCCTGATGGGCGCGAGCATGTTCCTGCAGATGAGTCTGAACCCGACTCCGCCGGATCCCATGCAGGCCAAGATCATGAAGATGATGCCGTTGATCTTCACCGTGTTCTTCCTGTGGTTCCCGGCCGGTCTGGTTCTGTACTGGCTGGTGAACAACATTCTGTCCATTGCCCAGCAGTGGTACATTACCCGCAAGATCGAAGCAGAAATGGCCGGCAAGAAGCACTGACTGGTGCCCGAACCGACCCGGCAAAGGCTCCTGTGTGGAGCCTTTGTTGTTTTCAGCCTGTGGAAAAAGCATGAGCCAGAGTACTGAAACCATCGCAGCCATAGCCACCGCACCGGGACAGGCCGGGGTCGGCATCGTTCGCGTGTCCGGCCCCAGGGCCCGGGCCATTGCCCGGCAGATGCTAGGGTTCGAGCCCAGGCCCCGGTACGCCCATTACGGCCCGTTCCACGATGACCGGGGCGAGCTGATTGACGAGGGCCTCGGGCTGTTTTTCCCCAATCCCCACTCGTTCACCGGGG
>PYVH01000060.1 GCA_003030785.1 Marinobacter sp. B9-2 | reverse complement strand
GACCCGCGAACGCAGCTGACCGGCAAGCACGGCCAGATCCCGGCTGGCCCCGGCCATGGGTGCCCGCGCGGGCTGCCTCGATCGCGGCATTCAGCGCCAGGGCCCTGCGTTCGATCTCTTTAATGGCTGCCAGCAGTTCCTTTTCCCGGCTGTTAGCGCCCTCTTCCCGGAACATCCTATCCATCGGGCCGGCGGAATCCCGGTAAAATGCCTTCAACCGCTCAATATCCGCGAGGTGGCGTTGCAGATCCCGGTCGTTCTCCACCAGAACCGCATCGCGAATCGCTATGGCCCGGTCATGAACACTGCCCCGGAAGTTAATGGCGTAGCGCTGCTTCACGGCGGCGCCATCACCCACCTCGGTCAGGGTCCTGTCGATAAAGCCGACCCGCTGGTTACCAATAAGACTGATGGCAATCATCAGCGAGAGAATCAGACCAAAGCCAAGGGCGTTTCGCAACGGTGAGCTGGCCAAACATCATTAAACTCCGGACACTTTTTATAGAATGAAGCTATGTGTTCTCTATAAGTGGCAGTCTGGATCAATCAAAAGAGGGAAACTTCCGGTTTTTTGACAATGCTTTTCATTACTGCAATCAATCTTTACATCCGACTCCTGCTCCCCTTGCAACTGCTCAGGCTTTGGCCGATGGTAAAGGGCAGTTTCTCGCTGATTGCATTCACGATACGGAGGTCTTCACATGAGTGTTCTACTTCTGCTGATCAGTGCCCTGGTGCTGATCTACCTGGGTATTGGCGGCACCACGGCTGCTGCCATCATGTCCATTGCGACCGTTGTGGGTCTGTTCCAGGATGAATGGCACCTGATCAGTATTCTTTTTGGCGGTGTTCTGCTGGCACTGGCGCTGGTCCTGGTTATCCCCGGGGACTTGCGCCTCGACAAGCTCAGCCGCCCCCTGCTTGGCTGGGTGCGCAGCCGATTGCCCAAACTCTCGGATACCGAAGCCGAAGCCCTGAAATCCGGCTCGGTGGACTGGGACGGCGAACTCTTCTCCGGCAAGCCCAAATGGAACAAGTTGCTGGACGCCAAGCCGGCGCACCTCACCAGCCAGGAGCAAGCCTTCCTGGACGGCCCGGTGGAAAAGCTGTGCGCCATGCTCGACGACTGGAAAATCACCCACGAGCAGTATGACCTGCCGGACAAGGTCTGGAAGTTCATCCGTGAGAACGGATTTTTCGGGCTGGTGATTCCCAAAGAGGACGGCGGCCTGGGCTTCTCCAACACCGCCCATTCCGAAATCGTGATGAAGATTTCCACCCGCAGCGTGTCGGCCGCCGTGACCGTGATGGTGCCCAACTCCCTCGGCCCCGGCGAGCTGCTGATGCACTACGGCACCGATGAGCAGAAACAGCACTATCTGCCCAGACTGGCCGGCGGCGACGAGATTCCCTGTTTTGCCCTCACCTCCCCCGTTGCCGGCTCAGACGCTGGCGCCATTCCGGATAAAGGTATCGTCTGCAAAGGCCAGTGGAACGGCAAGGAAGTGCTGGGTCTGAAAGTCACCTGGAACAAGCGCTACATCACCCTTGCCCCGGTGGCGACACTGATCGGCCTGGCCATCAAGGTCTATGATCCGGACAAGCTGCTGGGTGAGTCTGACGAAATCGGCGTAACCTGCGTGCTGGTACCGCAGGACACCGAGGGCGTCAATTCCGGTGCCCGTCACCTGCCCATGAACACCGTCTTTATGAATGGCCCGACCTGGGGCAACGATGTCTTTATCCCCATGGAACAGGTGATTGGTGGCCAGGATATGCTCGGTAAGGGTTGGACCATGCTGCTGGAATGCCTGTCCATCGGTCGATCCATCTCCTTGCCAGCCCTGGGCACCGGCGCCGGCAAGGTCGCCAGCCTGGCCACCGGCTCCTACGCCTACACCCGGGAACAGTTCGGCCGATCCATCAGCCAGTTTGAAGGGGTCCAGGAAGCCCTGGAGCCCATCGCCGGCTACACCTACATGATGGACGCTGCCCGGCTGCTGACCTCCGGCATGCTGGACCGGGGGGTGCGGCCCTCGGTGCCGTCCGCCGTGCTGAAATACCGCAACACCGATCTGATGCGGGAAGTCATCAACCACGCCATGGACGTGGTGGCCGGCCGCGGCGTCATCACCGGCCCTCGCAACTTCCTGGCCCGGGCCTACCAGGCGGTGCCCATCGGCATCACCGTCGAGGGCGCCAACATCCTCACCCGCAGCCTGATGATCTTCGGCCAGGGATCTATCCGCTGCCATCCGTTCATTGTTGAGGAAATCGAAGCCGCGGGCATGGAAGATGAAGACAAAGCCGCGAAAAAATTCGACGGCATTTTCTACCGCCATCTGGCCCACACCACCCGCAATGCCCTGCGAGCATTACTGCTGGGGCTGACCCGTGGCTGGATCGAATCCGTGCCACGCCAGGGCGATATCAAACCCTGTTACCGACAGCTGGCGCGGTTCTCGGCGGCTTTCGCCCTGATGACCGATGTCACCCTGCTCACGGTCGGTGGCGGCCTGAAAGCCCGCCAAAGACTCTCCGGCCGCATGGCCGACTGCCTGGTTCAGCTTTACTACGCCACGGCCGTGATCAAGCAATGGCATGAAGAGGGTTACCCGGATGACCAGCGGCCGGTGGTGGAATGGTGTCTGAAGACCTGCCTGCGAGATCTGCAGGGCTCCATGCGCGAGGCGATCATCAACTTCCCGGTACCGGCCCTTCGCTGGCCCTTGCGCCTGCTGGTGTTCCCGCTGGGAGCCACCGGCCTAAACGGTCCCGATGACAAGCTGGGCGCGAAGGTCGCCGACTCCATCGTCAAGGACACCCCCGTGCGCCAGCGCATCAGCCGCGGTGCCTACACCACCATGGATCCCGAGGATCCGCTGGGACGGGTACTCAATGCCTACAAGCTGGCCAACGAAACGGCAGAGATGCGCAGCCGGCTGCATGAGGCCATTCGCAACCGCAATGAGGACGAAGTGGACGGCATTGCATTGCTGATGGGCCATGAGCGCAAGGAACTGGTGGACTGGGCCTGTGACCAGGGCATCGTGAAAAAAGAGGAGTGCGACAAGCTGCTGGAAGCTCTGGAAGCGCTCTACGATGTGATTCGCGTGGATGCCTTCGATGCCGATGGCCTGAAAGCGCTGTCACGGTGCGCCAAGGGCAAGCGCAAGGTGGTCGAACGTCCGCCAAGAGAAGAAAAATAGGGCGCAGATCAACCTATGACCGACCCTGGCGATTTGCGCCCCAACGAGGAGGCCGTCGAACTCGAACCGGCTTCTGACGCCACGTTGCGTTTCATCGGTACCATCCGGACCCCCTGGCGCGATCGCAAGGATTGCCCGCGCCAGGGCGACCTGGACGGCCCGGAATGCCAACTGGTTCTGGATCCTGTGTGGCACGAAGCGCTGGCGGGGCTCGAGGACTACGACACCATCGAGGTGCTCTACTGGCTGGACCAGAGCCGACGCGATCTGGTCCGGCAAAGCCCCAGAAGCGACGGCCAGACCTTCGGCACCTTCGCCCTGCGCTCCCCGGTTCGGCCCAATCCGATTGGCACGTCCATGGTCAAACTCGTTCGCATCGAAAAGGGAACCCTGATCGTGCGCGGCCTGGACTGTCTGGATGGCACGCCACTGTTGGACATCAAACCAGACCGCTGCGCCTTCAGCCCGAAGGCGCCGCCGAAGGCCGGCGACTGTCAGTTTTCCTGACAATAACTTCTGCGGCTTGGCGAGTACAGGCCCGAACATTGTCGACAGTGTCGGTCGCAGCCCGGGACGTACTGACCACCGCCAAACTGCGTTATCAGTATTTGCAAAACCCCTTTCCGGGAAGCGCTCGCCCTCCGGTCTTTTCTTGACAGACTCCACACACCCCGACTATTACTGAATGTCAGTTCAGTTGGCAGTATCTGCAACCTTTCAGAAAAAAAGTTTAAATAACAAATAATAATGAACCAACGGCGAGCCAATCGCCGACTTGAACCGAAAGGGGTGTATTTCCGTGAACGACCAAGCTGCGGGCCAGCATGCAACGCCCTCCCAGATAATCCTTGAAACCCGGAATCTAAAGAAGGATTTTAAGGGCTTCACAGCAATCAACAACGTCAACGTAAAAGTGGAGACGGGCAGCATACATGCCTTGATCGGTCCCAACGGTGCCGGCAAAACCACCTTTTTCAACCTGCTGACCCAATTTCTCAAGCCCAGTGCCGGCCAGATTATCTACGACGGTAACGATATAACCCACTCCAGACCCGCCGGTATCGCCCAGCAAGGCCTGATTCGCTCATTCCAGATCTCGGCGGTTTTTCCGCACCTCTCTGCCCGCGAAAACGTGAGAATTGCTCTGCAACGGACCCTGGGCGTGTCCTACCAGTTCTGGCGTTCCAAACGGGTACTCGATCAACTGAACGAAGAAGCTCAGTCGACTCTCGAACTGGTGGAGCTTGGCCGCTCGGCTGACACCAAAGCCGTGGAACTGCCCTACGGCCAGAAGCGGGCCCTGGAAATCGCCACCACGATAGCCCTGAAACCCCGGCTCATGCTGTTGGACGAACCCACTCAAGGCATGAGTGCAGAGGATGTGGGTACGGTCACCGATCTGATCAGGCGAGTGGTCAAAGGTCGGACCATCGTGATGGTGGAGCACAACCTGAATGTAGTAGCCACTCTGGCAGACACCATCACCGTACTGAACCGGGGAGAGGTTCTGGCAGAGGGCGATTACGATACCGTTTCTACCAACCCCGCCGTAATGGAAGCCTACATGGGAACCACCGATGCCGCCTGATCAAAGCCAGGACCTGCTCCGAATCGAGAACTTGCACGCCTGGTACGGCGAGTCCCACATTCTTCACGGAATGAACCTCAACCTACGGGAGGGCGAGGTGATTACACTGCTGGGCCGCAATGGATCCGGGCGCACCACCACCCTGAAGGCTATTCTCGGCCTGGTGGGCCGTCGCACCGGCTCGATCAAGATTCACGGCACCGAAATCATCAATATGCCCACACATCGGATTGCCCACATTGGCAAGCTGGGATATTGCCCGGAAGAACGGGGAATTTTTGCTTCTCTCAACGTCGATGAAAACCTCGAGTTGCCACCGGTCATCGCGAAAGGCGGTCTGTCGGTGGACGAAATCTACACCATGTTTCCAAACCTGAAAGAGCGACGAAAAAGCCAGGGCTCCAAACTCTCGGGTGGTGAACAGCAGATGCTGGCGATTGCCCGAATCCTGCGCACCGGAGCCAATCTTCTGTTACTGGACGAAATTACAGAGGGGCTTGCCCCGGTGATCCTGAGAGCCCTGGGTGATGTTATTCGCAAACTGAGGGAGCGGGGCTTCACGATCATTCTGGTGGAACAGAATTTCCGGTTTGCCGCGCCTCTGGCCGATCGACACTACGTCATCGAGCATGGTCAGGTGGTTGAGCAGATCGATGCGGCCGATCTAGAGGCCAAAAAAGAGCAGTTGAACAGACACCTGAGTGTCTGACCCTGTGGGCCTGGACCGGTTTCACCGGTCCGACCCGGAATCTAATAACAAAAGGATACCCACTATGTTCAAGCACTGGAAACAAGGACTGGTCGGCGCTGTGGCTGCAGCGACACTCACATTGCCGCTGGCCGCAGCTGGAGCTCTGTCTGACGACAAGATCAAGATCGGTGTACTCAGTGACATGTCGGGGGTTTATAAGTCCCTGGAGGGCCCCGGTGCCGTGATAGCCGCCCAAATGGCCATCGAAGACTTCGGTGGCTCGGTGATGGGCAAACCCATTGAGATCATCTCTGCTGATCACCAGAACAAACCGGATATTGGCGCCAGCACAGCACGTGAATGGATCGACGCCAAAGAAGTGGACATGATCACGGCCCTGGATAACTCTTCGGTCGCACTCTCGGTGCAGGGCCTTGCCAAGGACAAGAAAATTATCACCATGAACACCGGGGCAGGCACCACCGCGCTGACCGAAGAGCAGTGCTCACCCTATGGCATTCACTACGTCTATGACACCCATGCATTGCCGGTAGGCACAGCCACTGCCATGGTCAAAAATGGTGGCAAGCGCTGGTTCTTTATTACCGCAGACTACGCCTTCGGTCATTCCCTGCGAGACAACACAGGCGCCGTTGTAGAAAGCCTGGGTGGCGAGGTGGTTGGCAATGTGAACGCACCGCTTTCCACCAACGACTTTTCCTCCTACCTTCTGCAGGCACAATCGTCCGGTGCCGATGTTATCGGTCTCGCCAACGCCGGTCAGGATACTGTTAACGCCATCAAACAGGCTAACCAGTTCAGGATTGTTCAGAGTGGCCAGAAACTGGCCGGCATGCTGGTGTTTATCACGGATGTCCACAGCATGGGTCTGGACATTGCGCAGGGTCTTCAATTTACCACCGCCTTCGTCTGGAACCAGAATGACGAAACCAGAGCGTGGTCTGAACGGTTCCATGAGCGTCATGGCGCCATGCCAACGATGGTTCATGCGGGCGTCTATTCAGCGGTGACCCACTACCTGGAAGCCGTCAAGGAGACCGGAACGGACGATTCCGACACGGTCCGCGCCAAGCTGGGTGAAATGACCCTCAACGACATGTTTGTGAAAGGTGGCAAAATCGCCCCCAACGGCTCAATGCTGCACGACATGTACCTGGTCGAAGTGAAAAAGCCGTCGGAATCGAACAGTGAGTGGGACTTGCTGAACGTGATCTCAAAGATTCCCGCCGACCAGGCCTACATCTCAATGGCGGACACCAAATGTTCGCTGGTTAACTAACACACCGTTTGACTACCAATTGAAGGGGAGATAGCCAACGTGTCGATGCAGGTCATCCTGGCCCAGGCGCTGCTTGGGCTTAATGTCGGTGTGTTCTACGCCATGTTGAGCCTCGGGCTTGCGGTGATATTCGGACTGCTCAATATCATCAACTTTGCCCACGGCGCCATGTACATGCTCGGTGCCTTCATCGCATTGATTGGCTACTCCTTTCTGGAGCAATGGTTTGGTATCAGCGTCCAGATTGGCTTCTGGGCGTCACTGATTCTGGTGCCACTGCTCGTCGGCCTTCTGGGGGTTACCATTGAGCGCCTCCTGCTCCGGCGACTGTACGACCTGGATCATATCTACGGGCTGTTGCTGACCTTCGGCATCACGCTGATTCTGCAGGGCCTGTTTTCCAACTATTTCAATGTTTCCGGCACCCCCTACCCGGGCCAGCCGGAAAGCCTGAGCGGTGTGGTAGATCTCGGCTTTATGTACTTCCCTACTTACCGCTTGTTTGCCATCGTTTTTTCTCTGGTTGTGTGCTTTGCCACCTGGTTCTTCATTGAGCACACCAAGCTCGGCTCGCGGCTGCGAGCGGGCGTCGAAAACCCGGATCTGACCCAGGCGTTTGGCCTCAATGTTCCGCTGATGATTACCCTGACCTTTGCCTTCGGCGCCGGCCTTGCGGGCCTGGCCGGTGTTCTGGCGGCGCCGATTTACTCAGTGAGTCCGCTGATGGGGGCCGATCTGATCATCGTGGTGTTCGCAGTCGTGGTGATCGGCGGCATGGGCTCCATTATGGGGGCCATTCTCTCCGGCCTTGCCCTGGGCCTGGTTGAGGGACTGACCAAGGTGTTCTACCCGCCCGCCGCCAGTACCGTAATTTTCTTCCTGATGGTGCTGGTACTGCTATTCCGGCCCGCCGGCCTGTTTGGTAAGGAGAAGTAAGCGCCATGACCAACCGCATCCTCTTTATCATTATGCTGGTGGCAGGCCTGACCGCACCTCTGTATGCCTATCCGGTGTTCGTCATGGACCTGCTGTGCTTTGCACTGTTTGCCTGTGCCTTCAACCTGTTGCTCGGATACGCCGGCCTGTTATCGTTTGGTCATGCCGCCTTCTTTGGCGGCGCCGCCTACATTACGGGCTACGTAACCAAGGAATGGGGTTTCACCCCACTGCTTGGCGTACTCGCCGGAGCCGGATTTGCCCTGGTAATCGGCACGGTGTTTGGCTTTCTGGCCATACGCCGTCAGGGCATTTACTTCGCCATGGTGACCCTGGCACTGGCCCAGATCATATACTTCCTTGCCCTGCAAATGCCCTTCACAGGCGGTGAAAACGGCCTCCAGGGCATCCCCCGGGGGCACCTGTTCGGCCTGATTGACCTGAACAACTCCCTGGCCATGTACTACTTCGTATTTGCCATCTTCCTCATCGGATTTGGCATCATCTACCGCACCATCAATTCACCATTCGGCGAAGTTTTGCAGGCAATCCGGGAAAACGAATCGCGGGCACTGTCCCTTGGCTACGATGTCGATCACTTCAAACTGCTGGCGTTCGTAATCTCCGCCACCCTGGCCGGGCTGGCCGGCGCCACCAAGGCCATCATTTTCCAGTTTGCCGCCCTGACCAACGCTCACTGGCAAACCTCCGGGGAGGTTATCCTCATGACCCTGGTCGGCGGCCTGGGCACGGTTTTCGGCCCGGTGCTTGGCGCCATTACCGTAGGTGCCCTCAGCCACGAACTGTCAGCTTTCGGCTCCTGGGTCCAAGTCATTCTCGGCACCATTTTCGTGGTCTGCGTCATGGTCTTCCGTCGCGGCATCATCGGTGAGATCCAGCGCCTGGCAAGTCGTAAACAGGGTTAACGTCTATGCGCATTATTTCTGCACAAGAGGTGGCCGGCGCGCTGAAATGGCCGGCACTGATCGAGCGTCTTGCCAGCACCTTTCGTGAGGGCGTGGAAGCACCGCCAAGACATCACCATGCTATGCATCGCCCGGATGGTGAGGCCACCATGCTTCTTATGCCGGCCTGGGAAGAGACCGGTTACATCGGCATGAAAATGGTCAACGTGTTTCCGCAGAATTCTAACGCCGGCCTGCCTGCCATCTCGGGTCTGTACATCCTGTGCGAGGGTCAGCATGGCACCCCACTCGCCTGTATCGAAGGCGGCGCCCTGACCAGCCGGCGGACAGCCGCGGCGTCAGCCCTGGCGGCCCGAGAGCTGGCAAGGGACGACGCAGAATCTCTGCTGGTGGTAGGCACCGGAAAACTCGCACCGATGCTGATTGAGGCTCACGCGGCCGTTCGCCCCATCCGAAGGGTGAGGGTCTGGGGCCGACATCCAGACAAGGCAAAAGCCCTGGCCGACACATTCCGGGACCGGTTTGATTGCAAAGCGGTCACCGACCTGGAAACCGCAGTACCGGAAGCTGACATCATCAGCTGCGCAACGCTGTCGACGGAACCGCTGGTCCGGGGTGAATGGCTGCAGCCTGGCAGCCATCTCGATCTGGTCGGCGCATTCCGGCCCTCCATGCGGGAAACCAACAGTGAGTGCCTGGCCCGCAGTGAAGTCTTCGTGGACACCTACGCCGGGGCCCTGGGCGAGGCCGGCGACATTCTCCAGGCCATCGACGAAGGCGCGTTTCGCCAAACCGATCTGAGGGCTGAACTGGCAGAACTGCTGCGAGGCGCCAAGCCGGGGCGCACAAGCGATAGCGCGATCACCCTGTTCAAATCCGTGGGTGCCTCGCTGGAAGACCTGGCCGCCGCTATCGAAGTCTGGGAAGCTCTGGAAAGGGGCTAATCCGCTTCACCACGCAGCCCGCCCTCAATGGCCTGGCTCACCAGCCAGCGCCGCAACAACTGAATGCCCCGCTCCTTGCGCCGACTGGTTTTCCAGGCAAAGTAGAATTCATCCCCCGTCATCACCGGATGGCAGGGCAGCCGGACAAAGTCCTCCGAATCCTTACGGGTGCTCAGCATGTAATCATTGGTCAACGCGATACCCTGGTGGAACCGGGCTGCCTCCAGAGCCAGCAGCATGTGACTGAAATGCTGGATCCGGGCGCCCACGGGAATGTCCCGCTCTACCGACCTATACCACACCTCCCAGTCTCCCGCCGGTTTCTCGAAAATGCTGTGGGTCGACAACAACGGAAACTGCGCCACATCCTCTGGTGTCAGCGGAGCCTCTTCCCCATCCGTTTCCGCACGCCCCAGTTCCCGACGGACTCTTTGCCAATAATCCTGACTGCAGACTGGAAACAACCGCTCCACATACAGCAACTCATAGCTGTAAGCCGACGAACCCCTGCCAACCGTAATGAAACAGTCAGCCACCCGATCGGACAACACAGGATTGGCGCTGCTCATCTCAAGCGCCAGATCCAGCTGGGGATGCAGCCGCTGCAATTCCGGCAGCCGCGGCACCAGCCAGCGTACTGCAAACGAACTGAACACCGACAACCGCAGCCGGGCTTCCTCATGTCCCACTAACTGCTCACTTGCCCGCTCAATCTGCAACAACGCCGAACTGATCGCATCCAGATACTGGCGCCCCTGATCGGTCAGCGACAGCGTCCGCCCGCTGCGCCAGAAAAGCCGCTCCCCAAGGTAAGTTTCCAGCTGTTTGATCTGATGACTCACGGCGCTCTGGCTCACCGCCAACTCATCGGCAGCAAGTGAAAAGCTGTTGAGACGGGCAACGGCTTCGAATACGGGCAGGGCTTTCAGCGGTGGCAGTTTCATTATCTAATTTTCTAATGGGTGCTGAATAATGATCATTTTATCGGATATTAAAACCTAAATAGACTCCCACTGCGAATTACGGGAGCGCGTTGAGGTGCCTGCTTCCGAAAATGCTCGGAGCCAGGGAAGGCGGAGAGCAAGCGTACACGGACGTACTTGCAGCGGTTTTCGGAAGCAGGCACCTCAACGCGCTCTTCCACATAGTCAGAAGTCAGGGGGAAATAACATGTCAGGAAAAACCGTAAACAGCGCCATCCTGCTGCTCGTGATCGGCAACGCCATGGCATTGATCTCTGACGTGTTCATCAAACTCCTGGAGCCCGGCGCGCCAGTGTTTCAGTTTGCGTTTCTGCGCTGCCTGATCACCCTGGGCCTTCTGCTGCCGCTGGCAGGACAACTGGACCGGAAAAACCTGTTCGCCGGACTGAAGATCCACACCTTCCGGGCCCACATCCACCTGGCCGGCCTCCTGTGCATGGTGATCGCCCTGGGCAACCTGCCGCTGGCAACCGCCAACGCCGTCTTCTATGCCGCGCCCATCCTGGTGATGGTGCTCTCGGTATTCCTGTTCCGGGAAAAGCTGACACCCCTAAGCGTAACCGCCGTGTTCAGCGGCTTTGCCGGCATTGTGCTCATTCTAAGGCCGGTGGAATTCAACTGGGCGGCCGTGGCAGCCCTTGGCTCGGCGTTTGCCCTGGCCATCAACGCCGTCCTGGTCCGGAAACTGCCGAAACAGCAGAGCACTGTCCACAAACTGTTCCTGAACTACCTGCTCATTCTGCCAGCGGCTGGCGCCCTGGCCTGGTGGGAAGGCGCACAGTGGGATTCGGGCATCCTGATCGGCGCCATGGGCTCGGCCCTGTTCATTCTGGGCTACAACATCACCGTATTGCTGGCCTACCGCCAGGTAGACGCCAACCAGGTCACCAGCGCCGAGTACACCGGTCTGATCTGGGCCGTGGGGATTGGCTGGATCTGGTTCGGGGAAGTGCCTGACCTCTGGTTCCTGGCCGGCAGCCTGATGATTGTGGTGCCCCTGCTGCTCATTGGCCTGCAGCACCGGCGCAAGGAGCCTGCAAGAGGATTCAATCCAGCCCCGGAGCAACAGCAGCTCCGGAGCCAGGAAGCTTCATTCAGTGCCGGGACGATTCAATTAGCACGTGAGTGTCGTGAATGATCCGACCAATCCGGGCCTCCGGCGGCAATCCGTCACCGTAGCCCAGTTTGATGCGGTAATGGCCTGAATTGTGGCGATGCCAGTCACGCCGGCGGTCATGCCTGTCGCGATAGACATCGCGCTTATGCTTTTTGCCCCAATGGCGCTTGTCACCTTGGTAGCCGTGGCGATCGTAACGATTGTGGTGCTTGCGGTCCCACTTATGCTGCTTGTAATGCCGGGGCTTGTGATGGTGCCGATCGTAATGGCTGCCGCGGTAATGGGCCTGCAGGAACTTTTTCTCATGACCCGGGGGTGAGGCTTTGCCGCGTTCATGGTGCTTCTGCCAACCCTGATCCCGGCGGTCATCATCAGCCATCACCGGAGCAGACACCATCAGGAATGCCGTTACCAGGCTTCCGATCAACAATCGCTTCATGATGATTCTCCCGTTCTGTTCAGAGACAGATCTCGCATCCGGACCCAGTGCCGGATGCCTCTGAACCCAGATTATCGAACCGGGAGAGAATGTCAGCGCCCCGAAGCGGGCTTTGCAGGATCTTTACGAAACGCCCGGTCTGCTTGACGTTCTAATGGGCAAGCGTGTCGTTTTTGGAAGCAGACTTCAGGTGAGATTCAATGGCAAAGGTGTGGGGGCAATCGGCGCCAAGCGCGCGGAGGGATTCCGCCAGCCTCAGCAGATACTCGGCATTGGGACCGCTGGGGCCCGAGGCAGAGGCAATCTGGCGGGCAATATCGGCATCCGGCGCATGGCCCAGGAAGGCCTCGTTGTCTTCGGTGGCAATATAAACCAGACCCTCGGCATGGCTGCCATCGTCAAAGGTAAGCCTGGTGCTCAGGCGCAGGTAACCGTTCTTTTCCCGCACATCCAGGTGTTCGAACACATTGGGCGACACCCGGAACGCCATGCCCTTGCAGACAGCGTTCGGCTGTTCCACCAGGGTTACCACCCGGCCCGGCGACTCGGGGGTTCCCCGGTGATCATGGGACCCCTGCCAGAACCGCCGCTCCCATCCACGAATCGACGCCGGGCGCTGCTCCAGGAAGGGAAAATCGACCTTGTAGATCAGGGAGCCATAACCAAACAGCCAGACCGACTCGACGCCGGAGAAATCGTATCGTTGGCGATTGTGCTCAATGGTATTGGCAGACATCAGACACCCTGCTGCGAGAACGGAACGGGGAATACTCTAGGTGGACGCAATAAAACCCGCAATGCCCGTCAGCACGATTTCAGCGGCCATGGCCGAAAGGATCAGACCACTGATCTTGGACATGATGTTCAGGCCAGTCTTGCCCAGCACCTTCTCAAGGTAGCCTGACAGATGCAGCAGCACAGCCAGGATCAACAGGCTCGATACCAGCCCCAGGAGCCCGCCGGCCACTTCGGATACCCGGTTGAGTTCGGCACCGTACACCATGATCGCACCAATGGTGGCCGGGCCAATCATCACCGGAATGGCCAGTGGCACAACGGCAATGTCATCCCGATCCTCATCCGGCAAACCGGTGGCGTGATTGCGGGTGCCACTGGTTACCAGGCTGATGGCGGTCAGGAACAGCAGACTGCCGGCACCGATCCGGAATGAGTTGAGGGTAATGCCGATGGCACTGAACAGCAGCGGGCCGGCAAAGAACAGAATCACGCCCATCATAAATGCCGAAACACAGGCACGGCGGATGATCGATGTTTTCTCGGTTGCTGGCAGGCCCCTGGTCAGCGCCAGGAACATGGTCACTACGAAAAAAGGCGCCAGCAGGAACAGGAAGCGAATGGTGCTGCTGATGTAAGTCGAGAAAAACGTTTCAATCATTCCGTGTCGTCCGGGTGCCATCGAAAGCCCGCAAGCATAGCTTGCTACGCGGCACTCTGCCGTAAGGAAGTGAACGTATGGATAAGCTTAACCACAACCGGACGGGTGGATTCGGTTAAGTCGACAGTTCTTCCAGATATGTTTCGCCGTCGCCGTACAGAGAGGCGAACTCCTCCTCGGGCACCACGGTCACGGCAATCTCCGGTTCATGTCCACCACCGCCCAGCAGGACACCCCGCATCGGTGTGATATCGGAAAAGTCCCTGCCCCAGCCGAGGGTAATGTGTTCCAGATCCGGCCGCAGGGCATTGGTTGGATCCAGTTCCAGCCAACCAAAATCCGGCACAAAGACGGCCACCCACGCATGGGTAGCATCGGCACCGACGAGTCGTTCCTTGCCCTCGGGCGGATGGGTCAGGATATACCCGCTCATATAACGCGCGGCCAGGCCCACCGAGCGCAGACAGGCAATCATGATATGGGAGAAATCCTGGCAGACCCCGCGACGGGCCTTGAACGCCTGCTCGACCGGAGTGAAGGTTTCCGTCGCCGTCGCATCGAAGCTGAAATCGCGATGAATCATCCGCATCAGGTCCTCCGCCGCCTCCACCAGGGGCCGGCCCGGCAGAAACGCCTCGCGGGCATAGGCGGCGTACTGGGAATCAATGGGCACATTGGTGGAGACAAACCGGAAGGCCGTGGCCTGAAGATGGTCCGGCGGAAACGTCCTGTCCGCACGATACCGCAGGCTGTCGCGCACGGTTTCCCAGGGAACTTGTGCAGCGGATGCCGAAGGTTTCGGCCGTGCACGAAGCTCCACCCAGAACTCACTGATGATCTCCAGGTACTCGTGGTCGGCCGTGAAATGAATCTTGGTAATGCGGTTGCCAAAGCAGTCCAGGAAGGAACGCCTTGCGGAGGGTTCCGGTGAGATCGCCAGATGATGCTCAAGATTTCTCTGCCAGGGCAGCGCCCGTGGCGTAAGCCTCAGCAAATGATGGGACTCCCCCACCACCTGATCGTACTGGTACAGGGTCTCATGACGCACATGGTAACGGACAAATGTCATGACAGACGCCTCAATCCGGTCTCACAGGCCGGTCGGAATACCGGGTGTGAATAAAACACTGCCGCTGGATTTCATCCGATACACGATAGACCTCGGAACGGATGTCGCACAACAGCTCCGCCAGGGCCTCGCAGGCTTTGTCCGGGCGTTTGCGTTCAAATGGATGCAAATCCAGGGCTTGCAGCCGCTGCAGGGATTCGCCCAGATCCGGGGGAAACAGTTGCCCGGTTTTCCGGCCCATCTCCGGCAGATCCTTCTGCAGCTGCCGCAGCTGGAACATCACCGAATGGGGGTTGCTCGCGTCAATCACAAGGGTATGGACTACGCCCAGTAGTTCCGGTGTCCGGCGGTATCGAGTGCGGTAGGTCACTTCCGAGTTCGCCACCTCCAGCAGCCACTCAAGCATGGCGTGGCGGCTGAATCGGTCGCTGAACAGTGGCACGCAGATCAGGGTACAGAGATTGGCAAGGCGCTCCAGACGCCGGCCGATGACCAGGAAAACCCAACTGGCGTCCCGGGTAATGTCATCCATGGCAAAGCCTGCCAGTGAGATGCAGTCAAGCAACACCAGATTCAGCGCCCGGATCGACTGGTCCGGCGTGGTTGGCGCCGGGCTCAGGGGCTTGCCCACCCGATTGAGGGTGTGCCAGTTGTCGGAGGACAGCCGGTCCCGGACCTGACTGGCATTGAACAACAAGGCCTGTAGGATGGACGCGATCGAGCCCGGAAACTTGAGATCGCTGACCGCCCTGAGCAACATTCGGGGAAGCGGCTCCGGCACCGCATCCTCTTCCGGTTCCGGAAGCGTCCCGAACTGCTCGGCTGCCTGTTGCAGCCCGAGCAGGGCTTCCTCACTGGCCTGGTCATGGCCAGAGAGCCGGTTGAAGGCCGCCCGCAATAACCGGGCAGTCCCCTCGGCCCGCTCCGAGTGCCGGCCCATCCAGAACAGGTTTTCCCCCACCCGGGAGGGTGTGTCCCGCTCGCCGTCGAGCAGGTCAGACACCTGCAGCCGTTTCTTGATCAGTGACTTGGAGGGAGCCGTGTAGCGGGCCTGGACCCAGGTATCCTTAGACAGCCCGCCCCGTTGCATGGAGATAACTTCCACGCCCTCGTCCATGGCGACCCGGGTCAGGCCCCCGGGCATAACCCGCCAGCCGGAGGGCGTGGCCGCAGCGAACAGCCGCAGACCGATGGACCGGGTTGCCAGCGGCTGGTCCCTCTCGCCCTTCCAGACCGGCGCCTGGGAAAGGTGCACCAGCTCTTGCCCGACAAAGGCATGAGGATGGGCGTGCATCTTCTTGATCAGGGCATCTCGCTCCGCACCCTTCACCTGATAACCGAACACCGGCTCCATTCGCATGCTCGCGAACGCCGGCTTGATCACCAGTTCGTCCAGGTGCTCGATGACATAGTCCAGGGCCGGTTTCTCGCCGCACCACCAGGACGCTACTGACGGCATGGCCAGAGGCGAGCCCAGCAACTTCTTGGAAATCTCCGGCAAAAAGCCGAATAGCGCCGCACTTTCAAGAACCCCGGAACCCAGGGCATTGGCCATCAGCACCTTGCCTGCCCGCACCGCCCCCAGCAGCCCGGGAATGCCAAGCACGGAATCGGCGCGAAGCTCCAGCGGATCACAGAAGCCATCATCCAGCCGGCGATAAATGGCGTGTACCCGCCGCAGACCCTGGAGCGTTTTCAGGTACACCGTGTCATCACGCACGATCAGATCCTGGCCTTCAACCAGGGGCAAGCCCAGGTAACGGGCCAGGAAAACATGTTCGAAATAGGTTTCGTTGAAACGGCCCGGGGTCAGCAGAACGCAAAGCGGTGACTCGGTTCCGGCTGGCGACATGCCCGCCAGACTGTTCTGGAAACCCTGGAAGAACTCCGAGAGGTTGGTCACCGGCAGGTTGTGGAATGGCGCCGGGAACGCCCGGGAAATCACCAGCCGGTTCTGAAGGGCGTAACCGGCGCCGGAGGGCGCCTGGGTTCTGTCCGCCATTACCCACCAGCCGCCGTCCGGCGCCCTCGCCAGATCCACGGCGTAAAGGTGCAGGAACCGGCCACCGGCTGGCTCAATCCCCTGACAGGGCCACTGGAAACCGGCCTGGCCATAAACCAGGGCCGGGGGCATGAAACCTTCTTTTAACAGCGACTGTTCGCCGTACAGATCGGCCAGAACGCTGTCCAGAAGCTCTGCACGCTGGGCGACGGCTTTTGACAGCCACTGCCACTCATCAGCACCCAGGACCAGGGGCAGCAGATCCACTTCCCAGGGCCGGGTATCTCCGCGGGGATCTTCGTAGACGTTGTAGGTTACGCCGTCTTCGGCAATGGCATTGGAAACAGCCTGGGCCCGGATGTTGAGACTGTCGACCGACTCAAGGTTGAGCTGCTTCAGCAATGGCCGCCAGTGCGACTTCGGTCCGGAGCCCATGGAGCCAAGCTCATCGAACCGATCCGGCACCGGGTGGTACTGGCGGAGGATGTCAGTTACTGCGTGCTGCTTCGCCACCTTGAATACAGGCTCCGTTAGTCAGTGAGCTGGA
>PYVH01000059.1 GCA_003030785.1 Marinobacter sp. B9-2 | reverse complement strand
ATCGGTGGCGAGCCGGTCGCTGACCTGCGGGTCCGCTCGGCGGAGTTGCAGGGTATCGATATTCCTGAAGATCAGGTGCCCCTCGCCATTGACGAATTCCCGGTACTGTTCATTGCCGCCGCATGCGCTAAAGGCCGAACGGTACTGCGGGGCGCGGAGGAGCTTCGGGTCAAGGAAAGCGACCGTATCCAGGTAATGGCGGACGGCCTGGTCGCTCTGGGTGTGGAAACCACCGTAACGCCGGACGGCATCATCATCGATGGCGGCCAGACCATCGGTGGCGGCACCGTGAACAGCCATGGAGACCATCGGATTGCCATGTCTTTCGCGGTGGCATCGCTCCGCGCCGAGGGAGAGATCACAGTCACCGACTGTGCGAACGTGGCTACATCTTTCCCGGGATTTGTGGAACTTGCGCAAGGTACGGGAATCAATATCTCAGCCGAGGGGGCTGAATAATGGTGGATAGCAGTGCGCCGGTGATTACCGTGGACGGCCCCGGGGGTTCCGGCAAAGGTACGATTACCCAGATGCTGGCCCGAAAGCTGGGCTGGCACCTGCTTGACAGTGGTGCCCTGTATCGGCTGACGGCGTTGGCCGCGGTTCGTCAGGGTGTGTCCCTGGACGATGAAGCCGGCCTGGTGAACGTTGCTGCCGGACTGGATGTGGCCTTCGAGCCCACGCCGGCAGGGGAGCCGGTGAAAGTCATTCTGGCAGGGCAGGATGTGACCGCAGATATACGTACAGAGTCGGCGGGCGATAACGCCTCTAAGGTGGCTGTGATGCAGCCGGTCCGGGATGCACTATTGCAGCGCCAGCGCGACTTCCGGCAGGCGCCGGGCCTGGTGGCCGATGGCCGTGACATGGGGACGGTGGTGTTTCCGGATGCGCCGGTGAAAATCTTCCTGACGGCAAGCGCCGAGGAGAGGGCTCAGCGGCGCTATAGCCAGTTGAAGGACGCGGGTGTCGATGTTAACATTGACGCCCTTTTAGAGGAGATACGGGTTCGTGATGAACGGGATATGAACCGTTCCGCAGCCCCTCTCAAGCCCGCAGATGATGCGCAAGTCATTGATTCTACGGGATTGAGTATAGAAGAGGTGTTGGACAGGTGTATGGCTGCAGCAGGCCAGGCCTGACCACACCTTTTTGTCGTTGAAATGCCGGATGTAGCGCTATCTGCCAGCCACAGGCTTAATCCGGAACTTGTTAACAGACCGTGTTGCTGGTGGCACGGAGTACACTTGCGTTGATCATATAGGACTCATAATGAGCGAGAGCTTTGCGGATCTTTTTGAAGAAAGCCTAAAAGAAATTGACATGCAACCGGGTTCCATCGTCCAGGGAACCGTTGTAGACGTCGATAACGACTGGGTCACCGTTAACGCCGGACTGAAGTCCGAAGGCGTTATCCCCGCCTCCCAGTTCCTTAACGAAAAAGGCGAGTTGGAAATTGCTATCGGCGACGTTGTCGATGTAGCTCTCGACGCTGTTGAAGACGGCTTCGGTGAGACCCGTCTGTCCCGTGAAAAGGCCAAGCGTGCAGAAGCCTGGAAGGTACTCGAAAAGTCCTTCGAAGCTGAGGAAGTGGTTAAAGGTATCATCAACGGTAAGGTCAAGGGTGGTTTCACCGTCGATCTGGCCGGCATCCGTGCCTTCCTGCCTGGCTCGCTGGTAGACGTTCGTCCGGTTCGCGACACCGCGCACCTGGAGAACAAAGAACTCGAATTCAAGGTTATCAAGCTCGACCAGAAGCGTAACAACGTGGTTGTTTCCCGCCGCGCCGTTCTGGAAGCTGAGAACAGTGCTGAGCGTGAAGCTCTGCTGGAAACCCTGACCGAGGGTATGGAAATCAAGGGTATCGTCAAGAACCTGACCGACTACGGCGCGTTCGTAGATCTGGGTGGTGTTGACGGCCTGTTGCACATTACCGATATGGCCTGGAAGCGCATCAAGCATCCGAGCGAAATCGTTAATGTTGGCGACGAAATCAGCGTCAAGGTTCTGAAGTTCGACCGTGAGCGCAACCGTGTTTCTCTCGGCCTGAAGCAGCTGGGCGAAGATCCCTGGGTTGATATCAAGGGTCGTTACCCGGAAGGCTCCAAGGTCAAGGCACGCGTTACCAACCTGACCGACTACGGCTGCTTTGCTGAGCTGGAAGAGGGTGTTGAAGGTCTGGTTCACGTTTCCGAAATGGATTGGACCAACAAGAACATCCATCCGTCCAAGGTTGTCCAGGTAGGCGACGAAGTGGACGTGATGATTCTGGATATCGACGAAGAGCGTCGTCGTATCTCCCTGGGTATCAAGCAGTGTGTATCCAACCCGTGGGAAGATTTCTCCAGCAACTTCAACAAGGGCGACCGCATCTCCGGTAAGATCAAGTCAATCACTGACTTCGGTATCTTCATCGGTCTGGATGGCGGCATCGACGGTCTGGTTCACCTGTCTGACATCAGCTGGAACGAGACTGGCGAAGAAGCGGTTCGTGAATACAAGAAGGGTGACGAAGTTGAAACCGTTATCCTGTCTGTTGATCCGGAGCGCGAGCGTATCTCCCTGGGTATCAAGCAGCTCGAGAGCGATCCGTTCGCCGAGTTTGTACAGCTGAACGACAAGGGCTCCATTGTTAAGGGCACCGTGTCTGCAGTTGATGCCAAGGCAGCTACCATTGCCCTGAACGACGAAGTTGAAGCGGTACTGAAAGCCTCTGAAATCAGCCGTGACCGTGTTGAAGACGCACGCAACGCGCTGAAGGAAGGCGAGGAAGTCGAAGCGAAGATCATCAGCATCGACCGCAAAAACCGCATCATCAATCTGTCTGTGAAGTCCAAAGACGTTGAGGACGACAAGCAGGCGCTGGAAAACGTGCGGACCAAAACTGCGGAAACTTCTTCTGGTGCGACCACCATCGGTGATCTCATCAAGGAGCAGATGCAGCAGCAAAACGCCAACAAGGACTGAATTTCCGGTTGGTACGAAAAAAAACGGGCTCTAAGAGCCCGTTTTTTTTGTGTTTTTTTCTGGTTTGGCTAAACTAGGTAGTCATGGGAATCCGGTAACCGACGGCCGAATAAAAACGAAAGAGGGAAACGCCTCATGACGAAGTCCGAACTGGTCGAGCTGATTGCTTCCAAGCAGACTCAGCTCTCCGTTAAAGATGTCGAACTGGCTGTAAAAACCATCATTGAGCACATGTCCCAATCGCTTGCGGATGGTCAGAGAATAGAAATCCGGGGATTTGGCAGTTTTTCCCTTCACCACCGGGCCGCGCGTACCGGTCGCAACCCGAAAACCGGTGAAGCCGTTCAGCTACCAGCCAAGTATGTGCCGCACTTCAAACCCGGCAAGGAATTGAGAGAGCAGGTCAACGACAGCTTGAAGAAAGGCTTTTAACAGCTGCTCAGGGAACGCGTATAATTCGGGCTTTCAAGCCCTTTGGGAGTGCTATCGCTATGGCAGGATTGCAGAAGATCCTCATTATTCTGTTGGTTTTGGTCCTGGTTCTGCTGGCACTGGTATTCTCGCTCAACAATCAAATGGCAGTCTCCCTCAACTTCCTGCTGTTTGAAACCCAACCTCATGGTGTTGCCGTCTGGATTATCATGGCATTTGTTGTCGGTGCTCTCGTTGGCGTACTGATGACCATGCTGGCCACCGTTCGTACCTCGGTGTCCCGCCGAACCCTTCAGAAACGACTTGATCGTGCCGAGCAGGCATTGGAGAAATCCAGGGCCCAGAACGACCGGACTCTTTAATGGATATCGTACTTCAGTGGCTGCTGTTGACAGTTGCAGTCGCCGTTGGCTGGCTTGTGGGCCGGCTGGGGAGCAATGACAGCCGATCGGGCAAAACGGTTTCCGACGAGGAGTCGGTAAAGGACCGTCTCCAGTTCCTGTTCACCAACTACTCGGACCAGGCGGTTGAGAACTTCGTCCAGTCCCTTGCAGTCAACAAGGATACGGTCAGCCTGCACCTTTCCATTGGCAGTCACTTTCGCAACAAGGGCGAAACCGATCGGGCCATATTGATCCACCAGAACCTGTTGGCCAGGCCCGAGCTTCCCACGCGTTTCTCGCCACAGGTCACCCTGGAGCTTGCCCGGGATTACCTTAAGGCCGGTCTGCTGGATCGTGCGGAGGCCCTGCTGCACCAGCTGATGGGCGACAAGGAATACGGGCGGCATTCCTCCCAGCAGCTGATTGACCTTTACCAGCAAGAGAAGGAATGGGCCAAAGCTGCCGAAGTCGCACGGACCCTGACCCGGGGCGATGCTGACCCGGCCATGTTCAAGGTTTTGGCCTATCTGACCTGCGAGCTGTCCGAAGAATCCCTGAAACACGACGATCGCTGGGCCGCCCAGAAGCTGGCCAAGGAAGCGCTTGAATACGATCGCTCCTGCGTTCGGGCCAACCTGATTCTGATGAAGCTTCTGGTTCGCCAGGGCAGTTATCGCGAAGCCGGCAACCAGTGCCTGAAAGTGTTTGACCAGAACGCCGAGTTCGGGCCGGAAGCGATCGACCGCCTGATGAAGCTTGAGCACGAACATGGCGACATTGGCCGGCTGGCGAAAAAGCTGCGCAAACTATACGAAAACTATCCGAGTACCAGTCTGCTGCTGGCCCTCGTGGAATCCGTAGAGCGCGCCTCGGGGCGACCGGCAGCCATCGACCTGCTGAGAAAGGAACTGGAAACCCGCCCGAGCGTCCGTGGTCTGCTACGGCTGGTGGAGATGGCCGGCTACGAGAAAGGCATGACCACCGACGAGGGCAGGCTGGTGAGCCGCATTGGCCACCTGATACTGGCCAACCGTCCGGTTTATCGCTGTGCCAGTTGTGGCTTTTCCGGTCGTCAGCTCCACTGGCTGTGCCCGAGCTGCAAGCAGTGGGAAACCGTCCGCCCGATTCAGGGTGTTGAAGCCGAATAAACCTTTACCGAATTTCCGCAGGACAAGTGAACGTGCAAACCGCCAACGATCCCAAGATCATCGTCGCCCTCGACTTCCCCTCCCAGAATCCGGCCCTCGAGCTGGTCGACAAGCTGGACCCGGCCAAGTGCCGCCTGAAAGTGGGCAAGGAACTGTTCACCCGTTCCGGCCCCCAGCTGGTGGAGGGACTCCAGAAACGCGGATTCGAGGTGTTTCTGGATCTGAAGTTCCACGACATCCCCAACACCACATCGGCAGCTGTTGCAGCCGCGGCCGACCTGGGTGTGTGGATGGTGAACGTCCATGCCTCTGGTGGCGAGAAAATGATGACCGCCTGCCGGGAGCGTCTTGAAGCTTTCGGGGCGGACCGCCCGCTTCTGATCGCCGTCACCGTCCTCACCAGCATGAACGCCGACGACCTGGCCGGCATCGGCATCAACGACTCCCCCGAGGCTCAGGTATCCCGCCTGGCAACCCTCACAAAAAACTGCGGCCTCGACGGCGTCGTCTGCTCCGCGCAAGAGGCACCAAAGCTCAAAGCCGAGCAGGGCGCCGACTTCAAGTTGATCACACCGGGTATCCGTCCGTTGACTGCCGATAAAGGCGATCAGCAGCGCATCATGACGCCTACAGATGCCCTCAAGGCCGGTTCCGACTACTTGGTTATTGGACGCCCAATTACTCAGGCGTCTGACCCGTTGGCTGCCTTGGAGGCTATTCACTCTGAGGTGATAGGGCTATAGCTTTGTCCGGCGTTTGAGTCCAGACCTAGCCTTCTGGCTTAGGGGCTGGTGGCGTATGGGCGCCCTCCCAAAAAACGCTACGAGCACATCCATGTGCGCTTGGCTGTGGCCATCCATGGCCACAGACATTTTTGGGAGGGCGCCCATACGCCACCGTCACGAACATGGCAGTTATAGTTCAATGGTCTAATCGCCAGTCCGTGGAGAGAACATCGGTCTGATTGGGAAAGGCAGGTCTGATAAGTCGGTCCGGCTTTGAGGCGTTGGCCCATCTCTATTCGTTTTTCGGTATCCCTGAAACGTCTGAACGGGCCTGCCAGCAGGTCTTTCCAAAACTGTAGAGGGCCAGGGATGGCCCGATTCAAGCGCACACGGACGTGCTTGTAGCGTGTTTTGGAAAGACCTGCTGGCTGGCCCGCCCCCAAACACGAAGGCTAGGGCAGGACTTGCTCTCAACAACCGAAGTCAGAACCAAAACCGAGGCAATAAAAAACCCGCTAACTCAAAGAATTAGCGGGCTTTCAGAATAGTGGCTCCCCGAACTGGGCTCGAACCAGCGACAAACGGATTAACAGTCCGTTGCTCTACCAACTGAGCTATCGGGGAACGTCGTCGTGTGACGAGGCGCGTATATTAAGTTGGCAATACCGCCCCGTCAACCCCTGGCCAGAACTTTTTAGCCAAGCGCTTTCTGCAGACGTTCGATCGCCTTTTCCAGGTTCTCCATGCTGGTGGCGAAGCTCAGGCGCATGTGGCCGGGGCAGCCGAAGGCGGAGCCCGGGACCAGTGCCACGCCGGCGTCGGTCAGCAGTTTCTCGGCGAATTCAACGTCGGTGCTGACGCTGGAATCGGCGTCAATGGCGCCCTGGAAGCTGGGGAACACATAGAAGGTACCGTCGCCGTTCAGGCACTCAACGCCCGGAAGCTTGTTCAGGGCCTCTACCAGCCAGTCGTGGCGTTCCTTGAAGGCCTTGACCATCTCGCCTACACAGGCCTGATCGCCATCAAGCGCAGCCTGTGCCGCTGCCTGGGAGATAGAGGCCGGGTTGGAGGTGCTCTGGGACTGGATCTTCTTCATGGCGCCGATGATTTTCGCCGGGCCAGCCGCGTAGCCGATACGCCAGCCAGTCATGGAGTAGGCCTTGGACACACCGTTGAGCACGAATGTGCGGTCGTACAATTCCGGGGTGGCGTTCAGTATGTTGCAGAACGGCTTGCCGGTCCACAGGATCGGTTCGTACATGTCGTCAGTGGCGATCATGATGTTCGGGTGCTTCTTCAGCACCTCGCCGATGGCCTGCAGCTCTTCCAGGGTGTAGGCCATGCCGCTCGGGTTCGAGGGGCTGTTGATCACGAACAGGCGGGTACGCTCGGTGATGGCATTTTCCAGCTGCTCTGGAGTGATCTTGAAGCGGGTCTCGGCGCCGGTTTCGATAATGACCGGTTTGCCCTCGGCCACCAGCACCATGTCCGGGTAGGAAACCCAGTAGGGCGCCGGGATAATGGCTTCGTCACCCGGGTTCAGTGTGGCAAGTGCGAGGTTGAAAAAGCTCTGTTTGCCACCACTGCTTACCAGTATCTGGTTGGCTTCGTAATCCAGACCGTTGTCCCGTTTGAACTTCGCAATAATCGCTTTTTTCAGGGCTGGCGTACCATCCACGGCAGTGTATTTGGTCTGGCCGTTATTGATGGCTTCAATGGCTGCCTGTTTGATGTGATCAGGTGTGTCGAAGTCCGGCTCGCCGGCACCCAGGCCGATAATGTCCTGGCCTGCGGCACGGAGTTCCGCAGCCTTGTTGGTGACTGCGAGGGTGGGAGAGGGCTTGATTGCCTGTACTCGGCTGGAAAGTTGAAGGTCCAAACTTGCGCTCCTTAAAGCTGCGTCTGATAGGGCTGCGACCGCCGGGTGCCAGAGCTGCTGGCTGATTTTCGCCCAGCCGTCGATCGCACTGATGGTATCATGAAGCCAGTGTATCGCTAAATTTCTCGAATGGTAGGGGCTGTTACGCCCCTGCATCGGTTTTACCGGAGGTTTCCGCCAGTTATGGCCAGTAATCAGGCAAACGTTTCCGCCAGAGAAGGTGTATTCAAAGTGGATTCACCGTTCCAGCCAGCGGGTGATCAGCCCAAGGCAATCGAGGGGCTGGTGGATGGCATTCATTCCGGTCTCGCGCACCAGACGTTGCTGGGGGTAACCGGCTCGGGTAAAACCTTCACTATCGCCAACGTGATTCAGGAGATTCAGCGGCCAACGATCATCATGGCCCATAATAAGACCCTGGCAGCCCAACTTTATGGTGAGTTCAAGGAATTCTTTCCCGACAACGCCGTAGAGTATTTCGTCTCCTATTACGACTACTACCAGCCCGAAGCCTATGTGCCCTCGTCGGACACGTTTATCGAGAAAGACGCTTCCATTAACGAGCACATCGAGCAGATGCGTCTGTCGGCAACCAAGGCATTGCTGGAGCGACCGGACGCCATCATCGTGGCGACGGTTTCGTCCATCTACGGCCTGGGTGATCCCCAGTCCTATCTGAAGATGATGCTGCATCTGGACCGGGGCGATCAGATTGATCAGCGGTTTATTCTCCGGCGCCTCGCCGAACTTCAGTACACCCGGAACGATGTCGAGTTTCACCGGGCCAATTACCGGGTGAGGGGCGATGTGATCGATGTATTTCCGGCGGAATCGGAAAAAGAGGCGATCCGCATCGAACTGTTCGATGACGAGGTGGAGAATCTCAGCTATTTCGACCCACTGACCGGTGAGGTCCTTCGCCGGGTGCCCCGGGTTACCATTTACCCGAAATCCCACTATGTGACGCCCAGGCAAACGGTGCTGGATGCGGTTGAGCATATCAAGGTGGAGCTGGATGAACGGCTGCAGCAGTTGCGGGACAACAACCGCCTGGTGGAAGCCCAGCGCCTGGAAGAGCGCACCCGGTACGACATCGAAATGATGCTGGAGCTGGGCTATTGCAACGGCATCGAGAACTACTCGCGCTATCTCTCCGGTCGTCGTCCCGGTGAGGCGCCACCGACACTGTTTGATTACCTGCCGCCAAACGCCTTGCTGGTGGTGGACGAGTCCCATGTGACCATTCCCCAGATCGGCGCCATGTACAAGGGCGACCGGTCTCGGAAGGAAACCTTGGTTGAGTACGGGTTCCGCCTTCCATCGGCACTGGATAACCGGCCCATGAAGTTTGAAGAATGGGAGCGAATCGCACCACAGATGATTTTCGTTTCTGCAACGCCGGCTAATTACGAAGCCGAGCATGCGGGGCAGGTGGTGGAGCAAGTGGTGCGCCCAACTGGCCTGCTGGATCCGGAAATCGAAGTGCGTCCCGCGTCCACCCAGGTGGACGATCTGCTCTCGGAAATCCATACACGGGTGAAGGTGAAGGAACGGGTTCTGGTCACCACTCTGACCAAGCGTATGGCCGAGGATCTCACCGACTTCCTGATGGAACACGACATCAAGGTTCGCTATCTGCACTCGGACATCGACACTGTGGAGCGGGTCGAGATCATCCGGGACCTCCGGCGAGGGGAATTCGATGTGCTGGTGGGCATCAACCTGCTTCGGGAAGGTCTGGACATGCCAGAGGTCTCGCTGGTGGCCATTCTGGATGCCGACAAGGAAGGCTTCCTCCGCTCCGAGCGGTCATTGATCCAGACCATGGGTCGTGCGGCGCGGAATGTTCACGGGAAGGCCATTCTCTACGGTGACCGGATTACAGGTTCCATGCAGCGGGCCATTGATGAGACAGAGCGTCGCCGGGCCAAGCAGGAAGCTCATAATCTGGAGCAGGGCATTACCCCGCAGGGCCTGAAAAAGAAGATTGCCGACATTATGGAAGGTGCCGGTGGCGGCGGTCGTGGCCGGCGCAAGGCGGAGCGTCCGGGCGAGAAGGCAGCCGAAGAGGCCGAGCAGTATCGGGCCAAGGCTGGTAATCGGTCTCCCGAAGAAGTCCTCAAGGAGGTATCCCGTCTGGAGGACGAAATGTACAAGGCCGCTTCCGAGCTGGATTTCGAAACGGCCGCCCGTCTGCGGGACGATATCGCCGAGTTGAAAGAGGCGGCCTTGCGGACGGGGTAATCAGGCCGGCCGTTTCGGGCCAACGATGACTGCGGCCTGCAATGGCTGGTTCCTGCCATAGCGGGAAATCTGGCTGAATACCCGTTTGTCGACTGGCAGGTATTGCTTGTCGGCGACGGTTTCGCCCATTTCCACGTCTATTTCCGGATCGTGCAGGTACACGAACTGGTCGTCAATCGCACAGACGGTTACCCAGTGGGGGACGCGGCTTCGGTTCAGTTTCCAGGTGCTGATAAGGATCACCGGAACCCGGCCCTCGTGTAGGGCCTCTGCCATGGCTTCCAGAGTCAGCGGGTCGTGGTGCAGCTGGATGCCGGTCTGGCCGATGTCATTCAAAAAGCCCTCATGGACCAGTTCCAGTACTCGCTTTTTGTCCTCGCTTCTGACGGTGTCCTTGAACAGGGCACCTTCCATGCTGATCCACGCACTGGCTTCAAAGCCCCGGTTCCAGGCCGCGAGTGCCAGTCCGTGGGGGCCGCAGCCGCCGTGGCCGGCGAGCATGAAGATGGTGGTCGCCTCCCGCCATAATCTCAGTTCTTCCAGCGTTGTCAGAGGTTGCTGCTCATCCAGAGCGGCCATGGCCATGATCAGGGCGGCGGGGCCGCAGGAAAAATCCGTGGTCTGCGGGTAATAGGGCACCGCGGGGAATTCCCGGGACGGCTCGTAGAACAGGATTCGCCGCTCAAAACGCAGGGCAGTGCCGTGGTCTTCGTAGTAGTCCCGGTAGGTGCCAAACTGGCGATAGCCCAGGCGCTTGTAGAGTGCGATTGCACCTTTATTATCTTCACGGACCTCCAGGCGCATGATAATACGGCCGGCATCCACCGCTTCGGATTCCGCCTCACGCACCAGCTTCTCGCCTACGCCCTGGCCGCGCACCGTTGGCGAAACAGCAATGGAGTAAATGCGGGCCAGCCGGGTAGCCGCGCTCATCAGAACCAGGCAATACCCCACCAATTCGCCATCGGCCTCAGCCACTATCAATCGGTCCCTGGGCATTTCCAGAAAACGGCGAAAGCTGCGCCGGGACAGACGGTCCTCGGTGAAACACCGGTTTTCAAGCAAAACCAGGGCGTCGAGATCCTTGCTGGTGGCTTGTCGGAGCTGGAAATCAGGCATTGAGGTGCGGCCTTGAGAAGACTTGGAGGGCATGCTGGTGGGCTTCCCGTATGCGGCTATTATGGTTGAGAGTCAGTGGTACGCAAAGACTGCCAGGATGCGTAAAAGCACGCATTATTCGCCGATTGTGCAGGGATCGTGACCGGCGTATTGTGGCGGCAACGACCCCAGGCATCACCTTTCAGGGAGGAACGCCTTTAATGTCCCGATTGCTCATCGTAGTGGACCGCGCCAAAGACTGGGCGCCCTATTACCCCAGTGAAGATGTGCTGACGTTCGATCAGTATCTCCAGTTCTCGGCACCGCCGGCCAGCCGGGTGAGGGTCATCAACCTTTGCCAGAGCGCCCGTTACCTGAGCAAGGGCTATTACTGCTCGCTCCTGGCAGAGGCCCGTGGCCACCATGTGGTCCCTTCGGTGATGACGCTTAACGATCTTGGCCGGAAAGGATTGTTTTCGCTCGAGCTGGAAGAGCTTGATGAGAGCGTCATCAACTGGCTGGAAGCGGCGGGTTCGGCGATTGATCCCGCCAGCGATGAGCGCGCTGCCACCCATGAAGTCCGGATCCGGACCTACTTTGGCCAGGCCGAACATCCGGATCTCAAACCGGTCGCCCGGGCGCTGTTCGAGCGTTTCCCGTGCCCGATTCTTGAGATCGTCTTCAAGCGCCGCAAGCAGTGGCAGATCGAGTCTATGAAGCCGGCCGCTCCTGCGGATCTCGGCGAACACGAACAGGACGTGTTCGCTGCCGCCCTGGATCGTTTCAGCAGCATGGTGTGGCGTAAGCCAAGGACCCGTCGCCGTTACCGCTATGATCTGGCTGTGCTGGTCAATCCGGACGAGGAGATGCCTCCGAGTGACAAGGTCGCTCTGAAGCGCTTCGAAAAAGCCGGACGCAAGCTGGGCATTAACGTTGAGCAGATTACCCGCCGGGATTACATGCGCCTGCCGGAATACGACGGTCTGTTCATCCGGGAAACCACCGCCATTGACCACCATACCTACCGCTTCGCTCGCAAGGCGGCCGCTGAGGGCATGGTGGTTATTGACGACCCGGTATCGATCCTGAAATGCACCAATAAGGTGTTCCTTGCGGATCTGTTGAAGAACAACAAGGTTCCCACGCCCAAGACCCTGATCCTGTCAAAAGATCAGAAAAACGCTGTCGAGCAGGTCATTAGTGAGCTGGGCTTCCCGGTGGTCATCAAGATTCCGGATGGCGCGTTTTCCCGGGGCGTAACCAAGGCAGAGGACGAGAAGACTCTCCGTGCCGGCCTCAGAGATTTGTTCAAACAGTCGGCCCTGGTGCTGGCCCAGGAATACCTGTACACCGATTACGACTGGCGCATCGGTGTGCTGGGTGGCCGGGCGATTTACGCCTGCAAGTACATGATGGTGAAAGGCCACTGGCAGATTTACCAGCATGGCGAATCCGAGAGTGAGAGCGGTGGCTTTGAGACCATGCCCACCTATGAGGTGCCGAGGAATGTCATTCAGGCAGCCCTTAATGCGACCAGGCTGATTGGCAATGGGCTTTATGGTGTGGATATCAAGCAGTCCGGGAACCGGGTTGCGGTGATCGAAGTCAACGACAACCCGAGCATTGATGCCGGTGTGGAAGACCGCTTCCTAGGGGGCGAACTCTATACCCTGATCATGCAGGAATTTCTTTCAAGAATGGAAGAGAACCGCCGTCGGTAAAGTGCACGGCCCCTGTTTTCAGGGGCCAGCCACCCAGACCCGGACGCTGCCAAACCAGGTATAGTCCCGGAGTTGTTCCCTGATGTTCGCGGAGGAGAACACGGTTTCTGCCCCCGGCTCCTCAAGGAAAAGTTCGAGATGCACTTTGTTTCTCAGATAGTGAAGCCGCAGACGACTGTGATGGGGAAGCTCACCCAGGTGCTGTGAAATGATGGCACGTATGTCCTGCCGTGAGGGCAGGCGTTCGGATGTCACCGGGTGATCTTCGTCATTCTCGGCGTCGATGTGGAAGTTGATGTCCCGGATGTTGTCCAGGGCATCTCGCATACCTGACACCACGTGCATACCAATCTGATGACCCTCCGACACGCTGATTTCCGGTCGAACCACCAGGTGAATATCCAGCAGAATGTCGTGGCCCATGCGCCGGCTGCGGAGTTCGTGGACGTTGCGCACGCCGTCGGTGTCCCGGGCGATACTCTTGAGCATCTCCGTGTCTTCCTGGGAGAGGCCGGTATCCACAAGCTCCTTGACGCTGTCCCAGGTAAATTTCCAGCCAATGTGAATAATGATGCCGGCGATCACCACGGCGGCGAAGACATCCAGCCAGACCATGCCGAGCATGGCGCCGGCCGTGGAAACCAGAACGACCACCGAGGAAAACGCATCTGTGCGGCTGTGCCAGGCATTGGCAGTAATAAGGTCGGAGCGGATCTTCAAACCAACGTGACGAGTGTACCGGAATATCCATTCCTTGCTGGCGACGGATACTGCAGCCGCCACCAGAACCGGCCAGCCCGGCACGGTATCCACGCCACCTTCCATCAATCGCAGGGTGTTTTCCCAGGCGAGGGCCGCACCTACCGCGATCAGAATACTCCCGAGAACCAGGGTGCCGAAGGTTTCGATTCGTTGATGGCCATAGGGATGGTCGTCATCTGGCTCCTGGCGGGAAACCTTCATCACGCCAAGAACAACGAGGTCTGAGGCGACATCCGTGAAGGAGTGAATGCCGTCCACCAGGAGAGCCTGGGAATGAAAAAGAGCACCTCCAATGACTTTTATGATCCCGAGCACGGCATCGAGAATCATCCCGATAATGGTTACGCGCGAGGCTGCCTTCATTTCGCCCGCGAGGTTTTCCCGGTGCTGTTGGGCGGGGGAAATCGGCTCTTGCATTGAAGCACTCCAGATCAGAAGACAGGTGTCAGTATAACGTTATTCTCAAGGGCTTTGGCAGGGTCGGGCAAAAGGAGAGATTTCAAGTGATTTATGCACATCATTGCAGAACGGTGACTCGATAACATTTTGTTCAGGATTTGTCGACAGGCAAGTAAAAAATATATAAACCATTGAAAATATTGGGAAAAATAACTGGTCAAAAAATGATCAATCTGTAGATTGGCGCAGTTATCAAGGGATGGCAACCGTTGCCCCGGGATTTTCAACAGGTTTATCCACAGATTCCGTGGAAAAGGTCACGAGACTGCCATGATACAGTCATTTACGACTGATTTGGTTCTATCCCGGGATGCTGTGGAAAACTTCCGGTATACTCCGCCCACTTGGATCAGGGGAGTTTTTTCAGATGTACGGCGTTATCCGCAACCTGCTTTTCCGTCTGCCGGCGGAGCAGGCTCACAATGTTGCATTGAATGGTCTGGATCTTGCGCACCGATTGGGCGTTTTGAACGCTTTTTCACCAAAGATAGATTCATTGCCAGTGAATGTTATGGGGCTGGAATTCCCAAACCCCGTGGGGCTGGCAGCAGGTCTCGATAAAAACGCCGATCATCTCGATGCGCTTGGCGCCCTGGGCTTCGGATTTATTGAGGTGGGCACGGTCACGCCCCTGGCGCAGCCCGGAAACCCCAAGCCTCGAATGTTCCGGTTGCCGGAACATCAGGCCATCATCAACCGCATGGGCTTCAATAATGAGGGGCTGGATCACCTGTTGGCGCGCGTGGATAACCGTCGCTACAAAGGTGTGCTCGGAATCAATGTCGGCAAGAACAAGGATACCCCTAACGACCAGTCCGAGTCGGATTACCGGAAGGGGATTGCGGCGGTTTACACACGGGCTGATTACATCACAGTGAATGTGTCATCGCCCAACACGCCGGGGCTCCGGGATCTGCAGTTTGGCGATTCCCTGAAAGGTTTGCTCGAAGCGATCAAGGATGAACAGCTCAAGTGTGACAAGCAGTATGGTCGCTACGTGCCGGTGGCTGTGAAGATTGCCCCGGACATGGATGATGAGGGTATCCGCTTTGTGGCATCTGCGCTGCGCGAGACGGGACTGGACGGCGTCATAGCCACCAATACAACGATCAGCCGTGATGCCGTGGCGGGTCATGCCCATGCAGATGAAGCTGGTGGCCTCAGCGGCGCCCCGGTTCGAGAGGCATCTCTCAGGGTTATAAAAGGGCTCTACGCCGAGCTGGGTGAGTCACTGCCGATTATTGGGGTGGGTGGTATTACCGATGGCGAGAGTGCGGCAGAAAAAGTTCGTGCCGGTGCCAAGCTGGTGCAGGTGTACACCGGGTTTATCTATCGCGGGCCTGAGTTGATTAAAGAAGCGGTTGAGGCGATCCGGCAGTTAAAGTGATTTCCTGTGCCCCAGAACGAAGGTGGGCCCGCTTAGCGGGCCCGAGCGGGGAACGAACCCCGTGGCGCTTCATCGCATGGTATGGGGCGGGAGGCCCCATTTGGGTTGCTCTGAGTACTGCGTCAAATTGTATAGAAAAAGATCAGATTAAGATTCGGGGTTAGTTCAGGCGTCACGCCGTCGTAACGTTAGCCAATTTGTGGATGCCGGATACGCCGGTCATGCCCTCCCATTGATCTGTGCGGCCTTCTCGCCACCCGTTCAGCCATTCCTGGCGAACTTCCGCCTGTTCAATCGGGCAGCTGTCTTTTGATTTACCGGACACGCCAGCGAGATAACCCCGCTTGAATGCACGAGCGTACATGTCTCTTTTCTGTCTTTTCATGCCGTTCCTCACTAATGGATTAACAGAACAAGCGTGTACACATCTGCAGTGGCTGCGACAAGTGTTACCCCTCCGGGATAACCCACTATTGTCAGCTCAAGCCAGAGCAGTCAGGATCCTGTTAACGGAGGGTTTAGTGCCCTCCGGAACGACGCGTCAATTACAAGGTAAGTCGAACCTTGCGCGGATGTACACTAATTATTTCATCTATGTGACGCTTTTTTTATAGTTATGTGAACTAAAGAATTGCTGCAATTTCCGGAACAGCCGTTATTCCGGAAACTTACCTCAAGCCGTCGATGAACCAGGAGTTGAACTTGTCCAAATCTGTATTTTTCGTAACCTGCCCGAAGGGAGTGGAATACCTTCTGGCGGACGAGCTCAGCACCTTTGGCCTGGACCCCGTGCGCAATGCGCCGGCCGGAGTCTGGGTGGAAGGTTCTCTGGAGGCTGGCTACCGCGCTTGCCTGTGGTCACGCCTGGCCAACCGCTTGATCCTTCATATTGATGAAGTGGATGCCAACAGCGGCGATCAACTCTATGACGGCGTTGTGCACATGGACTGGCAGCAGCATATTCCGGTGCATGGCAGCTTCCGGGTGACTTTCCTCGGCCAGAACGAGGCCATCCGGAATACCCAGTACGGTGCGCAACGGGTAAAGGACGGCATTGTGGATCGGTTCCAGGCCAACGGCGGCCCTCGTCCTTCAGTTGATGCCAAGAATCCCGATGTGATTGTCTCCGCCCGTCTCAATCGGGGAAGACTGTCACTGGGCATCGACCTTAGTGGTCACAGCCTGCACATGCGCGGCTACCGTACGGATAAAGGGATAGCCCCCCTGAAAGAAAACCTGGCGGCAGCATTGCTGATGCGCGCGGGCTGGCCCGAGATTGCCGCGGCCGGTGGCGATTTCTTGGACCCGATGTGTGGCTCCGGCACTCTTGTTATTGAAGCCGCCATGATGGCGCTGGACATGGCGCCCGGCCGCAAGCAGGAACGGTTCGGCTTCGAGAAATGGCCCGGGCACCAGCCGGAACTCTGGTTGTCCCTGCGCCAGGAAGCGGAGCGCCGCGCCCATGAAGGCAAACAGGGGCGCATCCCGAGACTGGCGGGCTTTGATCAGGATAGCCGGGTCATCGCGACGGCCTGGAAAAACATTCAGAGAGCGGGGCTGGAGAGTGTTGTCCACGTTGAAGCGCGGGCGGTCGACGCTTTGGATCTGGAGGGTGACTGGTCCGATCAGGGGCTGGTGCTGACCAATCCTCCCTACGGCGAGCGGTTGAGTGAGCGCAGGGAGCTGGGCGCCCTGTATCAGGCCCTGGGTGATGCAGTGAAACGCACGGTTCCGGGCTGGCGCCTTGGCGTATTTACCGGCGCCCCGGAATTCGGAAAATCCATCGGTTTGCGGAGCTACAAGCAGTATCGACTTTTCAACGGCAAGCTGCCAGCTCAGTTGCTGCTGTTTGAGATCAATGACGTCAGCGCCATGACACCTCGGGCGCCCGATATTCCCGGTGAGGTTACCCCTCGTATTGCCAGCGAGGAACGTGCGGCCATGCTCCGCAACCGCCTCAGGAAAAACATGAAAACCATTGGCCAGTGGGCAAGAAAGCAGGGCATTGGTTGCTACCGTCTTTACGATGCCGACATGCCGGAGTTTGCCCTGGCAATCGATATCTATGAGGGCAGGGTTCACGTGCAGGAGTATGCCGCGCCGAAATCGGTGGACGAGCGCTCCGCCCGTGAACGCCTGGCCGAAGCCCTTGCGGTTATTCCCGAAGCGCTGGGCGTGGAGCGGGAAGAGATGGTGTGCAAGCAGCGTCAGCGCCAGACGGGCACCAGCCAGTACGAAAAGCAGGCGGCCAGTGGCGAGTTCTTCAAGGTTCACGAGCATGGCTGCGTGCTGAAGGTGAACCTGAAGGATTACCTGGACACCGGACTGTTCCTCGATCATCGGCCGGTGCGGCACTGGATTCAGCAACACTCGGCAAACCAGCGGTTTCTGAACCTGTTCTGCTATACCGGCGCTGCTACCGTTCACGCCGTGGTTGGAGGCGCTAGCCGGTCTCTGAGCCTGGATATGTCAAAGACCTATGTTGGCTGGGCCGAGGAAAATCTGGCCCTGAACGGCGCCGACCCGAAGAAGCACCGGGTAGAGCAGGCGGATTGCCTGGCCTGGCTGGCGGACCGCAACACAGTAGACCAGCGGTTCGATCTTATTTTCATGGACCCGCCTACCTTCTCCAATTCCGCTCGGATGGCGGGCGTTCTGGATATCCAGAAGGATCATCCGAAACTGGTCCGGCAGGCCATGGCGCGGCTGAGTTCCGACGGGTTGCTGATCTTTTCCAACAACTTCCGGCGGTTCAAGCTGGATGAGGCGCTGGAAAGCGAGTTCGAGATTGCCGAAGTTACCCGGGATACCCTGGACAAGGATTTTCAGCGCAACGCCCGGATCCACAGGTGCTGGCACATTCGCCACAAGGCGTAACCGGTATCGAATGGTAGGTCGATGAGATGGTCTCCTCCCCTCCTAATCGGCGTCGCAATGCGCCAGGATA
>PYVH01000058.1 GCA_003030785.1 Marinobacter sp. B9-2 | reverse complement strand
AACCTGTCCCTGACATTGAGTGCTGAGACCTTGCAAACGGGGAGGAGACCATATACGGGTTAGCGCAGCGTAACCCGACAAAAGCTACCCCCGCTTCCGCTGATCATGAACCCTGGGTTCAATCCCGAGAGCCCGCAACTGCTTGAAATGCGACCGGGCCTGATTCAGCACATTCGGGTCGTTATGGGCAACCAGCGCAAGCCGCTTAAAACGGTCCGCATCTGCCGGCAAGGTGGCCGAGAGAATGATCACCGTATCCCAATCCCCTGGAGCGGGCGGGCAGAGCAGTATGCCGACGGGATCGGAGCAGGTGGTGGCCGAGTCGGGCACAATGCTGTGGGGGATGAAGGCGTCGGGGCTGAAGTTCCAGAGCAGGTCGTCCAGCTCTTCAGCGTGTTGCATGGTATCGCAGACGATGCACACACGGTCACCCTGCTGCCAGGCTTTGTCCACGAGTTTGACGGCGTGGAGGTTGCGGGCGGCGGGGGTGTTCTGGGCGAGGATGTGGAACCAGTAGCGTTGGTTCCGGTCCTCCTGGCCGGAAGCTCCGGCAGCAGGGCTGCCGGTTTCCGGAGAGGGCGCCGGGTTATTTTCCGGCATGGGACATCAGGTAGTCGACCAGCAGAGGGACCGGACGGCCGGAGGAGCCTTTGGCTTTGCCGGAATGCCAGGCGGTGCCGGCGATGTCCAGGTGGGCCCACCGGTAGTCCTTGGCGAACCGGGACAGGAAGCAGGCCGCGGTGATGGTGCCGGCCGGGCGGCCGCCGATGTTGGCCATGTCGGCGAAGTTGCTGTCCAGCTGGCTCTGGTATTCGTCCCAGAGCGGTAGACGCCATGCCCGGTCACCGGCACGTTCGCCGGCAGCCAGCAGTTCGTTGGCCAGGTCATCGTTATTGGCGAGCAGGCCGGTGGCCTGGTTGCCAAGTGCAATGATGCAGGCGCCGGTCAGGGTTGCCAGGTCGATGACGGCGGCCGGGTCGAATTTCTTCACGTAGGTGAGGGCGTCGCACAGGACCAGTCGGCCCTCGGCGTCGGTGTTGAGGATTTCGACGGTCATGCCCGAGAGGGTGGTCACGATATCGCCCGGGCGGGAAGCGCCGCCGTCCGGCATGTTTTCCGCCGCGGCAATCACGGCCACCACGTTGATCTTGGGCTGGGTTTCGGCCAGGACTTTCATGGCGCCGAAGACACTGGCGGAGCCGCCCATGTCGTACTTCATCTCATCCATACCTTCGCCGGGCTTGAGGCTGATACCGCCGGTATCAAAGGTAATGCCCTTGCCGACAAGAACATGAGGCTTGTCTTTGGCCTTGCCGCCACGGTATTCCATTACGATCAGGCGCGGCGGCTGTGTGCTGCCTTTGCCCACGGCCAGGATGGTGTTCATGCCCATTTTTTCCATCTGCTTCTCATCAAGCACTTCGGTCTTGATGCAGTCGTGGTCCTTGGCCAGTTTCTTGGCTTGCTGGGCCAGCCACTCCGGGTGGCAGATGTTGGGCGGGGTATTGCCGAGATCCCGGGTCAGGTTCATGCCGCGCCCGGTGGCCAGTCCCAGATTGAAGGCATCCTTGAGGGCCTTGCCGGCACTGGAGGCATGCACAACGGCTTTGTTGAGCTTCCGGGCGGCGGGTTTTTCGCTCTTGAAGTCGGTGAAAGTGTAAAGCTGATCTTCAAGCGTCCGGCCGATCAGGCTGAGAAGGGCTGCTTCTGAGCTCACGGCTTCTTCGCCGGTTACAGGGGTATCTGCAAGGGCAATAGCGACGCTTTTCGACGGACCGTCCTTGAGCGCGGTCATCATCGCGATCAGAGCTTTGCGGTAGTTGGCAGGGCTGCGATCAGCCTCTTTACCGGTGCCAACCACAAGCAGACGGCTCCAGGGCTGGTCCGTCAGGGGAATGGTCAAGGTGGTGGCATTCTTGCCGGAAAGGTCGTCGGCTTTCTGGAGTGTTCTGATCAGCCCGCCCAGAGCCTCATCGGCCTGATTTGTCGAATCTGGCCAGGCACCCTTTTCAGGCAAGCCGATTACAAGGCAGTCTGCTTTGGTACTGGCGATGGCTTTACTGCTCAGGCTGAAATTCATGGCAACTCCTGTTGATTGTTCGCGAGACATCCGCCGGCGGCGGAAATCATTCTTGATTCTGATTTAGTCTAGCATTGGGGCTTGAGGGAGAATTATCAAGCGATTGGCGCGGGTTCGGTGCCCGTCCGCGGCCTCGTATCTGTGTATTCCCGCTGCTCTGTCATTCGGCACCAAGGTTACATAGAATACGCGCAGTTCCCAGCTTCCTCCACGTTTCAGCGAATACGGCCAGAGAGACTGATTTGAACATCATTTTCCGTTACCTCAATCGCCAGATCATGATCAGCATGGTTGCCGTTTCGGGCATTCTGCTGATGGTGTTTATGAGCGGCCGTTTCCTGAAATACCTCGACAGTGCCGCCGAGGGCAGTATTTCCGCCGGTGTGCTGTTCGAGATCATGGCGTACCGTTTTCCGGGATTCCTCGAACTGATACTGCCTCTGGGTTTGTTTATCGGCATCCTGCTCGCCTACGGCCGCATGTACCTGGAAAGTGAGATGACCGTGCTGTTTGCCTGCGGCGTCAGCGACAAGGCCTTGTTGGGGAAAACCCTGTTGTGCAGCTTTCCGGTAATGATCATTGTTGGCGCCATGAGCCTTTACGTGTCGCCCTGGGGAATGAATCAGGTTGAGCAGATTTTTAACGAGCAGCGCAAAGCGACGGAGTTCGAGATGCTGGCGCCTGGCCGCTTCCAGGATTTCTCCTCGGGCGGACGGGTCACCTATACCGAAGGCCTGAGTGACGATAAGCGCCAGCTTCAGGGTGTCTTTATTGCAGAATACGCGGCAGACGGTCAGGGCCTGACCATTATCACCGCAGATTCGGGCTCCCAGCTGGTGGACCCCGAGACCGGAAGTCGCTTCCTGATTCTGGAAGAGGGCGGCCGGTTTGAGGGTGCAGCCGGCCAGTTGGATTACAACATCATTGATTTCGAGGCCTATGGCCTGAAGATCGAGAGCGGAAAAGCCGGCACCCGGGAGCTGGAGGAGGGGGCCAGTACCTGGAGTCTGATGCAGTCAGATCGCCTGGAAGATCGTGCTTTGTTGCACTGGCGCTTCTCGCTGCCTCTGATTGTTCCCGTGGTGACTCTGCTGGCGGTTCGGCTGAGCCGGGTCAACCCTCGCCAGGGAAGGTTTTTCCATCTGCTGCCAGCGATGCTCGTCTACGTTACCTATCTGGGGCTGCTGATCGTTGCCCGGGACTGGCTGGCGGAGGGCAAGGTTCCCGAGTGGGTTGGCATGCTTTGGGTTCACGCACTGTTTCTTGGTTTCGGCCTGTGGCTGCAGTTTGGTCCGGCCTGGCTGCATCGCCGGCGCCTGATGCGGGAGGGGGTCGCCCATGCGCAGGATTGACGGCTATGTAATGCGGACCGTTGGCGGTGCAATTTTCCTGGTGATGGTCGTGGTGCTGTCGCTGGATCTGATCTTCGCTTTCATCGCGGAGCTGGAGGATACCCGGAACGATTACCAGACTCTTGAAGCGCTCTGGTATGTCTTCCTCACCCTGCCACGTCGTATCTATGATTATCTGCCGCTTGGCGCCTTCATGGGGTGTCTGGTGGGGCTTGGTTCCATGGCCAGCTCCTCCGAGCTGACGGTGATTCGGGCGGCCGGCGTCTCGCTGAAGCGCATTGTCTGGTCGGCCATGAAGCCGGCCCTGGTTGTGGTTATTCTCGGCGTATTGATCGGCGAATACGTAGCACCGCCGGCTGAACGTGTGGCCCAGAGCGACAAGGCCGTGGCACTCGGTGCCGGCACCAACGTCGCTTCAGCGTCCGGGGTCTGGCACAAGGAAGGAGATGTCTACATTCACCTGAATGCGGTGCAGCCCAATGGCGTGCTTCATGGTGTCTCACGTTTCCGGCTGGACGATGACCGGCGATTGCGCGCCGCAAGCTTTGCGGAGCGGGCGATCTATCAGGGCGATTACTGGCTTCTGGAGAAGGTTCGCACCACCGAATTCGAAGGCGATAGAACCATCCGTTCCGAGAATCGGACACTGAGGTGGGAGACGGGCCTGTCTCCGGGCGTTCTCAGTGTTCTTATCGTAAAACCGGAAAACCTCTCCATGACCGGCTTGTTCACCTACGCCCGGTACCTGGGAGAGCAAGACCTCAACGCCTCCCGTTACTGGCTGGCGTTCTGGAAGAAAGCACTGATGCCCCTGGGTACTGCTGTGATGGTGCTTGTTGCCATCTCCTTTATTTTCGGACCTTTGCGCTCTGTCACCATGGGTTTTCGAGTGTTTACCGGTCTGATGGTGGGGCTGCTGTTTAAATACATGCAGGACCTTCTGGGGCCCATGAGCCTGGTATACGGCTTCAACCCGATGCTGGCCGTGCTGGCACCAATCGCCGTGAATGCCGTTGTCGGGGCTGTCTTGATGCGCCGGGCCGGTTAACAGGCCCGGCCTGATCCCGGGCCGTTATTTCGCCGTGCGCTTTTTCTTATCGGATTCGTTGGGAACAGAGACGACGACGCTGTCTGACAGGCGATCGGTTACCGAGAGGCCGTTGATCGGATAGAACAGTGCGATGATCGCCGGGATGGTCAGAAACAGTGTTGCTGCCCCGAGGTAGTAGCTTGCCAGTAGCGTCAGGAAGATCACCGCTGCCGCTGTCACATAGCGCCGCAGGGCCTTCGTCCAGCTTACCGACGTCCCGTCGAGGTTCTCGATACGGATTCGCCATACCTGCATGCCCAGGGTCTGGCCGATGCGAGTCCAGAAATAGCCGAAAAACAGGTAAAGAACCAGAAACAGGGTGAATGTCAGCCCCGGGTCCCCGGAAAGCTTGCCTGCCTCGGCCATGTCCTCGTATCGATCCCAGCCGGTGATCCATCCGGCCACCATTGTGTAACCCCAGGTAGCAACAAGCAGCACGGCAATGCTGATCAAACCGTCGTAAATAATGGCCAGTGCGCGCTTAAGGGCGGTGGCTGGTGGGAAAAGTTCCTCGGCGTCATGGAAGCGTCGGGGCATGGAATCTCCTGTGATGTTTCACGTTTTTCCTGTTCTCGGCGTGTGCTAGAGTAGCGGATTTGCACAAGCATGTAAGTATTCGTATTCAATCGCGGACCGGGCGGCATTTCCGCCGGGTTTCTGGAAAGGTATCAAAGGGCTATGAAAACCGCAGAATTGCGACAGGCGTTCCTCGATTATTTCAAACAGCAAGGTCACACCATTGTTCCAAGTAGTTCGCTGGTACCTGCGGACGACCCCACATTGTTGTTTACGAATGCGGGAATGAACCAGTTCAAGGACCTGTTCCTGGGTCGTGAAGAGCGTGACTACACCCGGGCAACCTCCACCCAGAAATGTGTCCGCGCTGGTGGCAAGCACAACGACCTCGAAAACGTCGGCTACACCGCCCGTCACCACACCTTTTTCGAGATGCTGGGCAACTTCAGTTTTGGCGACTACTTCAAGCGGGAAGCGATCAACTACGCCTGGACGTTTCTTACCGGCGAGAACTGGCTGAACCTGCCCCAGGGGAAGCTCTGGGTAACCGTTTACGCCGAAGATGACGAAGCCTTCGATATCTGGAACAAGGAAATCGGGGTGCCGGCAGACCGTATCGTCCGGATTGGCGATAACAAGGGCGGCCGTTACGCCTCTGACAACTTCTGGCAGATGGGGGACACCGGTCCCTGCGGTCCCTGCACCGAAATTTTCTACGATCACGGCCCGGATGTCGCTGGTGGACCTCCCGGATCACCGGAAGAAGACGGCGACCGCTACATCGAGATCTGGAACGTGGTATTCATGCAGTACAACCGTACTGCCGACGGCGAGATGCTGAAACTGCCCAAGCCGTCTGTCGACACCGGCATGGGCCTGGAGCGAATCACCGCGGTTCTGCAGGGTGTACACAGCAATTATGAGATCGACCTGTTCCAGGATCTTCTGGCCGCTGCCTCGCAGATTCTGGGTGGCGCGGCAACGACCGAAGCGTCGCTGCGTGTTGTTGCTGACCACATTCGCTCCTGTGCCTTTCTGATCGCGGATGGCGTGATGCCGTCCAACGAGGGCCGCGGTTTTGTGCTGCGCCGGATCATCCGTCGCGCGGCGCGCCATGGTAACAAGCTGGGTGCAACCGGGCCGTTCTTCTACAAGCTCACCGGCGCTTTGTGCGAGTTGATGGGCGATGCCTTCCCGCAACTGGTCAGCAGCCGTAAACAGATTGAAAAGGTGTTGCTGCAGGAGGAAGAGCAATTTGCCAAGACCCTGGACAAGGGCCTGCGCCTGCTTGAGCAAGACATTGCTGAACTGAAGGGCAGCGAGATTCCGGGCGAGACCATCTTCACGCTGTATGACACTTATGGTTTCCCGGTCGACCTGACCAACGACATTGCCCGTGAGCGCGGCCTGACGCTGGATTACGAAGGTTATGAGACAGCCATGGAAGCTCAGCGCGAGCGTGCCCGGGCAGCCAGTAAATTCGGTATCGACTACAACGCCGCCGGCCTGCAACTCGAGGGCAAGACCGAGTTCACCGGTTACGAGCACATTGACGGCCACGAGAAAATCCGCGCGGTCATTGTCAACGGAGAAGAGAAGACCGCCGAAGCCGGCGATGAAGCCGTTGTGGTGCTTGAGCGCACGCCTTTTTACGCCGAATCCGGTGGTCAGGTTGGTGATACCGGCCTGCTGACCTGGAGTGGTGGCCGGTTCAAGGTGACGGATACGCGCAAGGAAGGGGATAACCACCTGCACCTTGGCACCCTGATCGAAGGCGAACTTTTCCCGGGGCTGGAAGTGGACGCACGGATTGATCATGCCCGCCGGGAGCGCACCAAGCGAAACCATTCCGCCACTCACTTGCTGCATGCAGCCCTGCGCAAAGTGCTGGGCGAGCATGTGAGCCAGAAAGGTTCGCTGGTGGACCCGGACAAACTGCGTTTCGATTTCTCCCATTTCGAAGCGGTTACCCCGGAACAGCTCCGTGAGATCGAGCGCCAGGTGAACGAGCAGATTCTGGAAAACAGCCCGGTACAGACTGAAATTACCGACATGGAAAAGGCCCAGGAGAAGGGTGCCATGGCGTTGTTCGGTGAAAAATACGGGGATGTGGTACGGGTGCTCAGCATGGGTACCGATAACTACTCTGTTGAACTCTGCGGCGGTACTCACGTTTCCCGCACCGGTGACATCGGCCTTTTCCGTATTACCTCAGAAAGTGGTATTTCATCCGGTGTGCGTCGTATTGAAGCGGTTACCGGCATGGGCGCGCTGGACTGGATTGACGGTACCGAGCGGATCGTTCGGGAAGCGGCGCGCCTGGTGAAGGGCTCCCGGGAGTCCGTGATCGAAAAGGTTCAGCAGACTGTTGATCGCAATCGTCAGCTCGAGAAGGAAGTGGACGCCCTGAAGGCAAAACTTGCCTCTTCGGCAGGCACCGATCTGGCCAGCACGGCGGTTGATGTGGCGGGGCTCAAGGTAGTGGCTTCTGAATTGGAAGGTGCTGACCGCAAGGCCCTGATGGAAACGGCCGATCAGCTCAAAAACAAGCTGGGTGAAGGTGTCGTGGTTCTCGCCAGCGTGGAAGATGGCAAGGTAACGCTGGTTGCCGGCGTTACCAAGTCCGCTACCGGCCGGATCAAGGCCGGGGATTTGATGAAGCATCTGGCGGCCCAGGTCGACGGCAAGGGCGGGGGACGACCTGACATGGCTCAGGGCGGTGGTAACGATCCGTCCAAGCTGGAGGATGCCCTCGCGGGTGTCGCCGGTTGGGTCGAGAAAAATATCGCTTAAGCAACTGTTTTTGTGGGCGGGCTGGGGTTTATAATCCCGCCCGTTTCTTCTAATTGGCGGAGCATTACTCCGCTGTGAGTCCCCGTTTCGGATATTGGGAAAACAATGGCTCTGTTGGTTCAGAAATTTGGTGGCACATCGGTTGGAACAACCGAACGTATTGAAGCGGTAGCCGACAAGGTGTGCCGTTTCCGTAAGGAAGGTCATGATGTTGTTGTCGTGGTTTCCGCCATGAGCGGTGAAACCAACCGGCTGATCGCCCTGGCGAACGACATTATGGAGGAGCCGACACCCCGTGAGATGGATGTACTCGTCTCCACCGGTGAGCAGGTAACCATTGCGCTCCTGTCCATGGCGCTGCAGAAGCGTGGCTGTGAAGCGCGCTCCTATACTGGCTCCCAGGTGCGAATCCTGACGGACAGCAGCCACACCAAGGCGCGGATCAAACAGATCGACGAGCAGCGCATGCGCGAGGATCTGGATGCCGGCCGGGTGGTCGTTGTGGCCGGATTCCAGGGCATGGACGAAAGTGGCAATATCACCACTCTGGGGCGGGGTGGTTCTGATACCACGGCCGTCGCGTTGGCGGCTGCGCTCAGGGCCGATGAATGCCAGATCTATACTGACGTAGACGGTGTGTATACGACCGATCCCAGAGTTGTAGACACTGCGCGCAGGCTGGAGCGGATTACGTTTGAGGAAATGCTCGAAATGGCGAGCCTGGGTTCGAAAGTCCTCCAGATCCGCGCGGTAGAATTTGCAGGTAAATACAACGTTCCATTAAGGGTTCTTTCCAGCTTCCAGGAAGGTGAAGGCACCCTGATTACTCTTGAGGATGAAAACGCCATGGAACAACCGGTTGTTTCCGGCATCGCTTTTAACCGTGATGAAGCCAAACTGACCATCGCCGGCGTACCGGATACCCCGGGCAGCGCGCTGCGTATTCTGAAGCCGGTGAGCGACGCCAACATCGAAGTGGATATGATCGTGCAGAACGTGGGCGAGGATAATCGCACCGCCTTCACGTTCACCGTCCATCGCAATGATTTCAAGCGCGCGAAAGAGGTGCTTCAGCGAGTAGCTGATGAGCTGGGAGCCCGTGAAGTGGCCGGCGACAGCAAGATCGCCAAGGTCAGCATTGTGGGTGTGGGTATGCGCTCTCACGCTGGCGTGGCAACCCAGATGTTTGAAGCGCTGTCGAATGAAGGCATCAACATCCAGATGATCTCCACATCAGAAATCAAGATTTCCGTGGTGATCGATGAGAAATACCTTGAGCTTGCGGTTCGTGCGCTTCACAGTGCATTTGGGCTGGACAAGCTTGCGGTATCGGAAGAGGCCTGAAATCCGCGGATAAAAGGTCGGTCTGCGGGGCCTCCGAAAAAAGGGCATCATATGCTGAGCCTATGACAAACGTGATCCGTATAAGGGAATGTGCGTCTATAGATCAGTAAGTGATCCCACTATAAAAGCAATAAGTAGATCAAATAACCATTTGTCGGAACAGGTAGCTCTGGATAGGGAGTAAGGGATATGTTGATTCTAACTCGCCGCGTTGGCGAAACTCTCATGGTCGGCGACGATATCACCGTCACCGTTCTGGGAGTCAAGGGTAATCAGGTGCGCATTGGCGTGAATGCCCCGAAGGAAGTCGCGGTGCACCGCGAAGAAATCTACCAGCGAATTCAGTCGGAAAAAGGCTCTGAAGAGCCGGAACCCGGCAATAGCTGAAAGACAGAAAGCCGTTCAAGGGAAACCTGAACGGCTTTTTTGATGGCGGGGAAAAACGGGTTTGAAAAAACTTGTGTCAACCCTATGAAAACAGAAAAATTATGGTAGTATACGCCCCGTTCTCAAGGAGAGGTGGGTGAGTGGCTGAAACCAGTTCCCTGCTAAGGAACCGTACGAGCAATCGTACCGAGGGTTCGAATCCCTCCCTCTCCGCCATTTCCTTTTTCAGGAAAGTGAGACAGGTTGAGGTAGCATTCAACCACAGCAAGTGATCACTGTGCGGCTGTAGCTCAGCTGGATAGAGTACCTGGCTACGAACCAGGCGGTCGGAGGTTCGAATCCTCCCAGCCGCGCCATCGATCAACCTTGCCACAAGTTTTAAGCGGCTGTAGCTCAGCTGGATAGAGTACCTGGCTACGAACCAGGCGGTCGGAGGTTCGAATCCTCCCAGCCGCGCCATATCAAGATCGAGACGCCTCAGTTTGTGCACCCCCACAGGCTGAGGCGTTTTGCTTTGTATAGCTGGGAGGATTTGAACCGATAATAGGTTCGACCGAGACCCACGCAGTGGGTTGAGGAACGCCGGAGCAGAGCGACGGCGACCCCGAAGGGGTGAGGGCCGAAGGCCCGAATAATCCTCCCAGCCGCGCCATATCAAATAAAGAACCCCGCCCTGTGAACTTTCAGGGGTCAGTTCACTGTGCGGGGTTTTTTTATTTGTCCCCGGTCAATTTCAGGCTGATCAAGATTTGCGCAAACCTCTTGTCCGAACCTAACCTTAAGGGTACAGGGAAATCTAATTTCAGGAAGGAGGTCCACCCATGAACAAGACATTGAACGGTAGCTACACAGATCACGACCAGGCCAAGAACGTTTGGGATGACCTTATTGGAACCGGCATTCCTCGCGACAACATTTTCATTGACGAAGAGGCCAAGGTGGTGAAAGTGAGTGTGCCTGCTGAGACTGAGAGGGAAATCCTGGAGATATTTGAGCGGCACCAGCTCCACTGACGCAAACTGACGCGAATAGAAAGAGGCAGGCAACCAGGGAGAGTTGCCTGCCTCTTTTGTTTTGAATGGCCTAGAGTCGGAATCGGGAAACCAGATTCTGCAGGTCACTCCCGAGTCTGGCCAGTTCGCTACTGGAGCTGGCGGTCTGGTTCGATGAAGCGGCGGACTGATCGGTCACGTCGCGGATGCTGGTAATGTTCTGGTTGATTTCCTCAGCCACCGATGTCTGTTGCTCGGATGCCGTGGCAATCTGGCTGTTGTACTGCTTGATGTCTTCTACGGCCCGGGCAATGCGCTCAATGGTCGCTCCAGTTGCCGTGGCACGCTCAAGGGTGTTTGAAGCCATGGTGGTACTCGATTCCATGGCGGATACCGAGTTGCCGGCGCTGCTTTGAAGCGATGTCACCAGTGTCTCGATTTCCTGGGCGGATGACTGGGTCCGCTGGGCCAGTGAACGCACTTCATCAGCGACCACGGCAAAGCCGCGACCCTGTTCGCCGGCCCGGGCTGCCTCGATGGCAGCGTTGAGGGCCAGCAGATTGGTCTGTTCGGCGACGGATTTGATGACATCCAGAACGGTGCCAATGTTGGCGGTTTCCTTCTGCAGCCCCTGGATGGTTTTCATGCTCTGGCTGACTTCATGCGCCAGGTTGTTCACCTGATTAACCGTTTCCCGGACTTCCCGTTCACCGTCGCTTGCCTGGCTGGCGGCGTCTGTGGCGACAGAGAATGCCTGTTCTGCGCTGCGCGCAATCTCGCCGACCGTTGCGGTCATTTCGTTCATGGCCGTGGCAACCTGGTCGGTTTCCTGCTTCTGGCGGTTAATGCCGTCGCTGGTCTGGCTGGTAACTGTTGAAAGTTCTTCTGCAGAGGCGGCAATGTTGGATGCGCCTGATTCAATGCTTCTGACCAATTCCCTTAGGCTGGTTACCATGGTTGCCAAGGCAGCCATTAGGCGACCAATCTCGTTGGTACCGCTTGCCTTGATGTCCACGGTCAGGTTGCCAGAGGCCACTTCGGAGGCAATATTCACGGCCTGATTCACGGGGGAGACGATGGCGCGGGTAATGAGGTAAGCCATCAGGATGCCGAGCACCAGGGCGATGCCGGTGGCGCCGAATATCAGCCAGGATGCCTGCTCCCGGTCAGCTTCCATTTTTTCGGCCTGAAGGGCCCGGAGGTTGTTTGCCGATTCGATGGCGCTCCTCGCTGTGCTCACCATATCCTCAGACAGTTGCTCCCCAGCGTTGGTCAGATCGACAACCGTTTGAAATTCGCTCACGTAGGTATCGAGCGCCGCATTGATCTGTTCTTTCTCCTCGGCAGTGATCGCAGCCGATTTGAGCGGCCCCTGGACCCGTTTCGCATCATCGAGGTACGCCTTCACGCTCGCCTGGTCCTGCTCGATAAGGAATTTGCGCTCAGACCGGCGCATATCCTCGAAGATCGCGGAGGCAAAAAATAGAGAGCTGTGGGCCTTGAGGGAGGACCCGAAGATGCGGGCGCTGGTCTCAAGACTCTCGAGTGCTGCTTCCCGTGAGCTAATGTTTGATTCAACGTCTTCCATCAGCTGCTGGTAGTTTTCTACATCAGCCTGAATCTGGCCCAGCGTTTCGATATCTTTGGGTACGGCAAGTAATGGTTTGATCTCATTGATCAATTCAAGAACGCGATCGCCCTGTGCCCTGGTTCGGTTGACAGCTTCCGCTTCGCCGGTCAGAAGGAAGTTCTTCTCTTCAACTCTTGCCTCGGTGAGGTTGGTGTTCACCTGTCCAAGCATGGCAACGATATTCGAGCGTTGGCTGTAATTATCCAGTGCGCGGTCGCCAACCAGGCCTACCAGAATGGTCAGAACAAGGAGGATGGCAAACCCTCCGGCGAGCCTGGTCCGGATGGTCATGTTGCTGAAGAGCTCTGAAAAACGCATTGTTTCTATGTTCCTGAAGGATGTGAGAGTTGCCGGCCCCGCCTCGACAGCGCCTCTTTCCGGTCTGGTTCCGGGGAGGGGGCTGATGGGCCCTCAAGGGTAAAGGTGGCTTTTATTTGACTTATATTAAGGCGGTTTACGGCGGGGTATTCCAGAACTTTACAGTTACAGATGATTACCGGGTGTTTTTTAACGTGATACGGAATGAGGGTTCGCTGATTCTGATTGCTATCAGAATCAGCTCAGATGCTTACCACATCAGATCATCAGGAATCTCGTAGCCCGCATAAGGGTCATCCTCACCTACATCATCCTTCGTGCGGTCATGGAGAACGACGACTGCGCTTTCATCCCGCTCCATGATTTTCCGGGCAACGCCTTCTGCCACAATCTCGTAATTGTCGTTCACGAAGACGATCGCAAGCCGGCCCCGGGATAGCTGATCGACCATGGTGTCGTCCACGAACAGCTTCTTGATCTTTTTGTCGTGGACAAACTGGTAGGACGTTTCGCCCCGGCTACGGTCCAGACGATTGGTTTCCACCAACTGGCGAATCTGGGCTTGAATCGCTTTCTTTTCTGCCGCCTGTTGTCGCTCCAGGTTCAGCTGGCGATCCCGTTCCGCTTTTTCTTCCCGGGCCTGGCGCGCCCGCATCTCCGCCTCGTTAACCTCGACAGCGCCCTTGGGTTGCTGCTTTCTTTTCTTGCGCTTTTCGCTGCGAATGGCCTTGGCCTTTTTTTCGTCGGCAAGGCCGGCTTTCAGCAATTGGTCCTGCAGGGATGCCATCAGTAACTCCGTTCTTTCGTTGCAGATTCTGGTATGATTTCGCCCTAGTATACGCCCTCATTATTGCCTTCATAACCAGCTACCGCTGATTCCGGGATTTTCTTCTATGTCTTCTTTTAGTGACTTCGGCTTGTCCTCCGCCATGCGATCAAATCTTGATCAACTGGGGTTTGCCCAACCCACCGAAATTCAGGCAAAGGCCATTGCTCCGGGGCTGGCAGGGAAAGACATTATCGCCATGGCGAAAACCGGCAGCGGCAAAACAGCCGCGTTTGGCATCAGCCTGGTTGAGCGGCTGAATCCCAGGCTGTTTGCGGTTCAGGCGCTGGTCTTGTGCCCGACCCGGGAGCTGGCCGATCAGGTGGCCAAGGCGGTCAGGGAACTGGCCCGGGCGCGGGAGAATATCAAGGTGCTGACTCTGTGCGGCGGCGTTGCCATTGGGCCGCAGATCGGGTCACTCAGCCATGGCGCACACATTGTGGTCGGCACACCCGGCAGGATTCAGGATCACCTGCGCAAGCAGACCCTGTCTCTGGCACGCCTGAAAACCGTGGTGCTTGATGAGGCGGACCGAATGCTGGACATGGGCTTCCAGGAAGCAATGGAGGACATCCTCTCCCAGACGCCGCCTTCCCGCCAGACCATGATGTTCTCGGCAACCTGGCCTGCGCCCATCCGTGAATTGAGCAAGCAGTATCAGAAGAATCCGGCAGACGTTCGCGCCGAAGAGACCGGTGATAATCCGGATATTGAAGAGCTGTTCTACGAGGTGTCGCCCCAGTCGAAATCGGATGCCATTGTGGCGCTATTGTCCGAGCGGCAACCAGAGTCCTGTATCGTTTTCTGTACCACCAAGCAGCAGTGTGACGAAATGGCAGGGGAGCTGGGTGAGCGAGGGTTTTCTGCACTGCCGTTGCACGGGGACCTTGAACAAAGGGATCGTGACAGCGTGCTGGTGCGCTTTGGCAATCAGAGCTGCTCGATCCTGGTGGCCACCGATGTGGCCGCGCGAGGCCTTGATATAAAGTCTCTGCCGCTGGTCATCAATGCCGAGCCGGCTCGCGATCCGGAGGTTCACACCCATCGCATCGGGCGCACCGGCCGGGCAGGCGAGCAGGGCCATGCCGTCACCTTCTGCACACCGGCCCAGGGCCACAAAATCACCCGCATCGAATCCGAACGGGGGCGCAGCGTGACCTGGGGAGATACGGAATCCCTTCTGGCGACGCCAGTGAAACCAGTGGTTCCTGCCATGAAAACCATGTGCATCGCTGGCGGGCGCAAAGACAAGGTGCGCCCGGGCGATGTCCTGGGTGCGTTAACCGGGGAAGCGGGCCTGCCCGGAAAGGCTGTCGGAAAAATTGATCTGTTCGATCACCAGTGTTTTGTGGCTGTTGAAAAAGCCATGGCGGGCAAAGCTTTGTCGAGACTTGAGAGCGGGAAGATCAAAGGCCGGAAAATACGCGTCCGATATGCCTGAATGAGAATTGCTTCGCCTGTATAAATACGTGTCTTTTCAGGCCGCGACGCTCGGAAACCCCGTATAGATTTTTGTATTCAGGTTGCCGGAGGGCCCTGAAAACGGTAAATTACGCAGGATTTTGCCCCCCGAATTGTTGCGGAAGCCTGTTAGACCTTAGTCTAACTGGTCTGTCCGGGCAAAGTTCGGGAGAAACATAAATCAATACAGGTAGCTGTTCGATATGAATGACCTGATGTCACAAGCCGTCGATCTGATGATTGCCGGAATGGGGTTTGTGTTCGTGTTCCTGATTATTCTGGTGTTCGCGACACTCCTCATGTCCAAACTCATAGGACGGTTTGCGCCGCCAGAGCCGGCAACCCCGGCCAAAACGCCACGTGCCAAGCCAAAGGCGCCCGCGTCGGTTGACCCTGACACCGCCGAGGCCATCAAGAAGGCGATTGCACAATTCCGGTCGCGCCACAAGAAGTGACCCGGTAAAAGACTAGAACCTTTAAACAGAAGGCTGACACGATGACTGACACAAAGAAACCGCTGGGGATTACGGACGTTATTCTGCGTGACGCCCACCAGTCCCTGCTTGCCACCCGTATGCGGCTGGATGACATGCTGCCTATTGCCGAGAAACTCGACAAGGTCGGTTTCTGGTCCCTGGAATCCTGGGGCGGCGCTACCTTTGATTCCTGCATCCGCTACCTGGGCGAAGATCCCTGGGAGCGCATCCGCGAGCTGAAAAAAGCCATGCCCAACACCCAGCAGCAGATGCTTCTGCGCGGCCAGAACCTGTTGGGCTATCGTCACTACGCGGATGATGTGGTTGACCGTTTCTGTGAGCGTGCCGCCGAAAATGGCGTCGACGTGTTCCGTATTTTTGATGCGATGAACGATCCCCGTAACCTGGATCGCGCCATCAAGGCCGTTCGTAAGACCGGCAAGCACGCCCAGGGCACCATCGCCTATACCACCAGCCCGGTGCACACCATCGAGATGTGGGTCGAGCTGGCGAAAGAAGTCGCCGATATGGGCGCGGACTCCATCGCGATCAAGGACATGGCGGGTATTCTCAAGCCGTATGTGGCCTATGACCTGGTCAGCCGTCTGAAGAAAGAGCTGGACATCCCGATTCACATGCAGTGCCACGCTACCACCGGCATGTCAACCGCTACCGCCATCAAGGCTGCGGAAGCCGGTATTGATAACGTGGACACCGCCATTTCCTCAATGAGCATGACCTACGGCCATTCGCCCACCGAGGCCGTGGTTGCCATTCTGGAAGGTACTGACCGTGACACCGGCCTGGACCTGAACCTTCTTGAAGAAATCGCCAGCTACTTCCGTCAGGTACGGAAGAAGTACGCGAAGTTTGAGGGCAGCCTCCGTGGTACCGACTCCCGCATCCTGATTGCCCAGGTACCGGGCGGCATGCTCACCAATATGGAAAACCAGCTGCGTGAGCAGAACGCCAGCGACAAGTTCGACCAGGTTCTGGACGAGATTCCCAAGGTTCGGGAAGACCTGGGCTTCATCCCGCTGGTAACCCCGACTTCCCAGATCGTCGGTACCCAGGCGGTACTGAACGTTCTGACCGGCGAGCGCTACAAGTCTATCTCCAAAGAGACCTCTGCAATCCTCAAAGGCGAATACGGTGCTGCACCGGCGCCGATGAACAAGGAACTGCAGGATCGGGTTCTGGATGGCAAAGAGCCTGTGACCTGTCGTCCGGCGGATCTGCTTGAGCCGGAAATGGACAAGCTGACTGATGAACTCAAGAAACTGGCCGACGAGAAGGGCATCAAGCTGGCCGACAACGTCGAAGACGACGTTCTCACCTACGCTCTGTTCCCGCAGATTGGCCTGAAGTTCCTGGAAAACCGTGACAACCCCGATGCGTTCGAGCCGGTTCCGACCGCCGAAAGCGCTGCTCCGGCCACGAAGTCTGAAGGCCCCGAGACCTACACCGTTGAAGTGAATGGCAAGAAGTTTGTAGTTGCCGTTTCCGAAGGTGGTGAGATCACCCAGATCCAGGGCGAGGGCGGTGCTGCTGCCTCCGCACCGGCTGCTTCCTCGGCTCCGGCACCTGCAGCAGGTGAAGGCGAGCCTGTGGTTGCTCCGCTGGGCGGCAACATCTTCAAGGTCCTGGTTTCACCGGGTGACACCGTGGAAGAGGGCGATGTGATGATTATCCTCGAGGCCATGAAAATGGAAACCGAGGTTCGCGCGCCGAAAGCCGGCACAATCGGTGAAGTCTTCATCAAGGTCGGTGATGCCGTCTCCCCTGATGACGAAATGCTGACAATCGCATAAAGGGCCAGCATTCCATGGAAAAATTAATGACACTTTGGACAGGTAGTGGCCTGTTCAACATCGAGATCGGCCAGGTGATCATGATCGCCATCGGCCTCTTGCTTCTCTATCTTGCTATCAACAAGAAATTTGAGCCTTTGCTTCTGGTACCCATCGGGTTCGGCGGCATTCTGGCGAATATTCCGGAGGCAGGCCTGGCCCTGACTGCGGCGGAAAATGCTATCCACTTCGCGCTTAAGAACGAGGCAACGCAGATTCTGGCCGCATTGGCTGCGCCATTGGATGTAGCCTACCAGGCCGGGCAGGCGGTAACGCCCGAGCTGAAGGAAGCCTTCAAGGTGGCCGTGAAGGAGGCCAGCTACTCCGAAATGGCGGCGGCGAACTCCCTTGCTCAGGACTTCGGTTACGGCAATGGCATGCTGTACAACTTCTACTCCGTTATTATCGGCAGCACCGTTGGTCCGCTGCTGATATTCATGGGTGTAGGTGCAATGACCGATTTTGGTCCGCTGCTTGCCAACCCCAAGACCCTGCTGCTGGGTGCCGCTGCTCAGTTTGGTATCTTCGGCACGGTGATTGGTGCGGCACTGCTGGACTGGACGGGTGTTCTGGACTTCACCATTCTGGAAGCGGCTGCCATCGGTATCATCGGTGGTGCAGACGGTCCGACCTCCATCTACGTATCCAGCGTTCTGGCTCCGCACCTGCTGGGTGCCATTGCGGTCTCGGCCTACGCCTACATGGCGCTGGTGCCGATGATTCAGCCGCCGATCATGAAAGCGCTGACCAGCCAGAAAGAGCGGGCCATCAAGATGTCCCAGCTCCGTCCGGTGAGCAAGCAGGAAAAGATCATTTTCCCGCTGGTGGTTCTGATTGCGGTGGTTCTGTTCCTGCCGGATGCAGCCCCGCTGCTGGGTATGTTCACCTTCGGTAACCTGATGCGTGAATGTGGCGTGGTTGAGCGTCTGAGCGACACCGCCCAGAATGCTCTGATCAACATCGTGACCATCTTCCTGGGCCTGTCCGTTGGCTCGAAGCTGATGGCAGACAAGTTCCTGGATGGCCAGACCCTGGGTATCCTGGGCCTGGGCATCGTGGCCTTTGGTGTTGGCACGGCGACCGGTGTTCTGATGGCGAAGCTGATGAACAAGGTGAGCAAGGAGCAGATCAACCCGTTGATTGGTTCTGCCGGTGTATCTGCGGTGCCGATGGCGGCGCGGGTCTCCAACAAGGTTGGTCTGGAAGCCAACCCGCAGAACTTCCTGCTGATGCACGCCATGGGCCCGAACGTGGCCGGCGTTATCGGCTCTGCGGTTGCTGCGGGTGTGATGATCAAGCTGTTGAGCTGATCTCTCTCCGCTGTTTTGAGAAAACCTCGCCTTTGGGCGGGGTTTTCTTGCTTTATAAGACTGATAATTCTGGAGTTTGAGCAGGTGTGGAACCTCCTTTCAGGAACCGCTACGAGCACATCCATGTGCGCTTGACTCCGGCCTTCCTTGGCCGGAGACATTCCTGAAAGGAGGTTCCACACCCGCTCCATGATCTCTGGAGTTACCGCATCAAAGACCTACATCATGTAGGTCGATGAGATGGTCTCCTCCCCTCCTAATCGGCGTCGCAATGCGCCAGGATA
>PYVH01000057.1 GCA_003030785.1 Marinobacter sp. B9-2 | reverse complement strand
ATCGGTATTATTCCTGTAAGCATTGACAGCATGAAACAGACCGTCGTTGGCGCCAAAGTAAAGAACCGGCTCTCGGTCTTTAAACTTCTTACGGAAGTCCGAATATGGCTTACTGTTTTCAGCTGCCGAGCCGCCCCAATTATCCGGGTAGAAGAAACCCGGCTGAGGAACAAACAGTGGGTCTGAATTCACAATGTCCCCAAGTACGGTTTCCCGTTCACGGAAATTCCAGGTTGATGCGGCTCCTTCCTGGCTCTGATCACCTCGGATGAAGTTGAGCAGGGCTTCGCCATATTCATCAGCATTCACAGTGACTCCGCCGCGGAGGGCGGCAACTTGGGCCGGGCTAAGATCATTGGCCCCGAGCGCGTCAGGGTTAGAAGGCCACGTGAAGGGAACGCCCGTGTTGTTTGCACGGTTGTACGTCACCACCTCGCGGTTGTTCAGGTAGGCATTGGAGCCGGCCAACTGTGTATCCAACGTATCCTTGAAACTCCAGACCGGGCTGCCGAGGCCGTCGCCGTCGACCGGGTAAGCGAACACATCTCCCGACCAGTCCTCGGCGTTGAAAACCGCCTGGAACAGAAGGGTATCCGTGTTAAGAGCACCGGAATTCACAGTAACCGTTGAAGAGGACGCTTCGCGCTCTAAGATATTGTTGAATGCCGTACTGAGCTGATCTTTGAGACCAAGCGCATTGGTTACCTGAAAATAGTTGTCTGGAACGCCATCCGGTCCGGCTTCCTGCGTAATGTTGTTCTTTGCGTCCCACTCGTCTGTCTGATCAGGAATGTCATTATCATTCTTGTCGATGAAACCACCCCACTTCGCTGCAAAGTACAACGGATCCTTCAGGAGGGTTGCAGCTGAGTTGCCGCTTGGCACAAACGTGCGGGTGCTGGACAATCCTAGCTTGTCAGTACCCCGCGGATCACCCGGATCGACTCCATCCGGTGTATCAAGATAATAGACGGGTGCACCACCATCTCTATCCCTGACTACAAGGTAAATTCCATCTTTGGATGTGCCGGAGATTACATACCCCATGTGCTGGTCAATACCACCTGCAGCGTAGAGTGAGTCGACTTCGATCGTCACCGTGCCATCTGCATTGAGTTGGTACTGGTACCGTGCAATGGCATCCATGTCATGGTCAGCACCCTGCTCTACGTCCTCAAAGTTGATCAGAAAACTGCCGGAAGTAGAGGTGATGTCTTCCACGTAGAAGTCGACGATCGTGTTTGTCGGTTGGAAATCTCCCTCATCGGCACTGATTCCACTTCCGCCAGGCGATTTGGCGAAGGGGACCAGTGAAACAGAGCTTCCGTCTGGCAATGGGATATTGATCCGGGGCAATGGAGAGGCCAATGCAACGGCGAACGTGTTGATATGAGTTGGGTTGCTATCCCCGCCCTTGTCAGGGAAAAGATCGGTCAGCCATCCATAGTAGGCTATCGCAGCCGAATAATAGCTCCCAAGCTTGGTAGGTTCTTCGGGCGCCAGGCCACGAATCGTTGCCAGACTGGTTACATTTTTTGCTGTTGGTGCATTATCTGCGACGGCGTCCTCACCGACCCCGGATTGCCCGATGTAATGGAGCCCTGGCACATCCGGTTCATTACTCGTAATTGTCGAGGAGAGGCTTGAGACGTCAAGCCCAGTGACATCCCCGGCAAAGCTTGAGAAAGATGAGCCAGGTACTTTGTCGGAGTCATAACTCACATTAACGTCGGAAACAACCATCTGGTATGGCGCTGCACAGTATGGTTGACCGTCGCCTTCGTCGTAAGGATCTTTCCAATCAGGCTTCGGCAACCCGAGCGCCGCATCATTATTGCCGGAGTCAGCGATATCAAAGGCCGCTGTCGGTCCACTCTTGCCAGAAAAATAACGCACAGCCTCGTACATCATTTCAGCGACAGGGTTACCCCACATTTCGCACTCACCATTAGAGATCGGGCCAGTAGTTTTACGACCGCAACGATACGAGTAGGAATCAGTGCTTCTGCCATTGATGGTCTTATTGGAACCGGTATTATTGAAATTCACGGTTCTCAACTTGCTGAGAGTAGAAACAATTCCGTTTACGTCAGTAAACGTACCATCACCGCTGTTTATTTCATCTCTGAATGAGCTTATATTTTTGCGAAGAACACCACCGTCAAGATTGCTTTCATAGGACCCGGTCAACAAACCGAACAGTATGCTCTCGTTTTCGCCATAATCGTGCAGGAGACCAGTGGGTTTGTAGCTGGTGTTGTCGTCACCATCGCTGTATGTCTTGCAGTTGTCTTCCAGCAATCCTGCAGACTTACATACCTCAACTCGCACAGCATATTCGGAAAACGTTGAGTCAGAAGACTCAGTTTTTCTATGCAATGAGAAGCTGTCTCCGCCCGTTTGTTCATGATGGCGAAACTCGATGTCGTAAGTGCCGGCATCCAGCCAATAAGTCGCCTTATGGTTTTCGAGGCAGCTGTCATCGCCACAGGCGGAATGAGCCCCATACCAACCTAATCGAGGCCGTGTACCAATAATGAATTCCACAGCGTCGTCGCCATCGACCGCAAAAGTATAATTTCCAGAAACGGGTATTTTCATTTTTCCACGAACGACAGATAGATAATAATCCTGACCATCGTTTAGCCCGCCGTCGATTGTATCGATGCTTCTGTTGACCTGACCGATACGGTTCCCGTTAGTTTCATAAGTGCTTACTTTGGAATCGAATTCAGATGCGTTACTTGGAGAGCTGCCACCGGCTTCATAATAGTTAAGCGTAAGGTCCTCAAAAAATTCGCTCTCAACAACCCGCCAAGCGCTATCACCTGCCGATGCCTCACAGTTGACTCGAGAGCCACCGATACCGGCATTACATTGCTCACCAAGCACCGGCCTCTCGATAGACGCCCACTCCCATGGCCTAAATACAGTGTTTGGCAAGACACGTAACAGCGGGTCACCACCGACAGAATAAGAAACGTTACCAAACAGGTGCCCCTTTCCAACAGGCGGCTGAGCCAACGGTGTTACTTCGTCGATATAATAACCATCGAACTCATAACCCCGGTACTCCTTAGCCCAGGTGTGCGCATCCTGAGGAATGTGGGTGCGCTCGAGAACCGTCGTATCCGCAGTATCAACAACCCGGTTACCGCCATAGAACACCTTTCGCAGGGCATCGATACGGGCCATAGTCACATAGTTAAGGAAGTCCCCACTCCATTCACCAGCATACTCCCCACTGCTGCCGCTACCGGAGTTGCATGTCTTGATACCTGCTTCTTTCTCTTCCTCAGTTTTGACACTTTTCGGAACAAAGCGATTCTCTGAACTATCGAAATTGTAGCACGCGTAGCTATTAAAATAGCCGTAGTAGTCAATTTCGGGCGAGTAGCCCACATCCAGCTCGCCATCGTTATTAAGATCAGACGCGTCGTTGTAAGCTTCGTAATACAGCTTATGGTCCTTGCCAACGGTAAGCATCAGCAAAGGCGGGGCCGTCGAGCCCAGGAACAGCGGTTTATTTGCCAGGTTCAAGGGGGCAGCGGAGCTGTACCCGGAACTGCCCAACGTCAGGAGCAGCGCTGCAAAGAAATTAAAACTCCGATTGGAAATCATCTGCTTTCCTCCGTGCTGTATTCAGCACTGCTCATTATTCCGCTGTGTTCAGGTATACCTTGCGCGCATAGACAGACTGGACATGCACTTCCGTACCACCAGGTCCTTCACCACGGGCTGTTGTTCGATAGAATCGTGTCACCGGTTGCGGCTGACCCATTGTCACATTGGTGACTCTCTGGCCGGCGCCGCCCCCGCGGATCTCCACGGGTTGCTCAATAACATAACCAATGCCTGCCGAACCGCTGGAGCGGCCCGCAAAATCCGTGATCATTTCACCGTTAGTGGCCCACCAACTTTCAGCTTTGTCATGCCACCAGTTGTCGGGCTCTGCTGCCGTAAGAAATCCGGGAGTCGAGGAATCCGGCAACGGGTTACCGGGCGCAAGCGCATTACCCGCCGTATTGAGTGCTGCTTCGGCCGCATCGAATGCGAGCGCTTTATCTTTGGTGTTCGCCGAAACACGAGTGTCGAGCGTCGTCATATCAACCGCGCTAATACCAATGATTGTAAGCAGGAGAAGCATTACAAGGCTGACAATAAGGACGGCACCAGACTGTGTCTGGATCGGCTTATGACTACCGCTCATAACATCGACCAATTGTTTTTTCATGACACTTAGCCCCGGAAATTACGCAAAAAAACAGTATCGCGCTGCACCTGCCTGAGGCGGTTATCGCCTGAAACGGTAACGCTCTCGCCGTCGATAAGGTTGTAGGTATTGGTGTCCTCCTGACCTCCACTATTCTGATTGGATGTCACCAACAGCGCATAGCGTACGGACCTGACGTCACCCCAGTTGGTAACTTCGTCCGCACTCACGTATTGAGTGATGCGGTCAGCTGTACCAATACCGAACTCAATCTGAAGATTTTCCACACCAATTATCAGCGGTTGAGAGTCGGTTGAAACCGATGTGCCAGCCATGTTCTGTATCTCGCTGTCACACCGAAGACCAGAAACCTGCTCATTGGCACCCGCGGGAGCAACATAATAACGGTCGACGATAATCTGATTCTCGGTCGGCGTCATTCCAGTGCAGCCCTGGAGTTGCCCATCCGCTGTACCGTTAAATCTGACTGTAATAGTGTCTGTCCCGTCGACAACACTTGCGTCGGCAGTGTCATTGTTGGTGGCGAATACAATCTGGTTATCTGCAAAATCGCCCGCATTTGGCAGGGCAATGGGAACGGTTGCATCATCCCAATAGCCAGCATGCCGCAAACCACGCCCCAGAAAATGCTTCACAACCCTCGCGTTCTCCTGAGTCTGCGATTGTGAGACCACCACCGTATAGGTTTGCTTGCTGCTGAGGAATATCTCCACCACGCCTAAGGTCAGGATTAACCCCAAGGCCATGGCAATCATTAATTCAACGAGGGATAGCCCCTTTTGCTCCAACATTCCGCAGTTACCTCGCTACTCGATAGACGGTGAACATACAGCCAGCGGAAGAATTATCGGCAGATGTACAAGTGGGTGCGGCGTAACTGGCGCCGGCGCCCGTGGCATCCCAAGTAATTGCAATTTCATACTCGCCGGTTGTGTCATCCCACTCCACATTTGCGGCTGCACTTGGAGGAGCACCGAACCCGTTCGTCAAAGCGTCGTTCCACTGCCAGAGGTCCCAGGTCGCCATTTGTTCAGATGTACACGCAACAGAAGAGCAGTCAGTTCCCGGTGCACTGCCAGGTGGGGTTTCTTCGTAATCGCCTTCGCCAGCCGCTGCTTGATTCGCCATAATCCTGTTGACCAAATCCTGGCTGTAGCTCATGGCCTGTTGTTCAAAAAACACATCAGTAGTGTTTTTGAGACTAATAGATTGCAAACCTGCAACGCCCAGCAGACCGATAGCCAGTATGAGAACTGCAACCAGCACTTCAATCATTGTAATGCCCGACTGTCCGCCGGGCGCTCTCGAGACCGCATTCATGGGCAATTCGCCTCTGCTATTGTTCCTGTTCTTATAGCTGCAGTGCTTGGTGACAGAACCAGCGACTTCGGATCAACCTTTCCATCAGGGCTGCAAAAACCAAAACTTGCGGAGGCGTTCAGGTTCTCTGAAATGCCATTTGCTTCAAACCGGATGTAGTCAAAACCACCGGCATGCACCAGTGTCACCTCGGAAGAGCTGGGAGCGTCAAATACTCTGAGCGTATTGGAAATTGAAACAGCCCCGGTCGCGTTGTTATCAACCACCACCAACCAGCTTTCATCCCAATCGCCACTGTCCCCACAGGCAGCCCCGTCTGAAGAGGGGCAAAGGGAAACCGTCTGGTTTCGGGCCACTGCCTCACCTTTTGCAGTCTGTATGGCCATACGCAAACGATCCCGCCCTTCCTGCAGCTGATTGCTGGCGATCACGTTCTGGAAAGAAGGAATAGCAATGGTCACTGTTATTGCCAGAATGGCGATGGTGACCATCAATTCAATCAGCGTAAAACCGCTTGCCTTTCTTCGATAACACATAGTCGGCATCCATTCTAGATTGAAGAAAGACTAGCTAAGGGCCATGTAATGGGCCATGACCTTTAGATAAATGGTGAATTTTGGCAGATGAGTGGTATCGGGGAGGGAATTCTTGAGCGAATCGTCACACATTTCCAAGCTCCGTATGGCGGGCCTTACGGACGATATTCAAGCGACAAAAAAATCGCCACTAATCACTTTTTAGAGGCGACCAGATCAAGATACGTCTACCGCATCTATTCGCAACTCCCGCGGCATAGAAAACACAATATTCTCCTCACGCCCGGCAATCTCCTCCGGAACGCTGCCGCCAAGCTCCTGCAGACGAGCAATCACATCATTCACCAGAACCTCTGGAGCTGAGGCGCCGGCGGTAACGCCAACCGAAGTCTTCCCTTCCAGCCAGGCGGCGTCGATCTGGGAGGCCTCATCAATCAGATAGGCTGGCGTGCCCATTCTCTCCGCCAGCTCGCGCAAGCGATTTGAGTTGGAGCTGTTCGGCGAACCTACCACCAGCATCAGGTCACAGTCGCCAGCCAATTGCTTGACGGCATCCTGACGGTTCTGGGTGGCGTAGCAGATATCGTCTTTGCGCGGGCCCTGGATATCCGGGAACTTTGCACGGAGGGCGTCGATCACCCGGGCGGTATCGTCCATGGACAGGGTGGTCTGGGTCACGTAGGACAGCTTTGCGGGGTCTTTCACTTCAAGGTTGGCCACGTCTTCCTCGCTCTCCACGAGGTAAATCTCGCCACCATTGCTGTGGTCGTACTGTCCCATGGTGCCTTCCACTTCCGGGTGGCCGTGGTGGCCGATCAGCACGCATTCCCGACCATCGCGACTATAGCGCATGACTTCCAGGTGGACTTTGGTGACCAGCGGGCAGGTGGCATCGAAGACTTTCAGGCCGCGGCGGGCGGCTTCGTTCTGCACCGCCTGGGAAACACCGTGGGCACTGAAGATGACAAGCGTGTCGTCCGGCACTTCATCCAGCTCGTCCACGAAAATCGCGCCACGGTTGCGGAGGTTATCCACCACAAATTTATTATGGACCACCTCGTGCCTTACGTAGATGGGCGCTCCGAACACGTCCAGCGCCCGGTTTACAATTTCAATGGCGCGGTCCACGCCGGCACAAAAACCTCGGGGATTGGCGAGTCGGATCTGCATATCAACCTGCTGCTCTGGTTAGTGGGCCGGGCCGACCGGCTCCACATCAATGATTTCTACTTCAAACGTCAGTGTACGCCCTGCCAGGGGGTGATTAAAATCCACCTCCACTTCGTCACCTTCTACGCGGCTGACAACACCAGGCAACTCACTCTGGCGCGCATCGGCGAAAGAGATCATCACGCCGGGTTCCAACACCATGTCGGGACTGAACTCATGGCGCTTGAACGTCTGCACGTTATTCGGGTTGTGCTGACCAAAGGCTTTTTCGGGCGGCACCTGAAAACTGTCCTTGTCGCCCGCCTTCATGCCCATCAGGTAGGCCTCAAAGTTTTCCGGCAGATTGTCATCACCGATTTCCAGGGAGGCCGGCTCTTTCTCAAAGGTCGAGTCAATCACTTCGCCATCAGGGAATTTCAGGGCAAAATGAAGTTTTACCCGGGTACCCTTGTCGACAGGCAGTTCATTCATAAGAGTTAATCACTCCTTTCGGCATTCCCGTCCGAGTCGGCGGGTTTGCGAAACATATCAAGAATCATCATGGCGGCACCTATGGTGATCGCGGTGTCAGCCAGGTTAAAGGCGGGAAAGTGCCAGTCCTGCCAGTAGAAGTGCAGGAAATCCACCACGTAGCCGTGCACCACCCGATCGTAGACGTTGCCCAGGGCGCCGCCGAGTATGAGTACGATGGCAATGGCCGTCCAGGTTTCATGGCGCTGAAGGTTTTTCAGCCAGTAAATCAGTACCACGCTGACCACAAGGGCCAGGGTTACGAAGAACCAGCGCTGCCAGCCGGCCGCTTCGGCCAGAAAGCTGAAAGCCGCTCCGGTGTTGTGAAGCAACGTCAGGTTGAACATCGGAATCACGGGAACCGGATCGCCGTAGGTCAGCATAGCGGTGGCCATGGCTTTGGTGCCAAGATCCAGAACGATCACCAGCACCGCCAGCCAAAGCCACTTCAATTTGCTCCCGGTGACCTGCTCAGCCATGGTCGCCTCCATCAGGCGTAGGCGCGGGCTTCGCCGGGCCCTTCCACGTTGGTCACACAGCGACCACAGAGGTCGTCGTACTTGGCATTGCGGCCGACGTCTTCCCGGTGGTGCCAGCAGCGCTCGCACTTGGTATGGGCAGCCGGTGCTACCTTGACTCGAAGACCCTCGTGGGAAGTCATTTCCGCATCGCCGGCTTCTGAAACTGGCTTAACGCTGGCCTCTGAAGTGATCAGAACAAAGCGCAGCTCTTCACCGAGGTGCTTCAGATCAGCTGCCAGATCGCCTTCACAGAACAGGGTGACTTCGGCACTCAAAGAGCCTTTGATTTCACCCCGTGCCCTGGCTTCCTCCAGGCACTTGTTGACGGCCTCTTTCACGCTGTACATCTCGCGCCAGTAGTCGCGGCCAAGCTCGGCGTTATCCGGCAACGCAGTAAGACCTTCATACCAGGTTTCATAGAACACGGTATCGCTGCGCTTGCCAGGCAGGTGCTGCCAGATTTCATCAGCGGTGAAGCTGAGGATCGGAGCGATCCAGCGAACCAGCGCCTCGGCCACGTGGTACAGGGCCGTCTGGCAGGAACGCCGCGCCAGGCTGTCGGCCTGGGTGGTGTACTGGCGATCCTTGATGATATCCAGATAGAAACCACCCAGAGTGGCTTCACAGAAGTTGTACACCTTCTGGTAAATCCTCAGGAAGGCGTAGTTGCCGTAGTCCTCATGGAGCTCTTCCTGCAATTGCAGGGCACGGTCCACCATCCAGCGATCCAGCGCGATCATGTCTTCCGGCGCCACCATGTGCTGCTCCGGATCGAATCCGGTCAGGTTGCTCAGCAGGAAGCGGGAGGTGTTCCGGATCCGGCGGTAACCATCGGCGGTCTGGCGCAGGATGTCCTTGGACACGGTCATTTCGCCGCTGTAGTCGGTTGCTGCCACCCACAGGCGCAGAATGTCGGCACCCAGCTCGTTCATGACTTCCTGGGGTGCAATCACGTTGCCCAGGGATTTGGACATCTTGTGGCCCTTGCCATCGACGGTAAAGCCGTGGGTCAGAACCTGCTTGTACGGTGCCACGCCATTCATGGCGATGGACGTTTTCAGGGACGACTGGAACCAGCCACGGTGCTGGTCGGAGCCTTCCAGGTACATATCCGCAGGGAACTGCCCCAGTTCCTCGCGTACCCGCAGCACCGACTCGTGGGTCACGCCGGAATCGAACCAGACATCCAGGGTATCCGTTACCTTCTCGTACTGTTCGGCATCACTGCCCAACAAGGAAGACGCATCCAGCTCGTACCAGGCGTCAATACCGCCCTCCTCGATCTGCTGGGCCACCTTTTCGATCAGGTTCTGGGTGTCCGGGTGCAGCTCCTGGGTTTCCTTATGGATAAACAGGGTAATGGGCACGCCCCAGGTCCGCTGCCGGGAGATGCACCAGTCCGGCGACTGGTTGAACATGGCCTCAATACGGTTCTTACCCCAGGCAGGCACCCAGCGCACACCCTGGATAGCTTCAAGAGCATCAGCGCGCAGGTTTTCCTTGTCCATGCTGATAAACCACTGAGGGGTGGCCCGATAGATCAACGGGGTCTTGGTACGCCAGCAGTGGGGATAGCTGTGCCGGAACTTCTCGGAGCGGACCAGTTTGCCTTCGCGCTCGAGCGCACTGCAAACCGGCTCATCCGCTTTGTATACGTGCACGCCTGCCAGCTCACCGGCGGCCGAGGTGTAGGTGCCATCCGCCTGAACCAGGTTGATGGTGCCGATGTTGTAGGCCTTGCCCACCTCAAAGTCTTCCATACCGTGATCGGGCGCGGTGTGAACAGCGCCGGTACCGGCATCGGTGGACACGTGATCACCCAGGATAACCGGCACCTGCTTGTCGTAGATCGGATGATGGAGAACCAGGTTTTCCAGGGCCGCACCAGAGCAGGTTGCCAGCACTTCGTAACTCTCGACCTGCCAGCGCGCCATGATGCCTTCCACCATGTCGGCGGCCAGAATCATTCGCTCAGGCCCCTGGCCAACATCAGCCTGCACCAACGCGTAGTCCAGATCCGCATTCAGCGAAACCGCCTGGTTGGCCGGAATAGTCCAGGGCGTAGTGGTCCAGATCACAACGGACACATCGCCACTGCCATTATCGGTGCCGAACAGTGACAGGGCTTTTGCCTGATCAACTGCGGTAAATCGCACATCGATCTGGGTAGAGGTCTTGTCCTGGTATTCAACCTCGGCTTCTGCCAGTGCGGACTGACCCACCACACTCCAGTAAACCGGCTTATAACCACGCACCAGGTGACCCTTGGCAACAATCTTGCCGAGGGCACGAACAATACCCGCCTCAACTTTGGGATCCATGGTCAGGTAGGGCTTGTCCCACTCCCCCATCACGCCCAGACGGATAAAATCGGCCTTCTGACCGGCGATCTGCTTGGTGGCGTAGTCGCGACAGGCCTGGCGGAAGGTCTTGTAATCCACCTTAACACCGGCTTTGCCAATTTCCTGTTCCACCTTGTGTTCGATCGGCAGACCATGACAGTCCCAGCCCGGCACGTAAGGCGCGTCGTAGCCCATGAAACTGCGGGACTTGACGATCATGTCCTTGAGGATCTTGTTGACCGCATGACCAATGTGAATGCTGCCGTTGGCGTAGGGAGGGCCATCATGGAGGATGAACTTTTCCCGCCCTTCACGCTGCTTGCGCAGGTTGCCGTAGACGTCGAGATCCTGCCAGCGCTTGAGCATTTCCGGCTCGCGCTTGGCCAGGTTGCCGCGCATGGGGAAGGCGGTTTCCGGCAGATTCAGGGTGTGCTTGTAGTCGCTCATGGTTTGTGTGCGTACTCTTTTGGTCTTGGTCAGTTTTGGTCAGTTTTGGTCAGTCGTTTATTCGTTGGGGCGCAGCCGGGCGTTTCAATCCGCGCTTTTAACAGAGCCGTTTTCGGCAATCCACGCCCGGGCATGCTCGAAATCCCGGGCAATCTGATCTTTCAGCTCATCCACGGAACCGAATTTTTCCTCGTCCCGCAGGCCGTGACGGAATACCACTTCCAGATGCTGGCCATAAAGTGTGCCAGCAAAGTCAAACAGGTGCACTTCCAGTGAAGGCCGCTTGCCGTCCACGGTCGGGCGTACACCGATATTGGCAACGCCATCAAATCGGGCGCCGTCATCCAGGGTGGCCGCAACCACATAGACACCGCGCAGGGCCGGCGTTCTGTGCAGCAAAATATTCGCAGTCGGCGCGCCAATCTGGCGCCCCAGTTGACGGCCGTAAACAACCCGGCCCCGGATTCGATAGGGGTGGCCAAGAAGCGATTCAGCCTTCTCAAGTCCATTCACGGTCAGCAAGTCCCGAACCCGGGTACTGCTCACCCGTTCTCCGCCTACCGTCACTGTAAGGGTATTTTCAACGGTAAATCCGGCGTCGTTGCCAACCTTCTCGAGAAGTGCAAAATCGCCGGCGCGATCACAGCCGAAACGGAAATCATCGCCGACCACCAGGTGACGAACCGCCAACCCCTGGATAAGGACATCTTCGATGAAACCCATAGCCGAATAGCTGCGAAACGCCTGATTGAAGCGCAGGCAAAGCACGATATCGATGCCTTCCGCCAGCAGGGCCTCGAATTTCTGACGAAAGCCCATCAGCCTGGGTGGCGCTTCTTTGCCCTGAAAAAACTCCCGGGGTTGAGGCTCGAAAATCATCACCACCGAGGGCACACCCAGAGCTTCAGCCTTGCTTTTGACCTGATCAATAATGGTCCTGTGCCCAAGATGCACACCGTCGAAGTTACCAATGGTGGCGACACACCCGTTAGCGAGCGGTGAGTCCTCCCGACGGGAAAGCATTTTCAGGTTGGTCAGGCCCCGGATCAGACGCATGCAATGCGAACCTTCAATTGCCAGCTAGCTTTCAGCGCTGACTTTTACCGCAACGCTGGTGAGAAAACGCGCGATTATACCTTACCTGTGGCGGAAATGTCTTACCCGAACCCCGGCCAGCGCCAGTGCAACGAAGTAGACGGCTACGCCTGCCCCCACTAGCAACGCCATATCCGCCGCCCGCTGATAACCGCCGTTTGCCAGCCACACCGACACTGGATCGTTGAGCCAGACAATGATGGCCGCAAGCGCACCGTTGGCGAACAGCAGCTGTAGCAGGAAACGGGGCCAGCCGGGCTGACTCTGCCAGGCCCCTTCCTTCCGCAGTCCGCGCCAAAGAAGATAGCCATTCAACCAGGCCGATATGGAGGTGGCCAGCGCGAGACCGGCATGGGCCAGCGGAAAAATGAGAATCAGGTTGAACACCATGTTTGCCACCATGGCAATGATGCCGATCTTGACCGGCGTTCTGGTGTCTTCTCTTGCGAAAAACCCCGGCGCCAGAACCTTGATCAGCATGAACGCCAGCAAACCGGCGGAATAGGCCCTCAAACTCTGGGCAGACATGGCCACATCCCGGTCAGTTACCGCGCCATAGTGAAACAGGGTGGCAATCAGCGGCTCGGCCAGCAGCGCAAGCGCCAGGGCTGCCGGCAAGCCAATCAACAGAACTGCCCGAACCGCCCAGTCCAGGGTAGCCGCGAACTGGTCCGCTGATGCCGCTGCGTGTTTACGGGAAAGACTCGGCAGGATCACCGTGGCAATGGCTATGCCGAACACCCCGAGAGGAAGTTCCGAAAGCCGGTCAGAATAATACAGCCAGGAAACGCTGCCGGTCTGGAGAAATGACGCCAGAACGGTATCAAGCAGCAGGTTGATCTGACTTACCGACACCCCGAACAGCGCAGGCGCCATCAGCTTGAGAATCCGGCTGACGCCCTCGTGGCGATAGTCCACTCGGGGCCTTGGCAACAGGCCAAGTCGCATCAGAAACGGCAACTGGAAAAACAATTGCAAGGCCCCGGCAATGAAAACGCCCCAGGCCAGAGCCATCACCGGCTCGTCCATCAATGGCGTTAACCAGATGGCCGCCGCAATCATCGCCAGGTTCAGAAGCACCGGGGTAAATGCCGGCACAGCGAAGCGATCGTAACTATTGAGGATGCCGCCCGCGAAAGCGGTCAGCGAGATCAGCAACAGGTACGGAAAGGTGATGCGCAACATATCGCTGGTAAGCGCAAATTTCACATCATCATCCAGGAAACCAGGGGCAAAAACCGCCGTCAGCACCGGCGCCCCGAGAATGGCCACCAGAGTGACACCCAACAGCACCAAACCGAGGGAGCCTGCCACGGCATTGACCAGCCGCTGGACGTCCGAGAGTGACTGATTCTCCCGATAGGATGACAGTACCGGCACAAAGGCCTGGGAGAAGGCGCCTTCAGCAAACAACCGGCGCAGGAAATTCGGGATCTTGAACGCAACGAAAAAGGCATCCGCCCCGGCACCGGCGCCGAAATAGCGGGCGATGACCATATCCCGAACCAGTCCCAACACACGGGACAGCAGGGTCATGATACCCACAAGCCCCGACGACCTGAGCAGGCCGGGCGCCCTGGGCAATTGCTTCTGTTCAGGCGTTGATTCAGGTTCCGACGACATGCAGGCCCTTGTCTGGCATTCTGGACATCCTTTTGGCGCGGGTATTTCGGGAATTACTAGCTTCCCGGTTCAGTCCGTGTTCAGTGAGCCGCGAGTTTACCACAGGCCTTCTGTGTCGGGGCATGAAATGGGTTTTAGCCTTGACATTTGGAGGTTTGAGCGGCATAGTTCCGCGTCATTTATTTCGACGCGCTGGTTTTGGCGCGCCCGCGATGTAACGAATCATTCAGCAACGAATTTGAGATTTTCAGGAGTTTTACGGTGGCAAATTCCCCGCAAGCCAAGAAGCGCGCACGTCAGAACGAGAAGAACCGCAAGCACAATGCAAGCCTGCGTTCCATGGCTCGTACTTACATGAAAAAGGTTCAATCCAAGATCGAATCCGGCAACTACGAAGAAGCCCAGGCCGCTTTCCAGCAGGCTCAGCCGATTCTGGACAGCATGGTCAACAAAGGCATCTTCGCGAAGAACAAGGTTGCTCGTAGCAAGAGCCGCCTTAGCGCCAGGATCAAGGCCCTGAAGAGCGCATAAGTCGCTGGACTCAGGCATAAAAAAACCGGCCGTTTGGCCGGTTTTTTTATGGGCGAACGATCATCACACAATCACCAGATTGTCGCGGTGGATCATCTCCTCGCCCGACATGTAGCCAAGAATTTCGGTAATCCGGTCGCTGGACCGGCCGGCAATGGCCCTGGCTTCATCGGCGTCGTAATTCACCAGCCCCCGGGCAATTTCACGGCCACTCTGATCGAAGCAGGACACCATCTCCCCACGCCGGAACTGCCCTGAAACCCCTTTAACGCCCACCGGCAGAAGACTACGCCCACCCAGGCAAAGCACTTTCACAGCACCGTCATCGAGAGTCAGCCTGCCACGGGTCTGCAGATGACTGGCGAGCCACTGCTTTCGCGCAGCAATCCGGCCCTGCTCCGGCAACAACAGAGTGCCGATCACATCACCCTGCCTCAACCGGCCAACCACATCTTCAATGCGGCCACCGACAATGACGGTGAAAGCCCCCGAACGGGCAGCAAGCCGGGCAGCCCGCAACTTGGTCTGCATACCGCCGCGACCAAGAACACCGGCGCCACCGCCGGCCATGACATCCAGCTCGCGATCACCGGCCCGACGCTCGGTCACCAGGCGGGCATCCGCATGCTTCCTTGGATCCTTGTCAAACAAGCCCAGCTGGTCAGTCAGGATTATCAGGCCATCGGCCTCAATCAGATTGGCAACCAGCGCGCCCAGGGTGTCGTTATCACCAAACCGGATCTCGTCGGTAACCACCGTATCGTTTTCATTGACGATTGGCACCACACCCAGGTTCAGCAAAGCGCGGAGGGTGCCACGGCCGTTCAGGTAACGCTTGCGGTCTGACAGGTCGTCATGGGTGAGTAGAATCTGCGCGGTATGGATGTTATGCCGCTTGAACTGCGCCTCCCAGGTCTGCACCAACCCCATCTGACCGACAGCTGCCGCCGCCTGAAGCTCATGGAGCTGCTCCGGCCTGACGGTCCAGCCAAGCCGACTCATCCCTTCGGCTACCGAGCCGGAGGAGACAACAACCACCTCAACGCCGTCTTCGATCAGCTCTGCAATCTGATCCACCCATAAACCGAGAGCAGCCACGTCCAAGCCACGGCCGTCGTTGGTCAGCAAGGCGCTTCCGATCTTGATAACCAGGCGGCGGGCCTGGCGCAGCTGTAGGCGTTCAGTCATGGTACGTGAGCAATCTCTCTGGTGTCAGTCCTGCTTTTACTCTGGGGCGTAGACCACTTCGACGTCGTAATCATCATCGTCAAAGTCGTCGTCATCGTCTTCTTCACGGGCCGCGCGCCGCGCCTGGCGCTCGGCTTCAATACGGGCGCGAGCCTCGTCGTCCATCTGCCGGCGTCGCTGGGCCTCCCGCTCGGCAAATTCCGGATTCTGAGCTTCTTCTTCGGCCTGCTCTTCAATCCAGCGCATGACAGCCTGAGCCAGGGATTTGGTGCCCTCGCCGCTGAGCGCGGAAATCCGGAAAACCGGCCCTTGCCACCCGAGCTCATCGATGATCGCCTGACAATGGGCATCGCGGTCTTCCTCGGCCACCATGTCCACTTTGTTCAGCACCAGCCACCTCGGGCGGTTGGCGAGGGTTTCACTGAATTTCTCCAGCTCATGCTCGATCGCTCTTACCGCATCGGCGGGCGACGAGCCATCGTAAGGCGCCACATCCACAAGGTGCAGTAGCAGCCGGGTACGAACGAGATGCTTCAGGAAGCGGATCCCCAGGCCCGCACCTTCGGCGGCACCTTCAATCAAACCGGGAATATCGGCAATCACGAAACTCTGGTGCGCCTGCACACTGACCACACCAAGATTGGGTACCAGCGTGGTAAACGGATAGTCCGCGACTTTAGGGCGGGCCGCCGATACCGAACGGATGAAGGTGGACTTGCCGGCATTGGGCATACCCAGCAACCCCACATCCGCCAGCACCTTCAGCTCCAGCCTGAGGTTACGAAACTCACCATCCGAGCCCTTGGTGGTCTGGCGTGGCGCACGGTTCACCGAGGATTTGAAGCGGGTATTACCAAGACCATGAAAACCCGCCTGGGCAACCTTCAGGCGCTGACCGGCATGGGTCAGATCCCCCAGGACCTCATGGGTGTCCATATCGACCACCGTGGTACCGACCGGAACCGGCAGAACCAGGTCCTCGCCTTTATTGCCGGTACAATTCCGGCCGGAGCCTGGCTCGCCATTCTGGGCCTTGTGTTTGCGCTGGAACCGGTAGTCGATCAGCGTGTTCAGCGACTCCTCGGCTTCCAGATACACGGAACCACCATCGCCCCCGTCGCCACCATCGGGGCCACCCTTGGGAACATATTTTTCACGCCGGAAACTCAGGCAGCCGTGACCGCCCTTGCCGGCTTCCACAATGATGGTGGCTTCGTCTACGAATTTCATGAATCAACCCTTTGCGCCATGCGCATAAACTAAAAAGCCCCGCAGCCTCTAGGAAGCTTTGCGGGGCTCCGGATGGCTCTGAACACCTGATGATATCAGGATATCAGCGCCACCCAAGGTTCGACAGAACCGGATCGCCGCTGCTTACGCAGCCGGAACGATGCTCACGAACTTACGGCTCTGCGGGCCTTTGACTTCGAACTTCACCTGACCTTCCGCTTTCGCGAACAGGGTGTGGTCCTTGCCAATGCCAACGTTGCTACCAGCGTGGAAACGGGTGCCACGCTGACGAATAATGATGCTGCCTGCAGATACGGTCTCACCGCCATAGCGCTTCACACCAAGTCGTTTCGACTCGGAATCGCGACCGTTACGGGTACTACCTGCTGCTTTTTTATGAGCCATTACCAGCCTCCTTATTTAAGGGGTAATTCGAGAGCCTCAGCCCTTGATACCCGTGATCTTGACTTCAGTAAACCACTGACGGTGGCCCTGACGCTTCATGTGGTGCTTACGACGACGGAACTTGATGATCTGAACCTTGTCGTGACGGCCGTGGCTAACCACTTCCGCTGTCACTTTGGCACCATCAACAACCGGCGCGCCTACCTGAACCTTGTCGCCGTCGGCGATCAGCAGAACGCGATCGAACTCAACGTTGCCACCGGTTTCAACTTCCAGCTTTTCCAGCTTCAGGGTTTCGCCTTCCTTTACACGGTGCTGCTTACCACCGCTAACAATAACTGCGTACATTCACTCGTTCTCCACGATTGACCCATCCCTGCTCTTATCCACCTGGTTCTAAGGGAGGCGCTCTGGCGACCCTATAGCAGGGAGCGCAGGTTGGGATGAGTTGGGCGCGTAATTGTACGAAAAGACGCACTGCAACACAAGCCAAGTTGACACTACCTTCGGCAATACCTAGCATTGCCGCGACCTGCCTTTAATATCAACGATCGTAACGACGATAACACCAGCAAGGGATCTACAAGCCGCATGACAGCCCAGCGCATTTACGACACCGTGGCCGACGACTTCAGCCGCGTTAATGACCTGATCATCCAGCGGCTTTCCTCAGATGTTCCCCTGGTGGAGAAAATCGCCCAGTACATCATTGAAAGCGGCGGTAAGCGCTTGAGACCGTTACTGGTTCTGCTTTCCAGCCAAGCCGCCGGCTACAAGCAAAGCGATCATCTCAAGCTCGCCGCCGTGATCGAATTCCTGCACACCGCCACCCTGCTGCACGACGATGTAGTGGACACCTCGGACATGCGCCGGGGCCGAAGCACCGCCAACGCCCGATGGGGCAACGCGCCAAGCGTTCTGGTAGGTGATTTCCTCTACGCCCGGGCGTTCGAGATGATGGTGGAGCTGAAAAGCCTGCGGATCATGGAGGTATTGTCCCATGCCACGGCGGTAATCGCCGAAGGCGAGGTCATGCAGCTGATGAACGTGAAAAACCCGGACCTGACGGAAGACCAGTACATGAAGGTCATCCACAACAAGACCGCCATGCTGTTCGAAGCCGCCTCTCACACCGGCGCCCTGCTCGCCGCTGCCAGTGAGGAGCAGGAGCTGGGTTTGAAAGACTACGGCAAGCACCTGGGCCTTGCTTTCCAGCTGGTTGACGATGTGCTGGATTACCGGGGCGATGCCGAAGCCATGGGCAAGAATGTCGGCGACGACCTGGCTGAAGGCAAAACTACCCTACCCCTGATCCACGCCATGACCCACGGAACCGAGGACGAGCGGCAGCTTATCCGTCAGGCGATCCGAAAAGGCGGCCTGGATGATCTGCCCCGAATCCTCGACATCGTTGAGCGCTCGGGCGCGATCGAATACACCATGACCAAGGCCCGGGAGCAGGCCGCGTTGGCCTCTGGCTGCCTGAAATGCCTTCCCGAATCAGCACACAAGGAAGCGATGGTATTGCTGACTGACATTGCGGTTGCGCGGGTTAGCTAGCGCGCTTTTCGCTGGCGGTTTGTCGGATTACGGCTTCGCCTAATCCGTATATGGTCTCCTCCCCGTTTGCAAGGTCTCAGCACTCAATGTCAGGGACAGGTT
>PYVH01000056.1:6459-18996 GCA_003030785.1 Marinobacter sp. B9-2 | reverse complement strand
GTTGAATCTTTTTCTTCGGGACACCTATGGTTTTATGGTGGGGCTGGTACTCAGTGGAAGCGCCTTTGTCCTGATCTACGCCTATACCGTGCGTTTCCTGGCGGTGTCATTTAACACGGTAGAGGCGAGCCTGGGGAAAGTGACGCCGTCCATGGACGCAGCGGCCCGAACTCTCGGACAAACGGCGGGCGGCACCCTGCGCAAGGTACACACGCCCATCATGCGCAGCAGTCTGCTGGCGGCCGGCATACTGGTGTTCGTGGATGTTATGAAGGAACTGCCTGCCACCATCATACTCAGGCCGTTCAACTTCGATACGCTGGCAGTCCGTGCCTACAGCCTGGCTTCCGACGAGCGGCTGGCGGAATCCGCCACGTCTTCTCTTGCGATAGTGGTTGTCGGAATCATCCCCGTGGTGATTCTCAGCCTGGCGATGCGCCGTTCCCGTCCGGGAAGTAAGCCGGGTTAAATTCCGGTTTACTCCTCGAACAGGAAGACCTGGGACATATCCAGCTCAAGCGACACAGCCTGGCCTTCCTCTGGCAGGAACACGCCCGGCACTTTGGCGTGCAGGTGCATTTCCTGGCCCTCCGGCCCGTGGGCGCAAATGTGCAACAAACTGGTGGGTCCCAGCAGGCGCGACATCAACACATGGCTGGTGCGGTCGTCCCCGACCTTCCCCGCCAGCAGTGCCACTTTGACGGCCTCGGGGCGTATCAGAACTCTGATATTGCTGCCCTCGCTGAATCGCGAAGCGTCCAGCCAACCCAGGGGCGTTGCTACCAGGCCGTCACGCACGGTGCCACGGTGCTCGTTCACCTGACCGAAAAAATTGACCACGAATGGCTCGGCAGGATTGCAATAGAGGTCGGTCGGGGTACCTGTCTGCACAATCTCGCCGTTTCGCATCAGGGCGATGCGATCCGCCATGAACATGGCTTCCTCGGGATCATGGGTGACCAGCAGGGTCGCAGTGTTCAGCTCCTTGAGCACATGGAGCGTGTCGTCGCGGATCTGATCACGCAGGCGGGCGTCCAGACTGGAAAAGGGCTCATCCAGCAGCATGACCCTGGGTGATGGGGCAAGGGCTCTGGCGAGCGCTACCCTTTGCTGCTGGCCACCCGACAGGGTGTGGGGGTAGACATTGGCGGAGTCGGCCATGCCCAGGCGCTCCAACAGATCCAGTGCTCGTGACTGTTTCTGTTTTTTGGGCAGGGCGCTGATGCCAAAGCAGACGTTTTCAAGCACGGTCAGGTGAGGGAAGAGTGCAGATTCCTGGAAGGCCAGGCCCACGTTACGTTTTTCGGGTGGCACCTGGACGCCACCGGGTGCCGAGACCAGCGATCGGCCCAGAAAAACCTTGCCCTTCGTAGGCACCTGAAGTCCGGCTGCGATGCGCAGCAGTGTGGTTTTGCCGCAGCCCGATGGCCCAAGCAGGCAAACCACCTCGCCGGCCTCCAAATGCAGATTGATGTCCCTGACAACGCTATCGCCGTGAAATTGGCAGTGCACACGGTCAAGCATGAGTGAAGGGCCCGACAGACCATTATCGAGTTGGTCGTTGTAGGCGGGGCTTTGCTGATAAATGCTCATTGGCCGATCCAACCTTCCGGTACAAACTCCAGTGAAGTTCAGATTGTAATCTTGTTGCGTCTGATTGTGTATTGATTGCGTAAAAGCGACTGATTCCTATTTATTGACTTATTCGTACAGGTTGGGTCTAATCGCAGGTAAATACAAATCGTTATCACCATTAATAACGCTCAACAAGCAAGGAGATTGATCCCGTGGTATCTCATAAAGCGAAACTGGCAGCTTCTGTACTGGCAACCACCCTGGCGGCAACCAGTGTAGCTGCGAGTGAAGTGAACCTGTACTCCGCACGCCACTATGATTCCGATCAGGCCATTTACAACGCGTTCACCGAGGAAACCGGCATCAAGGTGAACCTGATCGAAGGCAAGTCTGATGCATTGATCCAGCGGATCAAGCGTGAGGGTGTCGCCAGCCCGGCGGATATCCTGATCACGGTCGACGCGGGCAACCTCTGGCGTGCGGACCAGGAGGGCATTTTCCAGCCGGTTGATTCTGAAACCCTGAACAGCCGTCTGCCGGATTCTCTGCGCCATCCGGAAGGACACTGGTTCGGCTTTAGCCAGCGCCTGCGCGTGATTTATTATGACCGTTCCGATTTTGATCCGTCCCGGATCAGTCAGTACGAAGATCTGGCAAAGCCCGAGTTCAAGGGCGAGATCTGCATCCGTTCCTCCAGCAACATCTACAATCAGTCCCTGCTGGCCAGCCTGGTTGAGTACCACGGCGCAGACGGCGCTGAAGAGTGGGCCCAGGGCGTTGTCGACAACATGGCCCGTGATCCCCAGGGTGGCGATACCGACCAGATTCGCGCCGTAGCCGCCGGTGAATGTAACCTGGCCGTTGGCAACCACTACTACTATGCCCGCCTGCTGAACTCCGACGATGTTGCCGACCGTGAGGTGGCGCGTGAAGTCGGCATTATCTTCCCGAACCAGGACGGCCGTGGCGTGCATGCCAACATCGGTGGTGCCGGCGTAGTAGCCACTGCGCCCAACAAAGACAACGCGGTCCGGTTCCTGGAGTTCCTGTCTTCCGATACCGCTCAGCAGATCTTCGCTGAAAGCAACCACGAGTTCCCGGCGGTAGAAGGTGTGCTGAAAAACCCGGTACTGGATTCCTGGGGCAACCTGAACATTGACGATATCAATGTCAGCGTCTTGGGCACCAACAATCCGGAAGCGGTTAAGATCTTTGACCGTGTAGGCTGGCGTTGATTGCAGCAGGGCTGCGTTAACCTGGCATAATCTGAAGATAACTTTTGCATAACAGCAGGCGGGTGCCACCCTGGCAGCCTTAGCCACAAACAAAGGCCGCTATTCTTGGGAATAGCGGCCTTTCTCGTCCCAGTTTATCTCGCGGATTTTTTCACGTCATAACAAAATACGACCAGACCCGATCCCGGCCATTGACTACGCTTAGGGCAGATCCATCTCAACATTTCGTAGACAGGAGCGTCGTATGAACAAGGTATGCGCAGTGCTCGGAGTCGGGCCGGGCAATGGTGAAGCTTTTGTTCGCCGTTTCAGTGATGAAGGTTTCCAGGTGGCGATGCTGGCCCGCAGCAAAGACTACCTCCTGGATCTGGAGGCTTCGGTTACCGGCGCCCACGCCTTTCCCTGTGACCTGATGGAGCCTTCACAGATAACCTCGGTGCTGGCGGCCATTGAGTCGAAGCTCGGGCCGGTTTCGGTGGTGCTCTACAACGCCGGTGGCGGTACCTTCAAGAATGTCGAGGAGGCCAGCCTGGACGATTTCGAGGCCAACTGGCGGATCAATGTACAGGGTCTGGTAGCCGCTACCAAAGCAGCCCTGCCCCAGCTAAGGCAGCATGAGTCGGCCAACATCGTTGTTACCAGTGCCTCGGCGGCAACCCGGGGACGGGCCAACACCGCGCCCTTTGCCTCGGCCAAGGCCGCCCAGCGCAGCCTGGCCCAATCCCTGGCGCGGCAGCTGGGGCCGGAAAAGATTCATGTGGCCAATGTGGTGATTGATGGCGTGGTGGATTTGCCGCGCACGCGCGAGATGCTTCCGGATAAGCCGGACGACTTCTTCGTGCAGCCCTCTGGGGTTGCGGACGCGGTCTGGAGCCTCTGCCAGCAGGATCCTTCCGCCTGGACCTTTGAGCTGGATATCCGGCCGTTCGGGGAAAGCTGGTAGATTTCTCTCTTGCCGGTGTTCCGTGTTTCACACAGGATTGGTGGCAAGGATTTTCTTGAGAAAATCCTTCGTGCGCGGATCCTTCGGGTTATAGAAGATTTCGCTCGGCGGCCCCTGCTCCACAATCCGGCCGCCGTCGATGAAGATTACCCGGTCGGCCACATCCCGGGCGAAGGACATTTCATGGGTGACCACCATCATGGTTTGCCGCTCCGCCGCCAGTTGTTTCATCAGCCCGAGCACTTCTTCCACCCACTCCGGGTCGAGGGATGAGGTGGGCTCGTCGAACAGTATAACCTCGGCTCCAGTGGCCATGGCGCGGCCAATGCCCACTCGCTGCTGCTGGCCGCCGGACATGGCCGCCGGGTAAGCATCAGCCTTATCGGCAAGGCCGATCTGCTGCAGGATCTCCCGCGCTCTTTTGTAGGCCTTTTCCTTTGGCCATTTGTCCACCACCAGCAGACGCTCGGCGATATTTTGCAGTGCGGTCTTGTTGGCAAACAGGGCGTAGTTCTGGAACACGAAGGCGGTTCGCCGCCGCATGGACAGGATTTCAGCACGGCTGGCGCGGTTTACATCCACCGTCAGATCACCCACGGTCATGGTGCCGGCGGTGGGCTGCTCCAGGAAATTGAGGCAGCGCAGCAAGGTGGATTTTCCGGTCCCTGACGGGCCGATGATCACCACAATTTCGCCCTTCTCGATGGTCAGGTCGATGCCGTCGAGGACGACGGTCTTGCCAAAATGCTTGCTCAGGGATTCCAGTTTGATCATCGGCTATAGGCCTTGTTCAGGCGGATTTCCAGATAATGCTGAAGCTTGGACAGCATCTCCACCACGATCCAGTAGATCACGGCGGCAACAATGAACGCCTCGAAGTACAGGAAGCTGCCGGCAGCCTCTTTCTGGGTGGCGCCCATCAGTTCGGTGACGCCCAGGGTGAATGCCAGTGATGTGGCCTTGATCATGTCGATGAAGTAGTTCATCAGGGTCGGTAATGCGACCCGGGTGGCCTGGGGCAAAACGATCCGCCGCATCATCTGGCCGTTGGTCATGCCGATGGACAGGGCCGCTTCGGTCTGGCTGCGATCAACGCCCACAATGGCGGCACGGATCGATTCGGCCATATAGGCGGAAAAGTGCATGGTAAGGCCCATGATCGTTGCCGTGATGCCGTCGATCACCGTCAGTGCGCTGACCAGCTGGGGTAGCCCGTAGTAAAACAGGAAAAGCTGCACCAACAGCGGCGTACCCCTGAAAAAGGAGATGAATACGATGGTCAACTGGTTGAGCACCGGGATGCGCAGCACCCGGACCACGGCAAACAGGCAGGCAAGGATCAGTGCAAGCACCATCCCCGTTCCTGCCAGTTGCAGGGTCAGGGGCAGATACCCGAGCAGAATGGGTATCAGCCCCACCATGTATTCGACGTTTAACACGTCCATAGGCAGTCAGGCCTCGGTTGGGGCCCTCAGGGCCGGGTGATGTCGGTACCGAACCACTTCTCGGAGATGGTTTTCAGCTCACCTTTATCCCGCAGGGCGGCCAGAGCCTCGTTCACCTGGTCGCGCAGTTCGCGGCCCGCCTCTGTATCCCGGAACGGGTAGGCGTTGGTGATCTGTGAGAAGGTGGGGCCGGCAAGCTCAAGCGGCAGTGGCTTTTCCTTGATAATCTGGCTGGCGCTTACCCGGTCCATGACAAAGGCATCGACACGGCCCAGGGCGGTGTCCCGCTCCAGGTTGCTCTCGTAGGTCTTGATGTCGATCTGGTCCGAATAGGGAAGCTCCCGCAGCAGCTCGGCGAAATTGGAACCCAGGTTTACTGCGACTGTTTTGCCCTTCAGATCTTCCACGCCCTGTATCTCGGTGTTGCCTTCTTTGGTTACCACCTGGGCGCCGTCATACACATAGGGCTCGCTGAAAATATAGGCTTTTTTGCGTTCTTCGGTGATGGTGATCTGGTTGGCCACAGTGTCTATGCGTCCGGATTCCAGCATGCCCATCAGCCCCGAGAAATTGGCGGTTTCAAACTGGATTTCACGGCCCAGCTCTTTGCCGATGGCTTTCATCACGTCCACGTCAAAGCCCTTGAGCTTATCCTGCTCCACAAAGGTGAACGGGAAATACTGGCCGGACATTCCGACTTTCAGCGGATCTTCCTGGGCCAGCAAAGGTGCGCTGGCGACCAGTGATATCATCAGTAACATATTGATCAGCAGTGTTTTCATAAAGCCTCCTTTTGAATGCATCGTACCTGAAGCACTGTCTTGGGAGAAAATCGGGCGATTACAACCCTGGCGAGATCTGAACAAGCGTCTCGATATCAGTGAGAATAGCCGCGGAATCGGTAACCCGCCCTAACCAGCTCAACGGGATGCCATGCTCGCCGCCAACGCCATGCATGGCGGCCATTGCCGGACCGATGATCCAGGCGCGGCCACAGGAGTCGCCACCGCAATGGATATTGGCGCGAACCGCCTCTGTGTAGCTTGTGGCATGGCTCAGGATATGAAAAATCACCGGCATGGCCTCGTGCAGGTAGCAGGTGCGGCCGAAAGTGTCACCGGCGTTGACTGCATCCAGCGATGAGCCAGACTGGGCGCTGGTCAGGTTGTCTGAATCGGGTGCTTGGGCTTTGGCCGCCTCGAGAGCTGTCGATAGGCCTTGGCCCCGGAAAAGCTGATCCAGAAGCGTCGCCGCGCATTTTGACCAGGCTACGGCTTCGTCATTGTGATTGGTCACCCGTACGGCGGCTTCGGTAACTTCCAGTAGCCGGTCACTGCCGCAATAGCAGGCTACCAGCGGCGGGAGTTTGGAGACGGCGGGCAGCTGCATGTCGTCGGCGCCGCTTTCCGGACGAAGGTGCTGGTCGATGGTTTCAGCAATGTGTACCCCGGCTTCCTGAACATCGGTTTCATGATAGGTCAGGTCGATGGCCTTTCGGACCGGGGCGGCCAGCTGATCACCACTGAGGCGCCGGGTGTAAGGCAGAACTTTCTGCACCAGTATCCGCTTCTGCTGATCGGTTAGGTTTGCAGTGGTGGTCGTAAGCGCCTGTTCGATGGCGTCCTGTTCAATGGTATTGAGGTTGTTCAGGGTCACCCGCGTCGGGTTGTCGAGATAACCACACCAGCGACCACCAGGCCCGAAAAAATTACGGAAACGCTGCTGGTAGTCGCGGATATCCAGCTTGCCTTCGCTTGCCAGCAGGCTGTCGATTATCACTCCTGTGGCAGCCCCATAATGACTGATATCCCCCGACTGCTTGCCCTCATGGGCAAAATAACCGAGACCACCTTTGAAATAGTCAGCACTGGGTGTAAGAAATTCCGGGGACTGCCCGCCAACCTCCAGAATCCGCGGGCTGTTATAAAGCCAGTGCAGTCCCAGACTGGCCGCATCCGCAACCCAGCCGCCGGCCAGGGCGGCGATGATGGTGGGTTTTCTGTTGCTGGTCATTGGGAATCCTCGCTGGTCGGGTTCTTGGTTGAATGTCAGGAAGTGTACGCCTGGTTCCAGTCACAGGCTCAATCAGATCCGGATCTGAACCTGTCCGTCCCGCACCCGCACTTGAAGCGTCCGCATTGCCCGCGTCGCGGGTGCGGCAATGGGTTGTCCGTCGCGAACGTCAAAGGCCCCCTGATGCAGCGGGCACTCGATGACATGGTCGTCGAAATAGCCGTCGCACAGATCGGCACCTCCATGGGTGCAGAGCGCAAGCGAGGCATAGATTCCCGTCGGCGTGTCATAGACGGCGATGATCTTCCGTCCGACCTCGACCCGTGTGACCCAGTTCTTTTCCAGTTCGTCCACCGCGATCAGGTCGCGGCAGGACGTGTTGCTCATGTCCGCGCCTCCTGAATCTGGCTCACGATGTCCCTGTGGGCGCCGAGATAGCCGCGCGGCTCGACATGAACATGGTTGCGCAGCTTTTCATGCAGGCGCGGCAGGGTGTGGTAGGGAACCAGGGGCACATAGTGATGTTCGGCGTGGTAGTTCATGTTCCAGCACAGGAAGCGCCATGGGGCCGAGACCAGGTTGCTGCGGGTGTTCTCACTCATTTTGGCGACGGTCGGGCGACCCACGTGTTCTGTCATTCGGATAAAACGCATCACCGGTTCGCCGAGGAACAGCGGAATGATCCAGTACCAAATCAGGCCCCACCAGCCGGTGACGGCCATGCCGGCGAAGATCAGCGCGTAGATTCCGAGCATGACCCGTGCGTCCCTGAACACGTGGGCATGTTCCTCTTTCGGGATGAAGCGTTTTTCGTCGTTTGAAAGCCGACCCATGGCGTGGCGTGAAACCTCGGTGAACTTGGTCTTCCAGTAGGGTATTGCGGACAGGTAGAGCAGGTATTCACCATAGGTTTTCGGCATGGGGATCAGTTCAGGGTCCTTGCCCTCCAGCTGCGTATAGGTGTGGTGATCGCAATGCTCATAGCGGAAGAAGCGGTGCGGCAGCATGATGATGAATCCGCAGATTTGCCCGATGATATTGTTCAGCTCGCGGGTGCGGAACACGGTGTAATGCACGCATTCATGTTGCAGCGAGAAATGATGCACCAGCACGATTCCCTGCAGGAACATAGCAGGCCAGATCAGCCAGCTGTTCCAGGCAAGGGTAATCAGCGTCGTGGTTCCGGTTAGCACCAGCACCCACAGCGCCAGGTGCCGGAGGGCTGGCCCGTCGGAGCGTTGCATCAGGGACTTCAGCTCGTCACGGGTCAGCTTGCCCTCTGCAAGCGCCTGGGTCTGGGGTGTGACAATGCCTTGGCTCATGGGATATCAGCCTAGCATGGCTCAATTTGGCCCGGCAAAAGTGAACGATATGTTGCAGGGAATACCTGGGTGCACTGGACAAGGCACGTGCGAACCACGGCATGAGGTCCGCTTTTTCAGGGCGACGCATGGCAGCATCATTTGTTGTTATTGATTCAGTTTTAGCCAACGGGCCAGCCGTGAGCCGGGGTGACGGCTGATCGACCAGGGCAACCATACCATGACGATGAGAATAGCGACGCCCGCCAGTACGGTCAGAACCGGGTTCAGTTTGAACGTGTTTCCCAGGCCGGCGAACACGACGGTCATCGGCAGCATGCCGATCAGGGTCGCGATGGCGAAGCGCCAGGCCTTTATTGCAGTAACGCCGGCGGCGTAACTGATGAGAGCGAATGAGAACACGGGAATCAGTCGGGTCAGGAGCACCGCAATGGTCAGAAAACGCTGAGAGCCGTCTCTGGCCAGTACCGGATTGTCCGGGAATCGGTTGCAGATGGCTTCCCGGCCAAGGCACCGGGCAATCCAGAAGGCCGACAGGGCGCCCAGGAGCGCGCCGGTCGCTGCGATAGCCGTACCCCAGAGAATACCGAAGGCAAGCCCTGCTGTTGCGCTTACGGGTAAGGTGGGAATGGGCCCCACCACCACGGCAATCATCATCAACAGCATCAGCAGTAGCGGACCTGTGGAGCCCTTGCTGCCCAGCCATTTCGCCAGTGTGTCTGGCGAGAGATCCGCCGGCATACCCAGGCTTTGCAACAGCCACCAGGCGCCTGCAAGGGCGGCCAGAACTACGGCGATTACAGCAATTCTGAAACTCATTGACTGGTTGCTTCTCCTTTTGGCGCTGCGTCGCCGAGACCGGTTCTGGACCGAAAGTGTGCCGAAATCTCCCAGCGAATGATATCAGCGCGACCGCTTCCTCAGGTTCAAAGAAAGAGCTCGCTTCTTTGTAACAGTTGCAAATCTAATGTGTCGGTGTCTGTGAAAGGCGAAAAATCAGTGTCTGGCAAACACGGCCAACGGATAACCGGAACGGAGAGTGCGACAAGATGACTCGGCATGATCGTCAGTACTGGATGGGTGTCACCGATGGCTGCAGAACCGCTTTAATGGGCGCCTAGGAGCTGGTGGTATTAACGGAGTATCCCCGGGAGGAGCCATGAATAGATTCAACCACCCTTTGATTCTGGCAACGGCCTTGCTGCTGTTTGCCCAGCCAGTTTTCAGTCAAACAAAGAATGGGTTTGAGCTTGGCAATGCTCTTGTGCCGGTGGAGGAGATTCTCCGCGGAGGGCCGCCCCGGGACGGCATTCCATCAATTAATGAACCGCTTTTTCAGAACCCTGAAGACGTATCCCTCTGGCGTTCCGATGACCTGATGCTGACCTATGATCAAGGAGAGGTCAGTTTTGCCTACCCCATTGGTATCCTGAACTGGCACGAGATAGTGAATCATGATCTCGGCGGTAAGCCCTTGCTGATTACCTTCTGCCCGTTGTGCGGTACCGGAATGGCCTTCGACCCGAGGGTAGACGGGCGGTCTCTCACCTTTGGCGTTTCGGGACTGCTGTATAACAGTGACCTACTGATGTACGACCATCAGACCGAATCCCTCTGGTCGCAGATTGAGGGGCGGGCGGTTTCGGGGCCGTTGGCCGGAACGGAACTGGAACCTGTCGCCATTCGCCATGAGCTCTGGCAACGCTGGCGGGAGCGCGTTGAAGGAAGCGGAAAAGTACTTTCCACGGATACCGGCCACCGCCGCAATTATCGAATGTCGCCCTATGGCGATTACGATCACTCCGAGCGCCTCTATTTCCCGGTTACCAACACCAGCCGGAAATATCATCCGAAAACCTGGGTGTTGGGCTGGTCACACAATGGCGAAAGCAAGGCCTGGCCGTTTCCGGAACTGGCTGACCACGGTGCCGTACTTGAAGACCGTATTGGTGGGAAAGCTGTGCAGTTGCATTATGACCCGGAAGTACCATCGGCGGAATTGCGCGACGAATCAGGCAACCTTCTTCCGGCGATCCGGGCGTTCTGGTTTGCCTGGTATACCTTCCATCCGGATACCGATGTATTTGAGGCGGAATAGAAACCTCTGCAACGTTACTCTGAATCACTATCTTTGTTTTTACGAACGCTCAGCAGCGCTTCAGCTACACGCTCGTCAATCCGGCGCAGGAATTCCTCGTCGGCCTTCCCCGATGAGTGTGCACTCAGCAGATTACTGCTTGCTCGCAGGTTGCCGATAAACGTACGACAGTGCCTGCACATCATCAGGTGCATCCTGACTGACATCTTCTGGAGAACAGGCAGTTCGCCATCAATGTAATCACTGGCAATTGCGGCCAGATCCTTGCACATCAGCATTCGCCGGTCTCCTGGAAGGTCTCCACCATGAGAAAGATCTTTTGCCTCGCTCGGTGCAAAAGTACACGAAGGTTAGAGGCACTGACATCCAGAATGTTACAGACATCATCGGATTTGTGCTGATGAGCTTCGTACAGCATCAGGGCCGAGCGCTGGGTCTCCGGTAGTGCGGAGAGGTGTTTGTCCAGGCAATCACTGAGGGCGCCGTTTTCCATCAGGGTGTCGGCAGAGTCGTGAAACTGCAGTTTGGGCGGCAGGTCCCATCGGCCTTTGGCGTTAAAGCGATTGGCCAGTTCTGGCTCGAGACTCTCTGAAAAATCGGTCGGAACTTCCCTGTTGGCGGAACGAAGCCGATTCTTGCAACGGTTGGCAACGATACGGTGCAACCAGGTTTTCAAACCTGACCGACCTTCAAAGTTCCGGATGGCATCAATAACCTTGACCCAGCAATCCTGAACGACTTCTTCTGCGCTGGAATGGTCCAGATAGAAACGGGCGACGGCCAGCATGCCAGGCGTATAGGCACGTACCGCTTCCTGAAAGGATTCATTATCGCCCGCTTTCATCCCCTGAATCAGTTGTGCTTCATTATCGCGGCTTGAATCGGTCATGACCGTTTCCTTTCATGAGCAATTGTTCAAGAATAGCAGTAAGTTTGCCAAGTCGCTGAAAAGTTCCCCATGCATGCCCCGGAGGATGCGTGATCAAATTGTTAGATATTCATGAGCAATCGTTGACACAATGCGTGGCTGAACGACGTACAACATCGTAAAGCCGATAACGAAAACAGAACGTAAGGGCCTGATGTAACACTTTCAAAGTTCGGGTGTCTCTTCGTTATCACGTTCAAGAAACAAAGGATTAATTCATGACACTCAAGAAATGGATTCTGGTCGCGCTGATCGCGACCGTGGTCGCCGGGTTTGTTGTCAGTGGCGGTAGCGAGCTTCTGACTCTCGAGAACCTCAAGGAAAACCAGCAGTCTCTGGGTAACTGGATCGATCAGAATCTGTTGGTTGCGGTTTTGGGTTTTGTTGGTGTTTATGTCGTGGTGACAGCGCTTTCATTGCCAGGCGCTACGATAATGACGCTTGCCGGTGGTGCCTTTTTCGGCAATCTTTATGGCCTGGCAGCGGTCTCCATTGCCTCAACCGTCGGAGCATCCCTGGCCTTTCTTGTGGCCCGCTTCCTGATGCGGGATACCCTGCGCCGGCGCTACGGGGAGACGGTGGCCAAAATGGACCGGGGCATTGAAAAAGACGGTGCTTTTTACCTGGCAACCCTGCGCCTGGTGCCGGTGTTCCCCTTCTTCCTGATCAACCTGGCCATGGGCCTGACGGCCATGAAGCTTCGCACCTACGCTCTGGTGAGCTGGATTGCCATGCTGCCCGGCACCTTTGTTTATGTGAACGCCGGTACCCAGCTGGGCCAGATTCAGTCTACCGGCGACATCGTCTCCGCCGATCTGCTGCTGTTCTTTGCCCTGCTGGGTCTGTTCCCGTTGATTGCCAAGTTTGTGGTGGGCTTTATTCGTCGCCGCAAAGTGTATGCCGGCTGGCAAAAGCCCGAGCATTTTGATTACAACCTGTTGGTTATTGGCGGTGGCTCTGCCGGTCTGGTCTCTGCCT
>PYVH01000056.1:0-6449 GCA_003030785.1 Marinobacter sp. B9-2 | reverse complement strand
GCAGCGGACACTATGCGTCATGCCAACCGTTACGGACTGGAATCGGTGCCCGTTAAAGGTTCATTCAAGAACATCATGAACCGGGTCAAGGATGTTATCGCGAAAGTGGAGCCCCACGATTCGCCGGAGCGATACCGCAAGCTGGGTGTGGACTGCATTGCCGGCGAAGCCAGCTTCGTGTCGCCCTGGGAGCTAGAGGTCCGGCACAATGACGGCCGCACCGAACGCCTGACCGCCCGCAGCATTGTGGTGGCCACCGGCGGCAAGCCGGCGGTACCACCGATTCCCGGCCTGAAGGACATGGAGCCGCTAACCTCGGATAACCTGTGGGAACTGCAGGAGCAGCCCGAGCGCTTGCTGGTGTTGGGCGGTGGCCCGATCGGTTCGGAGCTGGCCCATGCCTTTGCCCGACTGGGCAGCAAGGTGACCCAGGTGGAGATGGGCGAGCGCTTGCTGGCCAAGGAAGATGAGGATGTCTCTGAACTGGTTCTGAAGCAGTTCCAGGCAGACGGCGTGGATGTCCGCCTGAAACATGCTGCTGCCGAGTTCCGTATGGAGGAAGGAGAGAAAGTTGCCTACTGCGAGCACGAGGGTGAGCGGGTGCGCATTCCTTTCGACCAGGTTCTGGTTGCTGTTGGCCGTGCAGCCAACACCGCCGGCCTGAACCTGGAGCGGATTGGTGTGGATACCCTGCCGAACGGAACCGTACCGGTAGAGGAAGACATGAGCCTGAGGTACCCGAACGTATTTGCCTGCGGCGATGTGGCTGGTCCATACCAGTTCACCCACGCGGCGGCCCATCAGGCCTGGTACGCGGCGGTCAACGGTCTGTTCGGGCAGTTCAAGCGCTTCAAGGTAGACTACCGCGTAATGCCCTGGGTGACCTTTACCTCGCCGGAAGTGGCGCGGGTGGGACTCAGTGAAGCCGAGGCAACCGCGCAGGGCGTGGCCTACGAAGTGACCCGCTACGGGCTGGATGATCTGGATCGTGCCATTGCCGAGAGTGAGGATCATGGTTTTATCAAGGTGCTGACCCCGCCGGGCAAGGACAAGATCCTGGGCGCCGTGGTGGTTGGCAGCCACGCCGGGGAAATCCTGGCCGAATTCACCCTGGCCATGAAGCATGGCCTGGGCCTGAACAAGGTCCTGGGCACCATTCACCCGTACCCGACCTGGAACGAGTCAGCCAAGTACGCGGCCGGTGAATGGAAACGAGCCCATGCGCCCGAAGGTATCCTGAAGCTTCTGGAGAAACTCCATGGCTGGCGCCGCGGCAAGGGTGGAAACCAGCCGCTGAAACAGAAAGAAGTGACCACAGGCTGAAAAAAATCGGGCGATGGCTGTAACAAAACAGCCTCGCCCCTGTCTGTGGCTCCAAGTTTTGATCAACCGAGGAGCATCCATGCCCCTGACTGAAACCAGACCGGCCCGCAGTACACGTATTCCGGCCGTGGAAGTCCTGGAACCCCGGGCCCGCGATAGCTGGACCCACACCCGCAACGGTGACCCCCGGGGTTACATCGACGCGGACAAACTCAAAGAGTTATGGATTCACACCGGCACCGCCTGCAACCTGGCCTGCCCCTTCTGCCTGGAAGGCTCCCATCCCGGTGATGGCCGGATTCCGGGTATGAAACTCAGCGACGTGAAGCCGTTTATCCACGAAGCCATCGACATGGGTGTGGAGCAGTTCTCCTTCACCGGCGGTGAGCCCTTTGTGATCCGTGACTTCGTCAATATCCTGGATTATGCCAGCCAGCACCGGCCCTGTTTCGTACTCACCAATGCCACCGAGCCGCTCCTCAAGCGCCGGCATCAGGTGCAGCCATTGCTGGACAACCCCTATCCGATCCACTTCCGGGTCAGCCTGGATTTCCCCGACCGCGCCCGGCACGACAAGGATCGCGGTGACGGCAGCTTCGACCAGGCATTGGAGGGCATCCACTGGCTGATCGAACAGGGTTTCAAGGTATCCATTGCCCGCCAGACGGATCCGGAGGAAATTCCGTCGGATGTCGAGGCGGCTTTCCGTGACATCTTCCGGGAATGGAGGATTCCGGAGAACCTCGCGTTTACCGCGTTTCCGGATCTGGGTACCCCCGGCTCGGAAGACGGCAGCCCGGAGATTACCGAGACCTGTATGGAGAAGTATCCGACCAAAGAGGCTCGTTCCCACTTCATGTGCACTTATACGCGGATGCTGGTGAAGAAGGGCGATCAGGTTCGGGTGTATGCCTGCACGCTGGTGGATGATGATCCGCAGTATGACCTCGGCGGTACGCTGACCGAGAGCATGGATGAGCGGATTATGTTGCGGCATCACCGGTGTTTTTCCTGTTACCGCTTCGGGGCTAGTTGTTCGGCGCCTGCCTAGGGGCCTGGAGTTATCTATTGCAGGACTGATGGCTGGGAGTTGGCGGCCTGGGAGGTGAGGATAATTTCTCCTTGGAAAAACAACTCGCTTCGCTCAGACATCTTTTTCCGGCGGGTAAATTATCCTCACCACCCAGACCGCGGGTACGGTTCTGCTATTCGGTAGCTGAGTGGGAAAGAAATACAGAATCAGAAAAGTGATCAAGCGAGCCAAGGAAATAGCTGATGGCTAACTCCTTCGCCGGGGAAGCCAAAACTTAGGTTGGACAAGGGGCAGGCCGGTAGGGGGTTCAAAAAATGTGGAGCGCCAGGGATGGCGCGACCAAGCCCCCCATGGATGGGTTCACGGGCGTTTTTTTGAACCCCCTACCGGCCTGCTCCGACAAGCGCCCAAGCCAGAAAACACCGGGAAAGTCCCGGAATAAAGAACCAAAGAACAAGGTACGAGAACATGAACTTCACAGAGGCCTCCCTGTTCTGGGGATTTCTGCTGGTGTACGGCGTGGTGATGTACTGGCTGTCGCCGAAGAGCAAGAACGCGAATTCGTTCTATAAAGGCGCCGATGACCAGGGCAACCCGGTGGGGCAGTGGTCGCTGACGGCGAGTATTTTTATCAGCTGGATCTTTGCCAAGTCGGTAACCAATGCGGCCAACCTGGGTGCGGCTTATGGCGTGGTGGGCGGTCTGGCTTATGCCAGTTACTGGTTGTCGATTCCGGTGGCGGGGTATGTGATCTACCTGATCCGGACGCAGACCGGGGCGCGGAGTCTGCAGGATTTTCTGACCTCCCGGTTTGGCCGGCTGGCCAGTCTGGCGTTTGCGGCGGCGATTCTGATCCGGCTTTACAACGAGGTCTGGAGTAACACTGCGGTAGTTGGCGGTTATTTCGGGTTGCCCGGTGAGTGGGAGTATTACGCGGCGGCGATGCTGTTTACGGTGTTTACCCTGGCCTACAGCCTGAAGGGCGGGCTGCGGTCGTCGATTTTCACCGATGTGATTCAGGCGTTCGTGTTTGTGTTCTTTGTGGGTGCCGTGCTGTTCCTGATCATTCCGGCCAACGATACCAGCGCCCTGCTGACCAATGGTGAGTTCCGGCTCAATGCCGGCTTTGATCTCTTGCTGGTGGCTCTGCTGCAGCTGTTCAGCTATCCGTTCCACGATCCGGTGCTGACCGACCGGGGTTTTGTGAACAAGGAAAAGACCATGCTCAAAAGCTTTGTGGTTGCCGGGCTGCTGGGCTTTGTGGCGGTGTTTATCTTCAGTCTGGTGGGTGTCCATGCCCGGCTTAACGGCATCGAGGCCATGGGCAATGCGCCGGCGGCGGTGGGGCAGTCCCTGGGGCTGGCGGCGTTGTTCTTTATGAGCGTGGTTATGATGACCTCGGCCGGTTCCACCCTCGATTCCACATTTACCTCTTTAGCGAAGTCACTGGCGGTGGATCTTCCCCGACTTGCAAAGCGTGCATCTGACAAGCTGCCGAGCATGCGGGTGGGGGCTGTGGTGATGATTATCTTCGCCTTCGCGGGCAACCTGCCCATGTTTGCCGGTACCGATATCCTCAAGGCCACCACTATCTCCGGAACGATGGTCATGGGGCTGGCGCCGGTGTTCCTTTTCTACGGTTTCACCAGGTGGTCGCCCTGGAGTTTCCATCTGAGTTTCTGGACCGGCTTGAGCCTTGGTGTCTTGCTGGCTGTTGGGCTGATTCCCTCCAGTTGGGCTATTGGCGATGGCCAATACGCCATGTTGCTGGGCGTAAACGCCTACGGCTTCCTGATCTGTACCGCCGGTTTCTTTGCCCCTTTGCTGCTCCGGCGTCTTGCCGGGCGCTCGCTGGCTGCCGGTGAGGCCTGAAGCCATGACCGAAGGTCGCAGCTGTCCGCTGGCGTATCGATACTCCGCCGGGGCCCTGTGCCAGGAGCCCCGCTCGGTTTCCGAAGATGTGCTCTACATTATCGGCGGGCTCTACGGTAACCCCTGGGCACTTGATGAGATCGAGCAGATGGCCCTGGCGGAAGAGCGGCAGGGGCATCGGGTAAGGCTGGTGTTCAACGGCGACTTCAACTGGTTCAACGTCAGTGACAGCCTGTTCCGGAATATCAACAACCGGGTGCTGGATCATACCGTCAGTCTGGGCAATGTGGATTACGAGCTGGCGCAACCCAGTGCCGGTGCCGGCTGTGGTTGCGCCTATCCGGATTCCGTCGACCAGGGTGTTGTGGAGCGGTCGAACCGGATCATGGAGCGGCTTCAGGGTGTTGCCGCGGAGCACCCGGATATCCAGCGACGATTGTCACAGCTGCCAAGGTATTGGTGCCTTATATTTGGAGGACTAAAGGTTTTGGTGGTGCACGGGGATCCGGAGTCCCTGGCCGGTTGGGGGCTGGCCCACGAAGCGTTTGCCGAGGGTAACGACAACAAGCTTTCGGAGTGGTTCATCGCCTCGGAAGCAGACGTGATTGCCTCGACTCACACCTGCCTCCCGGTGCTCTGGTCGGGCCTGGTCGGGGAGCGGAGTCGGGTGGTGGTTAACAACGGCTCCGCGGGCATGGGCAACCTGCAGTCGGACCCCCGCGGGCTGATTACCCGGATCGGCTTCTCCAGCCCCGTCACTGAGCCTGTTGCTGGTATCCAGCGCCAGGGTTTGCATGTGTCCCTGCTGCCGGTATCTTTCTCTCTGGAAGCCTGGCTGCCCGAGTTTGACCGGCTCTGGCCGTCCGGTTCGCCCGCAGCCGTGTCCTACCGAAACCGCATTCTGAATGGCACTTCCCTGACTGCTGACGACGTGATTTTTCCTTCTCTTATTTAACCATTTTGTCACTGGCGAATGCGTCAATTCGGTCTATCCTGAAAGAGTAGGCCGCTGCCTTTTCGTGGGTGGGTTTCTGGTCTGACTTGAAATATATTTTGTGGTCTATATAATTCTGCACCAACTTCTAGAGATGAATTGATCACGTTATGACAACAGAAGGATCGAATACCAACGCCATCAAGCTTCGTGTACCCGTGAAAGATGATGGCTTCAGGCTCAACCAGCTGGTGGATGAATGCCCACCGCTGGATCCGAACTCGATTTACTGCAACCTGTTGCAGTGCAGCCACTTCGCCGAAACCGGCGTGGCCGCGGAGAAGGACGGCGATCTGGTCGGCTTTATCTCCGGATACATCCCTCCCCAACAGCCCGATACCGTGTTTGTCTGGCAGGTGGCGGTCCACGAGAAAGGTCGTGGACAGGGCCTCGCCAAGCGGATACTTAAGGAAATCGTCAGCCGTGATGTGTGCAAAGCCGTAACGCACATGGAGACGACCATTACCGCAGACAACGAAGCCTCCTGGGCGTTGTTCCGGTCATTCGCCCGTGACATGGGAGCCGAGCTCACCTACCACGAGCACTTCGAGAAAGAGACCCACTTTGGCGGCAAGCACGATTCCGAGTTCCTGCTGCGCATAGGTCCCTTCACGAAGCCTGTCTGAGAGCCCGAGTTCAGCGCCGGCGTACGCCGGTCCTGACTGATTGAAAGACTGTGTATTGGACTAGCCGACAGACCACTGAGGTAGGTCTGTCAAAAGGCTTTAACCAACGCACGGCGGGCTCGTCGCGACCGACATCTGTATAACCGGTGAGTCCCCGCGCATCTACCTCGAACCTGACATGCTAAGAGGCAAGACCATGGAAATTTTCAAGTCGACCGAATCCGAAGTTCGTGTATACAGCCGCGCGTTTCCGGTTATCTTCAACCGTGCCAAGAACGCACACCTGTATACCGAGGATGGCAAGGAATACCTCGACTTTCTGGCCGGCGCCGGTTCCCTGAACTACGGCCACAACAACGACACCCTGAAGAAGGCACTGCTTGAGTACATCGAGGCAGACGGCGTGAGCCAGGGCCTGGACATGTTTACCACGGCCAAGCACGACTTTATCGAGACCTATAAGAAGCACATCCTGGACCCCCGTGGCCTGGACTACAAAATGCAGTTTACCGGCCCCACCGGCACCAACTGTGTGGAAGCTGCCCTGAAGCTGGCCCGTAAGGTCAAAGGGCGCAACGGGATTATTTCCTTCACCAACGGA
>PYVH01000055.1 GCA_003030785.1 Marinobacter sp. B9-2 | reverse complement strand
GAGGAGGGTTGCTCTGCGAGGATCGGGCCCAGAACGCCACGAACGGCCCCGCCGGCACCCAGCACCAGAATGCGCGCCGCCTTCAGAGCAACACCGTGATTGACGACAAGATCCCGGACAATACCGCAACCATCGGTGTTGTCAGCGGTGAGCCGGCCGTCGCCATCCAGGTACAGGGTATTGGCTGCTCCGGCATTCTCGGCCCGTTCGGTTCGGCGATCCGCCAGCTTCCAGGCTTCTTCCTTGAAAGGCACGGTCACATTCAGGCCCTTTCCGCCCCGCTCAAAGAACTGCTTCACGGTGCCGGCAAAATCATCCAGAGGCGCCTGGATGGCGGTGTACTCAACCGGCTCGCCGGTCTCGCTGGCAAACAGGCTGTGAATCCTCGGCGATTTGCTGTGGCTGATGGGGTTGCCAACAACCGCGTAGAGATCGTTAGTCATGCTGGGCCTCCAGCCAGTCCCGGCCAGTCAGGAAATAGTCTGTAAGCCGGGCTTCCTCGGAGCCGGGCTCGGCGATCCGGTTGTAGTTCCAGCGCACCAGCGGCGGCAGGGACATCAGTATGGATTCCGTTCGGCCGCCGGATTGCAGGCCAAACAGGGTGCCCCGGTCATAGACCAGATTGAATTCCACGTAGCGCCCGCGCCGGTAGAGCTGGAAGTCCCGTTCACGGTCACCGAAAGGGTGATCCATGCGGCGCCGGACAATGGGCTCGTAGGCATCAATATAGCTGTCGCCTACCGCTTTCATCAGGCCGAAATCCTGCTCGAAGTCGCCGGTGTTGTGGTCATCAAAGAACAGCCCACCGACACCCCGGGGTTCATCCCGGTGTTTCAGGTAGAAGTAGTCGTCGCACCAGTCCTTGAAGCGCTTGTAGATATCCTCTCCAAACGGCTGACAGGCGTTGCGGGCGGTCCTGTGCCAGTGCACACAGTCTTCCTCGAAACCGTAGTAGGGCGTGAGGTCGTAGCCACCACCAAACCAGTACACCGGCTCACTGTTCTTTGGCGTGGCAATAAAAAACCGGACGTTGGCGTGGGAGGTAGGCACGTAGGGGTTGTTGGGATGGATAACCAGCGACACACCCATGGCCTGCCAGGGAGCACCGGCCAGGTGCGGGCGGTGGGCCGTGGCCGAGGCCGGCATGGTGTCGCCCATTACGTGGGAGAAGTTGACCCCGCCTTTCTCGAACACGCTGCCTTCGGTGATCACGCGGCTGACACCGCCGCCGCCTTCCGGCCGGTCCCAGGCATCCCGGATGAACGATGCACCGTCATCGACAGCCTCCAGTCGGCTACAGATCGATTCCTGCAATCCCAGCAGGTACTGCTTTACCGCCTGGCTATCGGGTTGCTGTGCCATAAACGCTCCTAACGAAGTTGCTGACCACTGACAATATCAATAATACGGCTGGGTTTGCGATTACCACCCAATGCCCCCGGTACGATCCAGTCAAGCTGATCGCCAAAGTAGCCCCTGACCTGCCAGATATGTCGGGCTGGCTGGCGCCCGGCCGGATTGCAGGATGTGGAGACCAGAGGCATGCCCGTCGCCTCGCAGAGCGCTCGTACCACAGGATGTTCGCTGACCCGGACGGCAATGGAACTGTGTTGCCCACGGACCCAGCCCGGAATCTGGCGCTCTACGTCTGGCAGCAGACAGGTCACAGGGCCTGGCCAATGGCGCTCCGCTTCTGCCTGCATCGAACGGGTTAGGGGATCGAGCAGAAAGCGGATCTGGTCCACGGACGAAGACACCAGAATCATCCCTTTTTCGACCGGGCGCTGTTTCAGTTCCAGAATCCGCTCCACCGCCTCCTGATCCCAGGGGTCACATCCCAGGCCCCAGACCGCTTCGGTGGGATAGGCAATAACACCGCCACTGAACACTGTGCGGCGAGCACAGTGCAGTTGCCAGTCAGAAAGGGGATGGGAATGGGCCATACTGCTCGTGTCAGAATTGATCAGGGTAGATGGTTACACCAGATTCAGGCGATTTTCTGAAAACCTCCCGGCGCCGAACTGACCAGGCCCTGCAACTCCAGAAGCAACAGGGACTGCATGAGTTGATCGGCTGGAAGACCGGTTGTTGAACTCAGTGCATCGGTTGATTGTGGATCATACCCTAAAGCCTCAAACACCGCGATTTCGCGACTGTCCAGGCCGGCCAGGGGTCCGTTGTCATGGCGCTTTGGTTCTGGCACTGAAGCAGGCTCTGGCGTAAGCGGCGGGGACCACCAGGCGCCCAGTTCCTCCAGAATGTCATCCACCGTTTCCACCAGTCGGGCGCCCTGCTTGATCAGATGATGACAGCCGCGGGCAACCGGGCTATGCACCGAGCCGGGAATGGCGAATACTTCCCGCCCCTGTTCCAGCGCCATCCGCGCGGTGATCAGGGAGCCACTGCGCAGACCCGCCTCCACCACCAGCACCCCACGGCTCAGGCCGCTGATAATCCGGTTGCGTTGGGGAAAGTGCGCGGCTCTTGCCGGTGTACCGGGGGGATACTCGGAGATCACCAGCCCCTGGGCAATCACCCGCTCACCCAGTCGCCTGTGTTGGTGCGGGTAGATACGATCCAGACCGCAGCCAATCACCGCTATGGTCGGAAACCCGGCATCCAGCGCACCGGCATGGGCAGCACCATCAACGCCCAGCGCCAGACCACTGGTCACCAATAACTCCCGGGCACTGAGTTCCGCAGCAAACCGACGGGCATGATCCAGACCGGCAGGGGTTGCCTTCCGACTGCCGATAATGCCGATCTGATCCCGGGCCAGAAGCTCCGTATCACCGAGGGTATAAAGTACCAGGGGTGCATCGTGAATGTGCCGGAGCTGCTCCGGGTAATCCGTGTCCGGCCAGGTCAGAATACCGATGCCGTGCTTGCGGCAGGAATCCTGTACAAACCGGACGTCACGAACCGCCGGATGAGTTTCATCCTGCTGTTGCCAGGCCTGGATTGCGGTTATGGCATCCGCCGTCATGCCCATGGCCCGCAAGGTTGCGGCATTCATCGAGAGCAGTCGGGGCAGGTCAGGGAATTCTGTCAGTAGTTCACGCCGACGGGTGCGGCCAAGATTTGGCAGGCAAGTCAGAAACAGCCATTGGGCTGTGGCAGAGGAAAACACGGCATCGTCCTTGGAAACAGCGAGGCCGGACCTTCCTGGTCCGGCCATTGCGTCTATCAGTATTCAGTCAATCAGGGGTTGGTAACCTTGTCACCCACCGTCAACACGCGGCTGGCCTGCAGCACCAGCCCATAGCTCATTTTTTCATACGCCTGGAACACCATCAGCAACCCGGCACGCTCGGAGGGCAGCTCGATGGTTTCTCCAGTTACCGGATCACGAACCAGATTGCCGCTTTTCAGAACGGCCATCACGTTGCCGGCTTCCAGACCTTCGCGGGTACCGCGGTTAATGGCCACCACGTCAAACTGGCCAATCTGGCTGACACCACCATCAACCGAGATCATCTCACCCTCAATTTCCTCGCTGGGCGCGCTGGGCACGAAGCTGGTGGTCAGACGGCGGTCTTCGCTCACCAGAAGCCGGTCGCCAATGCGAACTTCTTCGTTGGAGCTGGTCAGGTTTACGGTCAACACGTCGCCGTTTTCCCGGGCCACATCGCCACGGGCAATACTGCGGGCCTCAAGACCGAGGAATTCGCCAGTGTCCGGATCGCGGAACTCCTTGCTGCGACGGAAGATCCCTACCTTGTCCGCAGGCTTTTCACCACGAGCGTAGAGCTTGTCGCCGGCACCGGTGATAATCCGGCCATCTTCACCTTCCAGAACGTAGGGAGCGCCACTGATCTCTTCCGGGCTGACAATACGGGTGTCGGTGAGGAAGCTGCCGATGGCATCCAGCGGAATGGCGGGGATCGGCGTATCGATAGGCTCGGAACGAACCTTTGGCGACAGCTTCACCACATTGTTGCTGGCCACCTTGGTGATACGGGGTTTGCCGTCGATATAAACCAGGGCAAGGCGATCACCGGGGTAAATCAGGTGAGGGTTGGCGACCTGCGGGTTTACATGCCATATTTCCGGCCAGTACCAGGGGTTATTCAGAAAACGGCCCGAAATGTCCCAGAGGGTGTCACCCTTAACTACGGTGTAACGCTCGGGATGATCGGACCGCAGCTCCGGTGCAGCATGGGCCCAGGAGGTTATAAGCAGCGTAGTTGCTGCCAGAGCGTACAGCAGTTTCCTCATTGTGTAAGTCCTTGATCGCGTGCCTTGATTCTTTGCATTCTGTTGGGATGCAGTCAGTTTCCTGCAGCTTATTACGTTGTTATTCCAGTTACTATAGAAGAAGTCTCGCAAATTGTGATGTTATCTTTTGTTCTTCCAGTAAATTCTATCCCGCCGTTGAAAGATTTTAACTATTAACTGATCAGTTTGTACTCAATCGACGAATTGTTGGATAATGGCCGTATAAACGTTGATAACCCCTCCAGCCGTTGAAAGCTGGGGCCTTGCCCCGATAATAGTAGAGGCAGGGCGAAAATTTGCGCAGTACGCTGTCGCATTTCGGAGATCAGTTTCACACTGTTACAAAGAGCAGCAAAGTCAAAAGAGGCGCCGGCATAATTCTGCGGGCGTCCCGACACACAGGCGAAAAGACTGACCTATGATACTAGAGATTCTCGAATACCCGGATCCCCGTCTGCGCACCATTGCCAAGCCGGTAGAAGAGGTGACAGACGCCGACCGCAAGCTGATCGACGACATGTTCGAGACCATGTACGATGCGCCCGGCATCGGCCTTGCGGCCACCCAGGTGAATGTTCACAAGCAGATCATTGTCATGGATCTGTCCGAGGACAAGAGCGAGCCCCGGGTGTTCATCAACCCCGAGGTGGAAGTGCTGGACGGTGAACGGGAAGCCATGCAGGAAGGCTGCCTGTCGGTACCCGGATTCTACGAAGATGTCGAAAGGATCGAACACTGCATGATCCGGGCAATAGACCGGGATGGAAAACCGTTCGAACTGGAAGCGAAGGGCCTGCTGGCCGTCTGTATCCAGCATGAGATGGACCACCTGAACGGCAAACTGTTCGTAGACTATCTCAGCTCGCTCAAGCGCACTCGCATTCGCAAGAAGCTGGAGAAGCTGCATAAGAAGAGTGCCTGATCAGGCTGCAGGCGAGCCAAAACCAGACACTATTCCGGACCGGGTCATGACCCGGTCTTTTCGTATTACAACGGAACAGAGATCAAAACACCGTGCGACTTGTTTTTGCTGGCACCCCGGATTTCGCGGCAACCGCGCTCAAAGCCCTGATTGCCGCCGGCCACACCATCGTTGGCGTTTATTCCCAGCCGGACCGGCCCGCCGGTCGCGGCCGAAAGCTGCAGCCCAGCCCGGTCAAGCAAGTGGCTCTGGACTACGAAATCCCGGTCTTCCAGCCCGAAACACTGAAAACACCCGAAGCCCAGAAGCAACTGGCCGACCTGAACCCGGACGTGATGATCGTCGCCGCCTATGGCCTGATCCTGCCAAATGCGGTGCTGGACATTCCCACCCACGGCTGCCTGAACATCCACGCCTCGCTGCTGCCCCGCTGGCGCGGCGCCGCACCTATCCAGAGGGCCATCGCCGCAGGCGATGACGAGACCGGCATCACCATTATGCAGATGGACGAAGGCCTCGATACCGGAGCCATGCTGTTGAAATCCCTCACCGCTATCGATGACAGCGACACCGGGGGCAGCCTGCATGACCGCCTGGCAGAGCTCGGTGGCAACGCCATCATCAAGGCCCTTGAGCTGCTTCAGAAAGGTGAACTCACCGGGGAGCCTCAGAACGACGAGCTGGCCTGCTACGCCAGCAAACTGAGCAAGACCGAAGGCCATATTGACTGGGCAACAGACGCCAAAGCCATTGAACGGCTGGTTCGTGCCTTCAACCCCTGGCCTGGCACTTATACCGATCTTGGCGATCAGCGCATCCGCATTCACGAGGCCCGGGCTCTGGTTACCACCAGCGATGGCCTGCCCGGAACCGTCGTCCAGCGGGATCGGGAAGGCATCGATATTGCCTGTGGCAACGGAACCTTGCGGATTACCCGCCTGCAACTGCCGGGCTCCCGCGCCCAGAGCGTGAACGACCTGATCAACGGCGGCAAGGAACTGCTCATGCCCGGCCAGGAGCTGCGCTGACATGGGGGACCGACAGCAGCCCATGCGCGCCATCGCCGCCGGCGTGATGCTGGCCGTGGAAAACGGCCAGTCCCTGTCCCAATGCCTGCCGCCGGCCCTGAACCGACTGCCCGCAAACGAACGCCCCGAACTCCAGGCCCTCTGCTACGGCACCTGCCGCTGGTTCCACCGGCTGGATGGGGAGCTCAATGGCCGGCTGAAGAAGCCTCTGCGCAAACCGGACCGCATCATCCATCATCTGGTGCTGGTTGCCCTGTTCCAGTTGCGCTTCAGCCAACAGGCCACCTACGCCGTACTCAATGAAACCGTCGAAGCCTGCCGGGCCCTGGAAAAACCCCATCTGACCGGGTTGGTGAACGGCGTTTTGAGGGCCGCGGAGCGGGACGGCGCGCCGGAGCCGGCGGACGATTCGGCCCGTTTCAGTCACCCGGTGTGGATGGTGGAAAAGCTCCGTCACAACTGGCCGGATGACTGGCAACAGATTCTGGGCGCCAACAATGCCCAGGCGCCCATGACCTTGCGGGTCAACGCCCTGCGGTTTGGTCGGGATGAGTATCTCGGTCTGCTGAAAGAGGCTGGCATCGAGGCCAGCCCGACCCGTTTCGCACCCCATGGCATTCAACTGGCCAATCCTGTTGCCGTCGACCGGCTGCCCTGGTTCGCCGATGGCGCCGTCAGCGTGCAGGATGAAGCAGCGCAGTTATGCACAACCCTGCTGGATCTGGCCCCGGGCCAGAGAGTCCTCGATGCCTGTGCCGCCCCGGGGGGCAAGACCTGTGCAATTCTGGAAAGCTGTGCTGAGCTGGCAGAAGTGGTCGCCATTGACGAATCCGAGCAGCGCCTGCCCCGGGTCCAGGAAAATCTGGATCGACTGGATCTCAACGCTACCCTGAAACAGGCCGATGCCGCCGCGACCGACCAATGGTGGGATGGCGACGCATTCGATCGAATTCTGCTGGACGTGCCCTGCAGCGCCAGCGGCGTGATTCGCCGCCACCCGGATATCAAATTATTGCGGCGTGAATCCGACATTACCCCGCTGGCCGCCATACAGCTCGGGTTGCTCGACGCCATGTGGGCTATCCTGAAACCCGGAGGCCGGCTGGTGTATGCCACCTGTTCGGTGTTCCCCCAGGAAAATCACCGTATAATTCAGCGGTTCTGCAAGCAGCAGACCGATGCCATTCTCCTTGAGCCAGACGCTCAGTGGGGGCGCGATATGGGTGCGGGGCGACAACTGCTCCCCGATCCGGACAGCCATGACGGCTTCTTCTATGCCGTGCTGGAGAAACCCGAACCATGAAAATCCTGATTCTCGGCGCCGGCCAGGTCGGCGGAACCCTTGCCGAAAACCTGGCCAACGAAGCCAACGACATCACCATCATCGACAGCAATGGCGCCCGTTTACGGGAGTTGCAGGACCGGCTCGACATTCGCACTGTTCAAGGCGCAGCGTCCTACCCCACATCTTTGAGACAGGCCGGGGCGGAAGACGCCGACATGCTGATTGCGGTCACCAACAGCGACGAAACCAACATGGTGGCCTGCCAGGTGGCCAAGCTGCTGTACAAGACTCCGACCACCATTTGTCGGGTACGCGCCGGAGCTTACCTGGCAAAATCCGAGCTGTTCTACCAGCGCGACCAGACCAAGGATCTCGACAGTCTTCGGGGCTTTCCCATTGACGTTCTGATCAGCCCGGAACACCTGGTGACCAAACACATTACCCGCCTGATCGAGAATCCCGGTGCCCTGCAGGTACTGGAGTTCTCCAAGGGCCTGACCCGCCTTGTGGCCATCCGCGCCACCAAGGGCGGCCCCCTGGTGGGCCACGAGCTGTCTTACCTGCGCACCCACATGCCCAAGATTGATACCCGGGTGGCGGCCATCTTCCGGAAAGACCGGGCGATCATGCCCGAGGGCAACACCGTTATTGAAGACGGTGATGAGGTGTTCTTTATTGCCGCCGGCGATCACATCAAGTCGGTCATGAGCGAACTGCAACCGCTGGTAAAGCCCTACAAGCGCATCTTTATCTGCGGGGGCGGCAATATCGGTCAGCGTCTGGCCCATACCCTGGAAAACCGTTACCAGGTCAAACTGCTGGAGCGGGACCACGAACGCTGCGTGATGCTCTCGGAGAATCTGCGCAAAACCGTGGTGCTGGAGGGCAACGCAGCCAACAAGGACATTCTGCTGGAAGAGAATATCGAGAATACCGATGTGTTCTGCGCGGTGACCAACGACGATGAAGCCAACATCATGGCGTCACTGCTGGCCAAGCGCCTCGGGGCCCGCAAGGTACTGACCCTGATCAACAACCCGGACTACGTGGACCTGATCCAGGGTGGCGACATCGACGTGGCCATCTCGCCCCAGCAAACGACTATTGGCAGCCTGCTGACCCACGTCCGCCGGGGCGATGTTGTAAACGTTCACTCACTGCGCAGGGGCGCTGCCGAAGCCATCGAGGCCATTGCCCACGGCGACCACCGGTCCTCGAAGGTGGTCGGCAAGCGGCTGGATGAGATCAACCTGCCGGAGGGCACCACCATTGGTGCCATCGTCCGCCGCAATGAGGTGCTGATCGCCCACGATCACCTCCGGATCCAGCCGGATGACCACGTCATCCTGTTCCTGGTGGATAAAACCCGCATCCGGGATGTGGAAAAACTGTTCCAGGTGGGCCTCACCTTCTTCTGACTTAGAAATACACAGCCAGCACGCGTATAATGCGCCTTTTTTCGGAGTGCCCCGAAGGACAACCGGGGCGCCACACACAGACTGATCAGCAGGCAACCGTCGTGACAGACAAGGCAACGAAACAGACAACTCCGGATATTGGGACCTTTCAGGGCCTGATCCTGGCTCTGCAGAATTTCTGGGCGCAGCACGGCTGCGTGGTCCTCCAGCCACTGGATATGGAAGTGGGTGCGGGCACCTTCCACCCGGCCACCTTCCTGCGTGCCATCGGGCCGGAAACCTGGAACGCCGCCTACGTCCAACCCAGTCGCCGCCCCACTGACGGCCGCTACGGTGAGAACCCGAACCGCCTGCAGCATTATTATCAGTTCCAGGTGGTTCTGAAGCCGTCGCCGGATAACATTCAGGAACTGTACCTGGATTCCCTGCGCGCGCTGGGCCTTGATCCGCTGGTGCACGACATCCGGTTTGTGGAGGACAACTGGGAGTCCCCCACACTGGGCGCCTGGGGCCTGGGCTGGGAAATCTGGCTGAACGGTATGGAAGTCACCCAGTTCACCTACTTCCAGCAGGTGGGTGGCCTGGAATGCTTCCCGGTCACCGGCGAGCTCACCTACGGGCTCGAGCGGATCGCCATGTACCTGCAGGGCGTCGACAGCGTGTATGACCTGGTCTGGACCGAAGGCCCGGACGGTGTGGTCACCTACGGTGATGTGTTCCACCAGCAGGAAGTGGAGATGTCCACCTACAACTTCGAGCACGCCGACACCGAATTCCTGTTCCACAGCTTCGACGTTCACGAGCGGGAAAGCGCCCGGCTGATCGAAGCCGGCCTGGCCTTGCCGGCTTACGAGCAGGTACTCAAAGCCTCTCACACCTTTAACCTGCTGGATGCCCGCCATGCCATCTCGGTAACCGAGCGTCAGCGCTTCATCCTGCGGGTTCGCACCCTGGCCCGTGCCGTCGCCCAGGCGTACTTCGACAGCCGTCGCTCTCTGGGCTTCCCGCTGGCGCCCCAGGCGCTGCGTAAGGAAGTTCTCGCTGCCGCGGAGGCAGCCGACGACAAGGCAAAAAGCAAGAAGGGCAAGAAAGCCAAGCAGGCACAGCAGGAACAGGGGAACGCATAACCATGGCTACACAGGATTTTCTGGTCGAACTGGGTACCGAAGAGCTGCCCCCCAAGGCCCTCAAGCCGCTGTCTGACGCCTTCACCCGGGGCATTGCCCGGGGTCTGGAAGAAGCCGGCATCGAATTTGGCAAAGTGGAAAGCTTCGCCGCTCCCCGCCGTCTTGCGGTCCGCATCCGGGATCTGGCGGACGCCCAGCCGGACAAATCGGTGGAAAAACGTGGCCCTGCCGTCAAGGCGGCCTTTGATGATGCCGGCAACCCCACTCGTGCGCTGACCGGCTTTGCCACGTCTCTGGGCGTTACCCCGGACCAGCTTGATACCCTGGAAACCGACAAGGGTGCCTGGGTGGTCTACCGCACGGTAGAGCAGGGCAAGCCCACCGTGGAACTGATGCCGGATCTGGTGGAGCAGTCCCTGGCAGGCCTGCCGATTCCCAAGCGCATGCGCTGGGGGGCCCACCGCACCGAGTTTGTGCGCCCGGTACACTGGGTGGTGCTGCTGTTTGGCAACAAGGTGATTGATGCGCCGATCATGGGCCTGACTCCGGGCAACAAGACTCGCGGCCATCGCTTCCATTGTCCGAAATCCCTGATCGTACCCACACCGAACGATTACGAAGTCGTCCTCAAGCAGGAAGGCTATGTCATTGCCGACTTTGCCGAGCGCCGGGAACAGATCCGTGCAGGCGTGAACGAGCTTGCCGAGAAAGAAGCCGGCGGCAAAGCGGTGATTGATGAAGACCTGCTGGACGAAGTCACCGCCCTGAACGAATGGCCGGTCCCCCTGATGGGTCGCTTTGAGGAGCGGTTCCTTGAGGTTCCCGCGGAAGCGCTGATTTCCTCCATGAAGGAACACCAGAAGTACTTCCACGTGGTGGCCGCCGACGGGGAAATGCTGCCGCTGTTCATCACCGTTGCGAACATCGAGAGCAAGGATCCTTCACAGGTGGTTTCCGGTAACGAGAAAGTGATCCGGCCCCGCCTGTCGGACGCCGCCTTCTTCTACGAAACCGACCGGAAGACCAAGCTTGAGGACCGCGTTGACGCCCTCAAGCCCATCGTGTTCCAGGAGAAGCTGGGCAGCATCTACGACAAGTCCGTACGCGTCGCTGCGCTGGCAAAGAAAATTGCCGACGCCATCGGCAGTGATCCGGCCCTGGCCGAACGCGCGGCCATGCTGGCGAAGACCGACCTGGTGACCGAAATGGTCCTGGAGTTTACCGATCTGCAGGGCATCATGGGTCAGTACTACGCCGCTAACGACGGCGAACCGGAAGACGTGGCCAAGGCGCTGAACGAGCAGTACATGCCCCGTTTCGCTGGCGACGATCTGCCAACAACCCTGACCGGCTGTGCCATTGCCATCGCTGACCGTCTGGACTCCCTGGTGGGCCTGTTCGGCATCAACCAGCCGCCATCCGGCACCCGGGACCCGTTCGCCCTGCGCCGGGCCTCGCTCGGTGTGCTGCGCATCATCATCGAACGTGAACTGCCGCTGGATCTGCAGACCTGCTGCCAATGGGCGGAAGAGAACTTCACGGTGCTGACCGAGCAGAATACCGCCAGCACGGTTGTCGACTACATGCTGGAGCGTTTCCGCGCCCATTACGACGAGCAGGGCATTGGTGCCGAGGTTTACCTGGCCGTTCACGCCCGCCGTCCGACCCGCCCGCTGGACTTTGATCGTCGGGTGAAAGCGGTGGAGGCCTTCCGTCAGCTGCCCGAAGCGCAGGCCCTGGCCGGCGCCAACAAACGGGTTTCGAACATCCTGACCAAGCAGGGTGGTGACAGCATCGGTGAAACCGTCGACGCCAGCCTGCTGCAGGACAGTGCCGAGAAAGCGCTGGCCGAACAGGTCGAGCAACAGGCCGCCAGAGTCGTGCCGCTGTTCGAGAACGGCGACTACGCCAGCGCCCTGAGCTCCCTGGCCAGCCTGCGGGAACCGGTGGATAACTTCTTCGATGAGGTGATGGTGATGGCGGACGACGACGCCATCCGGAACAACCGACTGGCGCTGCTGAACCGTCTGCGCAACCTGTTCCTGCGCGTCGCGGATATCAGCCTGCTGCCCACAGCAGGCTGATAACGGCTGCGGGGCGCGCGCACAGCAATGCTGATCATTCTGGATCGGGACGGGGTCATCAATGAATACGATGGCAATTACATCTGCTCGGCGGATGAATGGCACCCCATTCCCGGCAGCGTAGAAGCGGTGGCCCGGCTCTGTAATGCCGGCCATCGCATCGCCATCGCCACCAACCAGTCCGGCATCGGTCGAGGTTACTACGACACCGATGCACTGGACGCCATGCACGAAAAGCTGGAGCGACTGGTGGAAGCCGAGGGCGGCTGCATCGATTTCATCGCCTACTGTCCCCACCATCCCGACGACCAATGCTGCTGCCGAAAGCCACTGACTGGCCTGCTGGAGCAGATCCGCCAACACTTCCGCCTGACGAGCCTTGAAGGGGCCATCATGGTCGGCGACAGCCGCAAAGACCTGGAAGCCGGCCACGCAGCAGGTTGCCACCCGGTATTGGTGCGAACCGGCAACGGCGAGGAAACCGAACGCCACCTGGACGCCAGACCCATACCCGGCGCCGACGTCAGTATCTACGACAATCTCAGCAAATTTACGGACACCCTTTTATCCGCCGAGGGCTGGTAAAACCAAAGTGAATCCGTATAATACCGGCCGTTGATCGGCGTGTGGCGCAGCTTGGTAGCGCACTTCGTTCGGGACGAAGGGGTCGCAGGTTCGAATCCTGCCACGCCGACCACTTTCCCGCTTTACGTCTAATTGTCACCTCTTTTATTCGTTTACTAACACCGCCCTAACTGACATCAAGTCATTTTATCGTTCAGATATCTGCTGATACTCGGACCTATGGCTGTTGTCGGATAACAGATATAGCAGTTCGATGGGATTCAAACACCCCAATTTCTCATTTCTGTGGCTGTAGCCAACTCCGATGAAATCGCAATGTGCTAATATTCTAGAGTTACATCCGGTTCTGTTATGTACAGGTGATTTGTGGGAAGCCATCTCGATATCAATAATTTAGAAGCAGGACTCCTTGGCGTTGGTTTGTACACCCCAGACGAGGCAGCTGCTTATACCGGGATTCCCGCATCCCAGATTCGTCGATGGCTGTTTGGATACACTTCCGGCGGAACGCATTATTCTGGCCTTTGGCACCCCCAACTCGAAGGAAAGGCGGAGAAGGCCCTAGGCTTCCACGACTTGCTGGAAATTCGCTTCGTGCATGCCTTCCGACATCATGGCGTGAGTTTACAAGCCATTCGCCTTGCGTCCATGCATGCCCGGGAAATGTTCAATCAGGCCTACCCGTTCACTTGCAAGCGTTTCCAGACAGATGGAAAAGCGATATTTGCCATCGTGCTGGAAGAGACCGGAGACGAGAGCCTACTTGATCTGGCAAAGAAGCAGTACGCTTTCAAGCAAGTGATCACTTCCTCCCTATACCGGGGCATCGAATACTCCAACAACGAAGCCCAGCGCTGGTTTCCACTGGCCCGAAGCCGCCGGGTGGTTCTTGACCCGGCCCGGAACTTTGGCAAGCCCGTTCTGACCGAGACTGGCATGACAGTGGAGGCCATTGTCAGTGCTTGGCATGCAGAAGAGAAGAATGCCAAGCGCGTAGCCGCACTGTACGAAGTGAATGTGGCTGATGTGGAGGCAGCCGTTCAGTTTGAGCGAAGGACCGCTGCTTGAATTTTTTGCTGGATAACAACCTTCCTCCGCCATTAGCGAGGGCACTCAATGAGCTGTCCAAACGTGAAGGCCATACCGTTGTTCATTTAAGTGACAAGTTCCCTCCCTCCACGCCGGATATTGAGTGGGTAAAAGCCCTGAAAGATGAGGGAGATTGGGTCGTAGTTTCTCAGGATCAGTTCAAGAAAAGCGACCTAGAAAAGCAGGCGTTTCGCCAAGCAGGCTTGACTGTGTTTTGTCTCGCAAAACATTGGAGTAAAGCGCGATACTGGGACAAAGCACACCAGATCGTTCGATGGTGGCCAGATATTATCGAGCAGTCTGAGCGATTGATGGGAGGGGCTGCACTGCGCGTTCCATGGCAATACCGTGGGCGGTTTGAGCAAATAAAGGGCTGAATTGCAGATTTGTGCAAGATTCTAGGCTTTGCTTCCAAGCTCTTAAATCAAAGCAAAGGCTCCACCGGCAAAAACGAGAACAGAAACACCAGCGCACGCTTGAAAGCCCCGGTATTCGGCTCATGACGGTGCTCGACAGTCTCCACCCCGTTGAATTCCAGCCAACGCAGTTCACCCTCCTCATTCAGGATAACCTCGTAGGCCGCCAGCCGTACCTTCCCAGGGAAGGCCGACTCCAGGGCGTTGGCCAGTTCCGGGCTCTGGATCAAAAATCCCAGCTCGGTGTTCAGGTTCGCTGAACGCGGGTCAAAATTGAACGAACCAACAAAAAGCGTCTCGCCATCCACTGCGAAGGTTTTGGCGTGAAGGCTGGCTGCGGAACTGCCGACAATACCGCCAGAGCTGCGGCGCTCGTCTTCGTTCTCCAACCTGAATTTACGCAGCTCGAACAACTCGACACCCGCTTCTAATAAAGCCTCCCGGTATTTCGCGTAGCCGGAATGCACCAGGGCGACGTCGTTGGCTTCCAGGGAGTTGGTGAGAATCCGCACCTCCACACCGGCTTTTTCAAGGTCGCGGAACAGCTCAACGCCAGGGTTGCCGGGAACGAAGTAGGGCGAAACCAGGGTCACTGTCTTCCGGGGTTCACCGAGTGCCAGGGCGAGCTGTTGGCTCAATAGGCCCTGCTCTTCTTCAAGCCCCTGGGCCTTGGCTGGATCATCGCTTACCATCTCGACCGGCGCCCAGACAAACGAGACCTCCCGGTCCAATAACTCTTTGAGAAAATTGGAATTTTGCAAAGCAGCCACAAAACGTTGGGCCTCGGCATTCTGTTCAACGGCCGCAAGACTGGTTTCCAATTCATCCAGATCCTCATCGCCGGCGGCGGACACCAACCGATCCACCGGATACGAGGACTGACTTGCCCAGTAACGGTCGAAATCCTGCGAGACACGATCCACGACAGGTCCGATTGCAAGGACATCCAGGTCCGCGAACAGGGCACCGCTACCAACGCCGAAATACTCATCGGCAATGTTACGGCCGCCAATGATGGTGGCCTGGTTGTCAGCCGTGAATGACTTGTTGTGCATCCGGTGGTTCAGGCGGCCAAAGTCGGTCAGGAAGCCCAGGGCCCGGGAACTGCGAATCACAAAAGGATTGAACAGCCGAACCTCAACGTTGTCATGGTGATGCAGCGCCGCCAGCCAGTCATCCAGGCCGGCGATGCCGTTGTCATCCAGAAGCAGACGAACCCGGACGCCACGCTCGGCTGCCCGGTACAGCGAGTACAAGAGCAGCTTACCGGTAATATCGTCCCGCCAGATGTAGTACTGAACATCCAGGGAGGTGTCGCTGGCCTCGGCGAGCAAAACGCGGGCAACAAAGGCGTCCAGAGGATTCTCCAGGGTAGCAATACCACTCAGGCCAGGGTGGTTTTCGATTTCTTCACCAATCGCCTGCCCGAGACGGGTATCTGCCGTTCGTTCTTGAGCAAACGCTTCAGAATGTGACCGGTCTTTCAGGGAGGGCAATGCACAGCCTGTCTGGACCAACACCAGTGTGATGAGTGCGAACATAGCTCAGTTTTGCGGGGCACTGTGGTTTGGCAAAACACCCTCTCTTATTGGCAAACGCCAACTCCTGCAAAAGCTTGAATCTACATCAAACCCTCAAGCGCCTGATAATCCTCATGCCCCACTGGGGTAATCCGGGTGGCGTGCTGTCTGTCGAGAAAGTCCCTCAGACGTGGTGATTGCGTAGTCATCAACTCGAGTAACTTCTGACGAACAGAATGGCACAAGTTATTGCGGAAAACGAAAGGATCGTAGTGTAAGGGCGATGAGCGCCAAAGCACGCGGAAAGAATCCGCACTAATAATTCTCCTTCTTAGATATTCATCCGCGCGGGCACTGGAGACGAAAGCAGCATCAACGTTACTGTCTAGCAGAGCATCCATCGCTTTGTCGTGGCCCCCGGCGTACACCAGGGCGCCAAAGAAACGCTCAAACGGCATGCCAACGACTTCCGGGAACATGGCTTTGGGCACCACAGCCCCCGAGGTGCTGGAGGGGTCGCCGAGAGCCACACGGGCACCTCTCAAGTCTTCTCTCTCTTTCACGCCAGTTCCATCATTCACGATCAGCATGGAGTTATAGAAGCTGCCCTCTGGCGTAAAGAATCCAGCTTCGACGGCCAAAGATGCAAAGGCTTCGATGCCGGGGTTGCGTCTACGAGCGATGATATAAGCTGCCGGACCCAGCACCGCAACATCGACGGCGCCCGATACGATTGAGTCGATGGCACTCTGATAGGAACTCGCCCTGATCAGCTCAACCGGCACGCCAAGCTCATCACTGAGAAGCGCCATCAAAGGCTGAAATTCCTGAAGCTGCTCATCGATGTCCTTCTTGGGCACCACGGTAAATGTCAGCCCGGTAACCTCACACACCCCCGGATTTTCTTTAGCCAGAAGCGTCAAAGGTAAAATGACTCCCATTAGCACGGCGAGTAGTCGCAGCATCAGACAACAGCCTCCGCATTGGAAAAACTTTCGAGAAAAGTCGGAACGTCTTCTGGCGGCATAGGCCGGCTCAGGTGATAGCCCTGAGCTATATCGCATCCGGCAACTTTCAGGTGCACTACCTGTTCCCTTGTTTCGACACCCTCCGCAACCACTTTGAGGTTCATTCGTTTAGCCAGAATAATGGTGGAAGAAACGATCGGGCTGTCGTCGTGACTATTGCAGATTTTAGCGATCAGACTTCGGTCAATCTTCAACTTGTCCACTGGCACCGCTTCCAGATGGGCGAACCCTGAATAGCCTGTGCCAAAGTCATCCAGACTCAGTTTCACACCAGCAGCTTTGAGAGTGTGCAGGCTCTCGACCGCATTAACATCGAGCATCGCAGTCTCTGTTATTTCCAGCTCCAAGTGCCGCGTTGCCAGGCCATATTCTGAGATCAGCTCAAGCACCTGTCGGCAAAACTCTGGTTGGGCAAGCTGAATCGGGGAAACATTCACCGCAATCGGCCTTACCGATACTTCATCATCCAGTTTCCACTCTGCTATCTGAGCACAGGCGAGCCGCAAGACTTCCATTCCGAGAGGAACAACAAATCCACTGTTTTCCGCCATCGGGATAAAGCGGTCGGGGAAAAGCAGACCGAATTCCGGATGCTGCCAGCGTACCAAGGCCTCGTAACCGACCACCTCCATGGAATCCAGGCACACCTGCGGCTGGTAGTGCATTACAAATTCACGATTTCGCAAAGCATCTGCGAAGGCCTGTTCCAGATGGAACTCCTCCACATCCTTGAGATTGAGCGATTGGTCAAAGAAGCGGTATTGGCCCCTGCCTGCCTTTTTGGCCGAGTACATGGCGGCGTCGGCACAGCGCAAGAGGTTTTCAACGGTTTGTCCATCCCTTGGGCAAATCGCGATGCCAATGCTGGGGCTGCTGTTCAATTCCGTGCCATTGAGCTCATAAGTCGCGGACAGATGCCGGGTTACGCCGTCGGCCCACTGTTCAATATCATTCTCAGTGCGATTGCCCGCCAGCAAGACGACGAACTCATCGCCTCCAAAACGGGCCGCCACATCATCGGTGTCCAGCAAGCGCTGAATCCTGCCCGCAACAGCCTGAAGCAGGAGGTCACCCACCTCATGGCCCAGGGAATCGTTGATTGATTTAAAGCGATCCAGGTCTATAAACAGCATTGCCGACAGGCGCCGGTTGCGGCGCTGTTCATTGAGCGTGCCCGTGGCGATATCGAGGAATTGCCGACGGTTGTAAAGGCCACTGAGGTGGTCGATGGATGCGGCCCGGCTACTTCGAGCATGCTCACCTTCCAAGCGCTGAATCAGTTGCCGATTTTTGCGCTCCGATAGCTGCAGAGCCTGCATAACGGATTGTTGCTGCTTCAGAGCACGCACCAACCAGAGCACGATGCACCCCACCAAAAGCGTCATCAATAAGTTCAGGATCAACTGCTTGAACTGATCACTCCGAAGGGGGCCGAGAATCTCCGCGAAAGGCTGGGTGACACTGACTGTAAAACCATGGATCGGTCGGGTTACGAATACCTGTTGGTAGTGCTGTCCGGCACTCTCGAACCTGTTCGTTCCGGTGCTGAGCCGACCTGTCAACGCAGGCTTGATACGTGGAATTCGAAGACCGCCCAGAATGACGCCATTGGTATCCGCACGCATCCATTCATCGCCTTTCGCATCCAGAATCTGGATAAAGCCTTTCGGCCCCAGTTCTACGTGCTGAAGCAGACCCGCCAGGTAACCGATATCCAGTTCGACCAAGATTAATCGGTTTAAAGCCTCATAGCCCTGAGCGCCAGCTGGCACGAGAAATGGAAGGCGCCAGCTGGGACCGGTGCTGTTTGACTCCGGATCTCCCGACTTATGCGGTAATAGAGGCACGAAACCGTGCTCTTCCAGATGCCGGTCCAGTTGTCCATACCAGTCAGACAGACTCATCCTGGCGGCCTCCGGGTGACTGGCATAAATTACATTGCCACTGCCGTCGTAGACACTCAAACGATTGAATACCGGATCCTCAGCCAGCAAGCCCAACAGCCTCTCAAAGCCTGCACTCTCCTGCGCAGGATCTGCCATGACCAGACTCCCCATGGCTCTGGCTCGATCCGTCATCTGCTTGAGACTTTCAGAAACGATCAGCGCAAGGTTACGGTGCTCAGACTGTTTTGCCTGGAGCGCCTCAGTTCGGGAAGTAATGGTCTGGTAGCCAAACAGGGCCCAGATAAAGACAACCATCAGGGCACCCAGAACCAGCATGGCGATCTGAACAGCGCTGAGGGAGGAGGCTGGCTTTCGGCGCATTAAAGTTACCCTGGCGGAATGGCGTTTGAATGGCAGTTGAACAGGCCTTC
>PYVH01000054.1 GCA_003030785.1 Marinobacter sp. B9-2 | reverse complement strand
TATCCTGGCGCATTGCGACGCCGATTAGGAGGGGAGGAGACCATCTCATCGACCTACAGGTCCAAAGTACTAACTGAACCGGTCGTGGGGCGGAAAAGACACCCCGCCCCACGACCCGCCCAAAAGGTTACAGGTCAGCGAATTTACGGCCATCCGCAACCAGCTTCTCAAGCAAAGCCGACGGCTCCCACTGCTCACCACCAACGGTGCTCTGATACTTCTTCACCGCTGAAAGAATCGTATCCAGACCTTCCTGATCGGCCCAGAACATCGGGCCACCACGATAGGCCGGGAAGCCATAACCGTAGATCCAGACAATGTCGATATCCAGCGGACGATCGGCAATGCCTTCTTCCAGGATCTTGGCACCCTCGTTGATCATCACATACACGCAGCGCTCAAGGATTTCCTGGTCTGTGATCTCCCGTGGCGTGATCCCCTGCTCCTTGCGGAACTGCTCGATCAGCTGCTCCACTTCCGGATCCGGAATCGGCTTGCGGCTGCCTTCCTCATACTTGTATACACCCGCCTGGGTCTTCTGGCCAAGGCGGCCCTGCTCCGCGAGCTTGTCCATCCAGCTGGCCGGGATATCCTCGCCCGCCTTGCGCCGCTCTTCCCGGATGCGGTAACCCACATCAATCCCGGCCAGATCGGACATCGCAAACTGGCCCATGGGGAAGCCGAGATCGGTCAGCACCTTGTCGACCTGCTGCGGGGTGGCGCCTTCGTCTACAAGCGACATGGCTTCAGTGCCGCGCTTGTGGAGCATCCGGTTACCGACAAAGCCATAGCAGTTGCCCACCATGACACCGACTTTCTTGATCTTCTTGGCGACCGCCATCACGGTGGCTTTGACCTCGTCGGAGGTCTTGCTGCCCCGCACGTTCTCGAGCAATCTCATCACGTTGGCCGGGCTGAAGAAGTGCATACCCACCACGTCTTCCGGGCGCTTGGTGGCAGACGCAATCTCGTCGATATCGAGGGTTGAGGTGTTGGACGCCAGAATCGCACCCGGCTTGCAGACCTCATCAAGCCTGGCAAAGATTTCTTTTTTGATGGCCATGTTTTCGAACACCGCCTCGATCACCAGATCAACGTCCCGGAAATCGTCGTAGGTCAGGCTCGGGGTGATCAGCGCCATCCGCTGTTCCACCTGCTCCTGGGTCAGCTTGCCCTTCTTAGCGGAGTTCTCGTAGTTGCGGCGGATAATAGCCAGGCCCTTGTCCAGGGCGTCCTGCTTAACCTCAACAATGGTGACCGGGATGCCCACATTGACGAAGTTCATGGCGATACCGCCACCCATGGTGCCGGCGCCGATAATGCCAACGCTCTTCACGTCACGAACCGGCGTATCCTTCGGCAGTCCCTTGACCTTGGAGACCTCACGCTCGCCAAAGAACGAATGGATCAGGCCAGCGCGCTGGGGTGATTCCATGCATTCCATGAACAGTTCCCGCTCGCGCTTCATGCCTTCGCCAAAAGGCAGGTTGAAGGCCGCTTCCACGGCATCGACACACTTGAACGGGGAGAACAGACCCCGGGCCCGCTTCGTCAGCTCGTCACGGAACTGGTCAAAGACATCGCTGCCCTTGTCCGCATCGATTTTGTCGGTGATATCGCGAACACGACGCACCGGCTTGCCTTCATCAACCACTTTCTGCGCATAGGCCATGCCCACTGCACGGATATCGTCGCCTTGTTCCACGGCATCGAGAATGCCAAGGGCCAGGGCATCGTTGGCGCCGACAAACTCACCGGTGGTGATCATTTCCAGTGCTTTCTGGGCACCGGTCAGGCGCGGAAGCCGCTGTGTGCCGCCAGCACCGGGCAGAAGGCCCAGCTTCACTTCTGGCAGGCCCACCTTGGCGCTGCTGACCGCAACCCGGTAGTGGCAGCTCAGTGCGGTTTCCAGACCACCACCCAGGGCCGTGCCATGGATCGCGGCAACCAGCGGCTTGTCGCTGTTTTCAAAGGTGTTGACCAGTGTCGGCAGTGTAGGCTCCTGCATGGGTTTGCCGAATTCACGGATGTCGGCGCCGGCGATAAAGGTGCGCCCTTCACAAACCAGCAGCAGCGCCTTGGCCTCTGCATCTTTCTGGCCCTGCTCCAGGGCTGCGAGCAGACCGGAGCGAACAGCCTGGCCGAGGGCGTTTACCGGCGGGTAGTTCACGGTAATAACGCCGATGTTGCCTTCCCGGTTATAGCTAACGACCTCAGACATGATTTCTCCTCGCATTCTTTCTGAAATGTGGTTTTAACTAGCGAAACATGCGTACGATTTAATACAAGTTCGTTGGTGGTTTCAACCACCCATTAAACTACAGGCACAAAAAAACCGCAGGGGTTCCTCTGCGGTTTCTTGGTTTGGAGTTTGTCGGGAGGTGGCTTTTAAACTCCCAAGGATTCTATATCGCCTGCCAGCATCGCCAGCTGGTGGGCAATGGAACCCCGAAGCTTTTCAGCCGGCACCAGGTAGGACGGCGCGGCACAGGTCAGGGCCATGATGGTGCCGTCCTGCAGGTGAATGGGCACGCCGGCGGAGTTGATGTTGCGGTCCCACTCGCCGATGGACAGGCAGAAGCCGTGTTCCTTGTAATCTTTCATGGCCTGATCAAGGCCTGCCTTTTTCTCTGGCCAGTCGTCTCCGAATTTGGCGGCCATGGCGTCATCGATTACCAGGCGGGCCTTGTCGCTGATGGCACAGTAGTAGGCGCGGCCGGCAGATGTGGTGGCCATGGGCAGCTTCAGGCCGATGTCCATGCGCAGCAGGGAGGCTTCCGGTGGCAGGCGGTTTTCCACGTAGATCATGTGCAGCCGGTCCCGGCAGGTAAGGCCAACCGACATGTTGGTCTGGCGGGCGAACTCGTCCATGTAGGGCTTGGCCAGCTGGCGCACCTTGAGGTTGGACACGTAGGCATAACCGAGTGCCAGCACCCCGGAACTGAGCTGGTATTTCTCCAGCTGGGTGTTGTAGCTGAGGTAACCCAGCTTGGTGAGGGTGTAGGTCATCCGCGATACGGTCGGCTTGGGCAGACCGGTGATGCGGGCGATGTCCTGGTTCCCCAGGATGACAGGCCCTTGGCTGAAGGCGCGGAGCACGTCCAGGCCGCGGGACAGGGCCTCGACAAACTTGCGGTCTTTTTCCGGCTTCACGGGCTCACCGTCAGTGGATGCCACTTTCAGTTCGGGTGAGATCTGCTTTTTTCCTGCCATAATGGGACGTCCTCCAACCGCGTCGCCCGCTCCGGTAACCGGTGTATTAATTTGATGAATAACTAAAGATGCACCATTTTAATCGCTGCAGAAATCAAGTACCAGAAAGTCTTTTCAAAATCCGTACCAAATATGAAACACTTATCAGTAATGTTTCAAATCTCAAATCGCATGGCGGTATCCGATACCAACTTTAATCTGTTTCACCGATATCCTATTCTGCATTGCAAAACAAATTAACAGTCAACGCCCCCTGTGGCGACCCCCGGAGGCAAAATGAAGGTTCTTTTTGTGGCAGGCGACCCGAAACCGGAACGCTGGACAGTCCCCATCCGCGAACTCCTGCCAGATGCAGAGATTTACGTCTGGGATCCGGACGGGCCGGCGGTCAACGCGGACTACGCCATCGTCTGGCAACCACCTTCAGCCCTGTTCGAACGGGAGAAGAACCTGAAGGCGGTATTCAACCTGGGAGCCGGCATTGACGGGCTATTGAAGGTGCCGAACCTGCCGAAAGATCTGACCGTAGTGCGCCTGGAAGACGCGGGCATGTCGGCGCAGATGGCTGAGTACGTGCTGCATCAGCTTCTGGAAGCAAACCGCGAAATGGAAACCTATCGGGAGCAGCAACGCCAAGGCGTCTGGAAAATTCACCGCCCCATGAAGCGCAGCGAGTGGCCCGTGGGCGTTATGGGGCTTGGCCATATCGGCAAGCGCGTGGCACGAACATTGGCAGCTCTGGATTACCGGGTGAGCGGCTGGGCGCGAGGAGAGCACAGCCTGGAGGGTGTCAGCACCCATGCCGGTCCGGACCAGCTCGCCGGGTTTCTGAAATCGACACGGGTTCTGGTGAACACCCTGCCCCTGACCGACGAAACCCGGGACATCATCAACTATGATCTGCTGAGCCAGCTCCAGCCGGGTGCCGTGCTGATCAACGTTGGCCGGGGTGAACATCTGGTGGAGGACGATCTGCTCAGAGCTCTGGACGAGGGCATACTGCGAAAGGCTTCCCTGGATGTGTTCCGCAAAGAGCCTCTGCCCGAGGATCATCCTTTCTGGCAGCGGGAGGACATCACCATCACGCCTCACATTTCCGCCAGAACCCTGCGGGACGCCACCCTGGAACAGATCACCGGAAAAATCCGGGATCATGCCCAGGGCCGCCCGATTACCGGGGTCGTGGATACTGAAAGGGGATACTGATCTGAGCTAGTGGCCCGGCGTCAGCCAGGCCACCAGAGCCGTCAGTACCAGCAGCAGCGGCAGGGCGATCAGCACGAACAGACCGTTCCAGCGAAACGCCACAACCCACCGTGAGATTTGCCCGAACCTGGATAGCAGCATCACCGAGGGGCCGAAGGGCGAAAGCATCATGGCCAGGGAGAAGCCAATCACCAGGGCCACGGCCACCGGCAGAAGGTGCATACCCTCAGCAACCAGCTGTGGCAACAAACCGGCCTGAACACTCAAGACCGTGATCGGAATAACTCCGATCATCGAGAACATCGGCATCATTAGCATGCCCAGAACGGCCACCAGGAAAACGCCGCTCCCTGTGGCCACCAGGCCGGCCAGGGCATCGGCCGGTATCACTGCGGACAATGCCACACCGAGGATTGCAGAGGCGGCGAAAATGGCCATCTCGTTGTGCATGTTCCACACCTGGCCCGCGCCCTCTCGCAAAACCGGTATCAGCCCACGTTCCTGCCACAACATGTAGATCAGGGTTACGGTCGGGACGGAAAGCATGGCCGCTACCGATACCTTGAACCCGGTCGTCGCCACCAGTGCCGCCATCAGCGAGAAGACCACGAGGATCAGCGCCAGCAGACTTCCGGTACCCGGCAGCCAGCCTTCAACGGCGACACGCTCATTGCTGATCTTGCGAAACCGGCTCTGCTCGAGCACCCAGCCAATCAACACCATCAACAATGCGGCTACCAATCCGAACGGCAACAGCTGGGACCAGCTCAACTGGGGCAGTTCCCGGGTAAGAATTGCTACAGCGACACTGGTGGGCGCCACCAGCGGCACCAGCGCAAAGCCCCTCAGGGCACTGATCAGGACGCTACGCAGCCACTGCAGACGGGATTCGCCGGTAATGCCCCGCTCACGAAGGGTCTCAGCAAGTGTGCCGCACAACAGGCTCATCATTCCAAAACTCAACACCGTTGCAACACCACAGCTGACCAGGGCGTACTTGGGATAGAGCAACACTGGCTTGCCACCCAGCAGCACATCATGAATCCGGCGCAGCACCTCGAACCGGCGTACCAGGCACTGCATCATTCCCAGGCTGCCCAGAAAAGCCGAATAAAAGGCCGCATCGGAGGCCGCTTTCACCAATTGCGCGGTATTCAGGGAGCCTTGTACAGCAAAGGCTCCGAGCACTGCCAGTGCAATCACCAGCAACACCCGCGCGTAACCCTGAAGGTGCCCTGCACCAATGCCGAGCAGGAAGGCCCCGACAAACATAACGCCGGCGAACGCGCTCAGTTCGCGATGCCCAAGGCAGATGGCCACCAGCTCTGTTACCACAGCCAGGGACACGAGCCACTTCAGCATATTGCTCACGGCAGGAGCGCCCAGTCAGATTTGAACACTGCTTGCATTTCCACAACACCCGGATTAGTCTTTCAACATCGAATTACAAAACACAGTTTCGCTTAATGAAACTGTGTTAACACAAAGATAGCACAGATTGGTCCGGTGTCCCTATAACCGGACCTCAACCGGACACCCGATATTCGCTTTCAGGAGACTACAAATGGCTTTCGCACCCTGGAATGACCTGCTGGATTTCGACTCACAACTGGACGAAACCGAACGCCAGGTCCGAGACAGTATTCGCAGCTTCTGCGACCAGCAACTGATGCCCGGCATCACCGAGGCCAACCGGCATGAGAAGTTCGACCGCACTATCTTCAACCAGATGGGCGAACTCGGCATGCTGGGTGCGACCCTGCCGGAGGAATACGGCGGCCCGGGGCTGAACCACGTCTGTTACGGCCTGATTGCCCGGGAAGTGGAACGGGTGGATTCCGCCTATCGTTCAGCCCTGAGCGTTCAGTCCTCCCTGGTCATGTACCCGATCTATTCCTACGGTCAGGAAGCGATGAAAAAACGCATCCTGCCCAAGCTGGCCTCCGGTGAATACGTTGGCTGTTTCGGCCTGACCGAGCCCAACCATGGCTCCGATCCCGGCGGCATGGAAACCCGTGCCAAGAAAGTTGATGGCGGGTACCTGCTAAGTGGCTCCAAGACCTGGATCACCAACTCCCCGATTGCCGACATCTTTGTAGTCTGGGCCAAGTTTGATGGCAAGGTGAACGGCTTTGTAATTGAGCGCGAAGGCGCCAAAGGTCTGGACGCGCCGAAGATCGAGGGCAAATTCTCCCTGCGGGCGTCGGAGACCGGCTCCATCTTCATGGATGAGGTGTTCGTTCCGGAAGAGAATCGTCTGGACGTAGAGGGCCTGAAAGGCCCCTTCAGCTGTCTGAACAAGGCCCGTTTTGGCATTAGCTGGGGTTCGCTCGGTGCTGCCGAGTTCTGCTGGCATGCCGCCCGCAATTACACCCTGGAGCGCATACAGTTCGGCAAGCCCCTGGCTGCCAACCAGCTGGTCCAGAAAAAGCTGGTGGACATGCAGACAGAGATCACCATCGGCCTGCAGGCGGTTCTCCAGCTGGGCCGGATGATGGATGCCGGCACGGTAACACCGGACGCCATTTCACTGCTCAAGCGCAACAATTGTGGCAAAGCCCTGGACATCGCCCGGGTTGCCCGGGACATGCACGGCGGTAACGGCATTTCCGACGAGTACCATGTGATTCGCCACGTGATGAACCTCGAGGCGGTGAACACCTACGAGGGTACCCACGACGTCCACGCCCTGATTCTGGGTCGCGGACAGACCGGCATCCAGGCTTTCAGCTGATAGACAGATCAACGCGAACGAGGTTTTCCCCATGAACTTGAACTACACCGCCGAGGAACTCGCTTTCCGTGACGAAGTCCGCGCATTCCTGGATGAGAAACTGCCTGCGGATATCGCCGCCAAGGTAAAGGGGTTCCGCCGGCTATCCAAAGAAGACCATCAGCGCTGGCAAAAGATCCTCAATGAACAGGGCTGGTACGCCACCCATTGGCCGGAAGAATACGGCGGTGTGAACTGGAGTCCTGTTCAGAAGCACATCTGGGACGAAGAGTCGTCCCGCTATGGCGCACCGCGCTCTGTACCCTTCGGCGTAAACATGGTGGCGCCAGTGATTATCAAGTTTGGCACCGAAGAGCAGAAACAGAGATACCTGCCACGCATTCTCACTGGCGAAGACTGGTGGTGCCAGGGCTATTCCGAGCCGGGCGCGGGCTCGGACCTGGCCTCTCTCAAGACCCGGGCAGTGCGCGACGGCGACCATTACATTGTGAATGGCCAGAAAACCTGGACCACCCTGGGCCAGCACGCCAACATGATTTTCTGCCTGGTTCGCACCAATACCGAGGTGAAAGCGCAGGAAGGCATTTCCTTCCTGCTGATGGACATGGACACCCCAGGCATTACCGTGCGCCCTATCATCACTCTTGATGGCGAGCACGAAGTTAACGAAGTGTTCTTCGAGGATGTGAAAGTTCCCGTGGAGAATCTCGTGGGCGAGGAAGACAAGGGCTGGACCTACGCCAAGTACCTGCTGACCTACGAACGCACCGGTCTGGCCGGCATCGGCATTTCCAAAGCCGCATTGCAGCACCTGAAGGAGCTGGCGACCCGCCGGACCAAGAACGGTCGCCCGCTAATAGAGGATGCGTCGTTCAGCCAGCGCATTGCCAAGGTTGAGATTGACCTGATGGCGGCGTCAATCAGCAACCTGCGCATTATCGCCTCGGTGGAAGGCGGCGGCATGCCGGGTGCGGAAAGCTCCATGCTGAAAGTACGCGGTACCGAAATCCGTCAGACCATCAACGACCTGGCCCGCCGAGCCATTGGTCCCTATGCCATCCCGTTTGTGGAAGAGGAAATGGACCTGGATTACGACGGCGATTTCCTCTCGGACGAGAACGCCGCACCGGTAACTCCCCAGTACTTCAACAACCGCAAGCTGTCGATTTTCGGCGGATCCAACGAGATCCAGAAGAATATCGTGTCGAAAATGATTCTCGGGCTTTAAGGAGGCGACCATGGATTTCCGACTCAACGAAGAGCAGCAGATGCTGCAGGACACCGTGGCCCGCCTGGTGCGCGGTGAATACAGTTTTGAGAAACGCCTGGAATACAGCGAATCGGAGCTGGGCTTCAGCGCCGACTTCTGGAAACAGCTGGGTGAACTGGGCCTGACCGCCGTCCCCTTTCCGGAGGAACTCGGTGGATTTGGCGGTACTGGCGTTGAAGTTCAAAGCGTGATGACCGAACTGGGTCGCGGCCTGTGTATCGAGCCCTACCTGCAGTCCGTGGTTCTCGGTGGCGGGCTGATCAGCCAGGCCGGCAACAGTGAGCAGCACGAACAATGGCTTGGCGGCATCGCCAGCGGCGAGACACAAGCTGCTGTCGGTCTTCAGGAGCCCCAGAGCTTTTACGACCTGAATGACGTGGAAGCCCGTGCCGAGAAGTCCGGGGACGGCTACGTTCTGAACGGTCGCAAGGCCGTGGTCATTGGCGGCCACTGTGCCGATGTATTGGTCGTCTCTGCCCGTACTTCCGGCGACAGCCGCGATGCCGATGGCATCAGCCTGTTCCTGATCAGCGCCGATGCCGAAGGGCTGGAACATCGCACCTACCCCACCATTGATGGTTCCAAGGGCAGCGACCTGTTCCTGAACAACGTCAAGCTGGGCCCCGATGCCCTGCTCGGTGAAGAAGGCAAGGCCGCAGAAGTCATTGAATACCAGGCCGGACGCGCCATTTCCGCTTTATGCGGTGAGGCTGTGGGCGCCATGGAAGTGGCCTGTGACCTGACTCTGGAGTACCTGAAACAGCGTAAGCAATTCGGCGTACCCATCGGCAAATTCCAGGTACTTCAGCATCGAATGGTGGATATGATGTCGGAGCTTGAGCAGGCCCGCTCCATGGCCATCCTGGCAGCCAGCGTTGCCGACGAACCCCAGAGCGACGAGCGCCGCCGGATTCTGGCAGCCGCCAAGAATGTGATTGGTCGCAGTGGCCAGTTCATTTCGGAGCAGGGCGTCCAATCCCACGGCGGCATCGGCATGACCTGGGAATACAACTTTGCCCATTACGCCAAGCGCCTGGTAATGATCAATCATCAGCTCGGTGACGATGACTTCCATCTGGAGCGTTTCGCTGCCCTGCTACAATAATCAGTAGACAACAGTTGTTCGTGGGAATGGGGGCAACACAATGACAACAAATGAGCCGTCAACGGAACAGGATCTCAGGAAAACCGAATGGAAGGTTCGCACCGAGCTGGCCGCCGCCTATCGACTGGTGGCCCTGTTCGGCTGGGATGATCTTGTGTTCACCCATCTCTCGGCCCGGGTACCCGGGCCCGAGCATCATTTCCTGATAAACCCTTATGGGCTGCTGTTTCATGAAATCACCGCCTCGTCGCTGGTCAAGGTCGACCAGGAGGGTCAGGTGGTGGAAGCCGCCGGCCTGGGGCGGGTGAATCCCGCTGGTTTCACCATCCACAGCGCGGTGCATATGGGGCGGGACGATGCCGGCGCGGTGATGCACCTGCACGCACCGGACGGGGTCGCGGTATCGGCACACCGGGACGGCCTGCTGCCCCTGAGCCAGACCGCCATGCTGTGTCTCGACCACCTCTGCTATCACGAGTACGAAGGCGTGGCACTCAATATGGACGAACGCGATCGGCTGATCAGGGACCTGGGCAACCGGTCCATGATGATACTGCGCAACCACGGCGTGCTGACTGCAGGCAAGGATGTACCGGAAACATTTACCTACCTGTATTTCCTGATGAAAGCCTGCGAGATCCAGGTCAAGGCCCAGAGCTGTGGCCCCACCCACCTACCCTCGGAACAGGCCATTCGCACCACCGCCGAGCAGTCGCAACAATTGGGCATGGCAGCGAAACTGACCTGGCCGGCACTGATCCGGCTTCTGGACAGCAAGAATCCGGGTTATGCGGTCTGACGCCCAGCGGGGACTACGGCTATGCTGACAGTGCAACTGGACGATCTGACCCATCACAAGAACTCGGTGATTGGCCACAGTCCCTGGAAAACCATCAGCCAGGAAATGATACAGGCCTTCGCCGATGCCACCGGCGATCATCAATGGATACATCTTGATGTGGAGAGAGCCAGGCGAGAGTCGCCCTGGAAGAGCACCGTAGCGCACGGATTTCTGACGGCATCACTGATTCCCCTGCTGAATCAACAGGTCATCAATGTGCGAGGCAAGAGCGCCAGTATCAATTACGGGCTTAACAAGCTGCGCTTCCCGGCAGCGGTAAAAGCCGGCGCGCAGATCCGCAGCAAAATGGAGCTGTTGGACGTGACCAGGGTAGATGAGCAGCGGACGCTGGCCACCTATCGCACCACCCTGGAAATCCGAGGCGGGGAAAAGCCCGCCTGCGTAGCCGAACATCTCGCCATGTATGTGCGGAGCTGAGTCGCTCAGGACTTGGCTTCCCACTCCTCTTCCTGCAGCGCCCGCCACATCAGCTTACCGGTTGGCGACTTTGGCAGCTGGTCGACAAACTCGATCAGGGTGGGAATCTTGTAGGCTGCCATCTGCTCCTTGCACCAGGCGATGATGTCCTCTTCGCTCGTTTTTCCCTCCGCCTCCGGAGTCAGCACGATGCAGGCCTTAACGGTCTCTCCGCGCTTCGGGTCCGGCGAGGAAATAATGCAGACCTCATGAATCCCGGGATGGCGGTACATCAGGCCCTCCACCTCGGACGGCCAGACCTTGTAACCGGATGCGTTGATCATCCGCTTGACCCGGTCGACCATGAAGAAATAGCCCTCCTCATCGTAGTAACCCAGATCGCCGGTGCGGAAAAACTGCTTGCCATCGATCTCCACAAACGCAGTTTCGGTTTCCGCGGGCCGGTTCCAGTACCCGATGGTAACCTGCGGCCCGCTGGAGACGATTTCGCCGGTCTCGCCAGGGCCTTTTTCCTGCAGGGTGTCAACATCAATGATCCGGCTGTCGACATCAAACACCGGGATGCCGAGGCACTGGGGCTTCGGACGGCTCGAGGGGTTGATGTGAGTGGCTGCCATGGTTTCTGAAAGGCCATACCCCTCAATATAATCAAGACCGGTCATGGCCTTGAGCTTGGCGGCCACGGCCTCTGGCATCGCAGCCCCGCCCCCGCCGATGGTGGTGAGACTCGACAGGTCGTACCGGCCAATGTCGGGGTTGGAGAGGAAGTCCACCGCCATGGTGACAATGTTGGTCCAGCCGGTGACTTTATACCTTTCGATCAGCCGCGCCGCGGTGGTCCGCTCCCAGCGAGTCATGATCACTGTAGTGGAGCCGCTGTAGATGGGGCTGTTCATGGAACCGGTCATGCCGGTGACGTGGAAGAATGGCAAGGTGGCCAGCTGCACCGTACTGGCGGTGCTCAGGTTCCAGAAGGCCCGGTGCACGGCGGTAGCCATCACGCTGCGATGAGTGTGCATGCAGCCCTTCGGCGCGCCGGTGGTACCGGAACTGTAGGGAATCACGGAGAGATCGGCCGGGCCTGCGGTGTGCGCCGAGGGCGCATGGCCTTCCGCCAGCGCCTGCTCCCAGCTGACCATGCCGGCCAGGTCCTCTGACCAGGCTGGAGCGGCGACTTCCGCTGGCAAGGCCAGATCGGTGTCCGGGGCGATATAGCTGCTGTAGGAAGCTACCACGATGTGGTTGAGATCGGTGGTCTCCAGCAACGGGGCAATAAAGCCGGCCAGTTCCTGACCTGCGAGGCAGACATTGGCACCGGTATCAGCAACAAAGTGCTCCAGTTCCGCCGCTCGGTTCATCGGGTTGATAGGGATTACCACGGCATCCGCCCGCAGAATGGCGTAATAGGCAATGACGTATTGCGGGGAGTTCTGCATGTACAGCAACACCCGATCACCTTTAGCGACGCCCTGAGCCTGCAGGTAGCCGGCCATGGCCTCCACTTCCCGGAACAGCTGGCTGTAGGTCATGGGTGCATCGTAGAAAACGATGGCGTTACGGTCCGGATAGCGCCGCGCCGAAATCTCAAGGTTGGTAAACACGCTGGTTCGTGGCAAGGCCAGGCTTTTGGGCAGTTCCCTGGGCCACACGGCGTGATGGCGGGTAAATGGCATTGTTGTGATCCCCTTTTTCGGTTCAGTGGGCCGCTGATGCGGCCAAATCAAAAACGTCAGCGCCGCCGGGCAGGCGGTCCTGGTGGCGTAATGGCGTAATGGCGATGGCTTTGTCCCGCAGCACGCTGGCGTCTTCATCGGGCGCCACAATGTGACGCGAACTGCGATCAAATCCCAGCCACCAGTACGGCAGACTGCGGGCATCCTGACCCGCCTGCAGGCGGGCGCGCTGTATGGAGCCGTTGGACTCCCGGCACCACCGGGCCCGGCTGATGGCGGCCGCCTCGCAGGCGGGAAAGTTGACGTTCCAGGCCCGATTCAGACCTGGCTGCCACAGCTGCCTGATGATGGCCTCGCCATGAATGGAAACCGGCGACCAGTCCACGCCTTCGCGACTCAGAAACGCCTGGCTCAGTGCCATGGCAGGTATGCCCATATGTTCGGCACTCAGCACCGCGCCGACGGTTCCGGAATACTGCACGGAATCGCTGATATTGGCCCCGCAGTTCACCCCGGAAAGCACCAGATCCGGCGGGGTTTCCCCGAACCACCGGGCCAGCGAATAGAGCACACAGTCCGCCGGCGTACCGGAGACTGCATAGCGCCTGTCACCCTGCTCATACACCCGCAAAGGATCATGAATGGAGATGCTCTGGCCGGCGCCGCTACGATCATGCTCCGGCGCCACCACCCAGACCTCCTCGGCCAGGTTGCGGGCGATCTGCTCGAGCACTTTCAGGCCTGGCGCGTTGATGCCGTCATCATTGGTGATTAGGATGCGTTTGACCATGGGATCGTTCATGACGATGGTCCCTCACTGGCAATCCGCCAGCCGACATCGGCCAGAAGGCTGGCCCGCCGGCCAACCTCCAGGGCATCGGCATTGGCGGCATTGCCATCCAGAGCCCGCTTGTAGACACCCTGAAGAATAGACGCCAGCCGGAACAGGGAAAACGCCAGGAACACGTGCCAGTCGGCGATGCCGTCCCGGCCGGTCTGCCGACAGTATCGGGCAATGGTTTCCTGTTCGTCCGGAATACCCAGCGCCTCCAGGTCTTCTCCCTGCAGTCCTCGCATGCCCTGCAGGTCCGACGGCAGGTAGTACGGCAGACAGTAATACGCCAGGTCCGCCAGCGGGTGACCGAGGGTGGACAGCTCCCAGTCGAGGATGGCAATAACCTCGGGCCGCTGCGGCGCCAGCATCAGATTGCCAAAGCGGTAATCGCCATGGGCGATGGCGCATTCGTCGGTCGAGGGCAGGTTCTCCGGAAGCCAGGCCATAAGCTTGTCCATTGCCGGAAGCTCGTCGGTTTTGGAAGCCAGGTACTGTTTGCTCCATCGAGCCACCTGCCGGGCCACATAACCTTCCGGCCTGCCAAAGTCACCAAGACCGACCGCCTTCACATCCACCGAGTGAAGGCGCGCCAGGGTGTCGATGGCCGAGTGATGGGCCGGCAGCCGTTCCTGGCGATCCAGCGCCCGCAGCGCCGAGTGGCTGACAATACGGCCCTCAAGATAGTCCATGACGTAGAACGGGGTGCCGATGACATTGCTGTCTTCGCACAGAGCCCGGGTGTTTGGCACCGGGACACTGGTGTGCTCGGACAGGGCACGCATGACTTTGTACTCTCGTTCTACCATGTGGGCGGAGGGCAGGGTTTTGCCAGGCGGCTTTTTGCGCAGCACGTATTGGCTGCTGTCGGTGTCCAGCAGAAACGTGGGGTTGGACTGGCCACCCTGGAATTGCCGGACATCCAGCCTTGTGCCGAAGCCCGGTATGGTCTGCTGCAGCCAGGTCAGGAGGCTGGCTTCATCGAATTTGTGGGCCGGGAGGACGTCTACCAGCTCTGGGGTGATGCTCATTTTTGTTTTGCCTTCAGTTTTGGGGCGTCGGCCCCTAGCAAATCGTTTCGCCGCCGTCGGCTACGATGACCTGGCCGGTGATGTAGGCGCTGGCCCTGGTGGAAAGAAACACCGCCAGGCCGGCGATGTCGACCGGGTCGCCAATTCTGCGCAGCGGCGTTTTGTCTTCGGCGCGTTTGACCCGTACCGGGTCTTCCCACAGCGCCCGGGCGAAGTCGGTTTTGATCAGGCCGGGGGCGATGCTGTTAATCCGGATACCTTTCGGGCCCCACTCCACTGCCAGGTTCCGCGCCAGGGCAGCTTCTGCGGCCTTGGAAACGCCGTAGGTTCCGATGGTGGTGTTGCCCCGCATACCGGCGATGCTGGACAGCAGCACCACAGCACCTTCGCCTTTTTCCGCCATCTGCGGCAGCACCATGTTCGTCAGCCAGAAGGTGCCCTTGACGTTGGTGTCCATGATCTTGTCCCAGGCGTCGTCGGTCATTTCAGCGGTGGTGCCGTACACCGGGTTGGTGGCGGCGTTGCATACCAGCACATCGATAGTGCCCCAGGCCTCGTTGGTTTTATCCACCAGGTTCTGCAGCTGGTCTTTTTTACCAACATGGCAGGGAATGGCGATGGCCTCGTAGCCCTGGGCTTTCAGTTCACTGGCCACCTGCTCACAGGCCTCGGCCTTTCGGCTGGAGATCACGACTTTGGCACCCAGGCGGGCCATTTCTTCGGCGATGGCGCGGCCGATGCCTTTGGTGGAGCCGGTAATCAGCGCGACCTTGCCGGTCATGTCAAACAGTGGATTATTCATTCTTCGATCCTCATGCACTGAAGCACGGGAGTGGGCGGGGTGATGTCCTTCAGGGACTGTGCAAAACAGGGATGTTTTGCTCAAGCCTACATGAACGTATTCACGGCGTGTCCCGGAAGGACATCAGCCCAACCGCTCTCCCCCTGATTCAGAGGTTATCGTTTTAGCGGTATTGGCGAAGCTCAATCTTGGCCACAGAATCCAGATGAACCTCATCGGGCCCGTCTGCCAACCGCAGAGTCCGTACCTTGGCCCAGGCTTCGGCCAGGAAGGTGTCCTGGGAAACACCGGCTCCGCCGTGCACCTGAATTGCCCGGTCCAGCACCTTCAGCGCCATGCTCGGTGCAATCACCTTGATCATCGCGATTTCCTGACGGGCCACCTTGTTGCCGACGGTGTCCATCATATGCGCCGCCTTCAGGGTCATCAGCCTTGCCTGCTCGATCTCGATGCGACTGCGTGCAATGTCCTTGCGGATGGAATCAAAACTGGACAGCGGCTTGCCGAAGGCCTCCCGGGCATTGGCACGCTTGCACATCAGCTCCAGAGCCCGCTCGGCGACGCCGATGGTGCGCATGCAGTGATGGATACGGCCAGGCCCGAGGCGGCCCTGGGCAATCTCGAACCCCCGGCCCTCGCCCAGCAGGATATTGCTCACCGGCACCCGCACGTTTTCGTAGTGAATCTCCGCATGGCCATGGGGCGCATGGTCATAGCCGAACACCGTCAGGGGGCGAATCATTTTCACGCCTGGCGCATCCAGCGGCACCAGAATCATCGACTGTTGCTTGTGCTTCTCGGCCTGAGGGTCGGTCTTGCCCATCACGATGGCGATCTTCGAAGTGGTGGTCATGGCACCGGAGGACCACCACTTTTTGCCGTTGATTACGTACTCGTCACCCTCGCGGCGGATTTCACAGGCGATGTTGGTGGCATCTGACGACGCCACATCCGGCTCGGTCATTGAGAAACAGGAACGGATCTCGCCATCCAGCAGAGGCTTCAGCCATTGCTCCTGCTGCTCTTTATTGCCATAGCGGGCGATGGTTTCCATGTTGCCTGTATCAGGAGCGGAACAGTTGAACACCTCAGGAGCCATGGCCGAGCGACCCATCACTTCACACAGGTGGGCGTATTCGTAGTTGGTCAGCCCGGCGCCGAATTCGCTTTCCGGCAGGAACAGGTTCCACAGGCCGGCGGATTTGGCCTTCTGTTTCAGTTCCTCAATAATCGGAACCGGCGCCCAGCGGTCTTCTGCCTGCTCGATCTGCTCATGATGCTTGTGCTCGTTCGGGTAGATATAGGCATCCATGAACTCATTCAGCTGATTCTGCAGCTGTTTCGCTTTGTCAGACAGTTCAAACATGTCCGCTTCCTCTTGGTGTTGTTGGCATTAAGTCGGTAACCGTTCCGTCAGATCGGAACGCCCTCTGGTTTGTCGCTGCCGGACCTGATCCGGAATGTACCTTCGGCGATGGCCAGCAGGTTGCCCTTGTCGTCATGAACCTCACCCGTACTGTTGAAAATCCGGGTGCCCCCGGCGCGCTTACGTCCGGTGATCCTGATCGTTCCGCCGGAGCACTGCCCGGTGAAGGTGGTGGTCAGGGACAGGGTGATGGCCTTACGCATCCGCCCCGGGTAGGGGCAATAGGTGCCTGCCTGGGCCAGCACAATATCCAGCAACGAGGTAAGCACACCCCCGTGGATCACCCCTCCCAGGTTCAGGTGCCGTGGCTGCAGTTCCAGCTCAAGCACCGCCTCGTCTTCCTCCCAGGAGACCTGACGATAACCCAGCAGGCTGTGAAAACCGGGCAGGTCCTTACCGTCGGTAAACAGGGGCTCTTGATCATTCATTACACTTTCATTCCTGGCAGGTTAAGGGATGCGGTATTGCCGCCGTCCACGGGCAAGGACTGGCCGGTGATGTAGCTGGCATCGTCGCTGGCCAGAAACAGGATTGCCGCGGCGATTTCTTCCGGATTGCCATACCGGCGCAGCTCACAGCGGGCGCCGAGCTTATGGGCCTTTTCATTGGCCCGGGCGTAGTCGAACACCGCCCGGGTCATGCCGGTTTCCACCAGACCGGGGCACACTGCATTTACCCGTACGGTGTCTCCGCCCAGGTCACAGGCGGCGGTCATAGTCAGATTGATGACGCCGGCTTTGGAGGCACTGTAGGCGTTGCCGCCCGCGCCGGACCGGATACCTGCCACCGACGCAGTGTTGACGATAGCGCCGAGCTTGCGGGCTTGCATATGGGGCGCCACGTGCTTGATCAGAAGCATGGTGCCTGTCAGGTTCACCGATAGCACCTGGTCCCACTCGGCACGGTCGTTGCCGGTCACCGGCGGGTGGCCCTGACCGGTACTGGCAATGCCGGCGATATTGCACAGCACGTCGATCTGACCGAAGCTGGCGATAGCCTCGTTGACCAACGCATCCACCTGGGCTTCGTTGGCCACATCCACCAGCCGTCGAAGGCGCCGGGCTCGCTCTGGCAACTGGTTTTCAGTTTCCACCAGACCGGCCTCAGAGGTATCCGCCAGGATCACTGACGCACCCTCCCGAGCGAGTCGCAGAGCCGTCGCCCGACCAATGCCGCTGCCGGCACCGGTGACAATGGCTACCCGTTGATCAAACCGTCCCATATGCCGATGCTCCCCGGTCTGTCTCATTGTTGTTGGTTGATGGTGCTGGGGTCTTTCCATCCAGTTAATTTGTCACGCCTGTTGGTTTTGAGTCAATATAATCGGAAGTTAATTTCACTAGATAAAACACAATAACGTTTGAGGGGCAAAAAATGGAAAGCGGCAAGCGAGACATGCCGGTCTATGCGCCAATCGATCCCAGTGAGTCCATGGACGCAATCGGAAATCGTATCCAGCAACACGCCCAGACCCGTCGCAGCCACCCGGCCCTGATTGACGAACAGGGCACCCTGGACTGGCGAAGCCTTGTCGACCAGGTAAACCGTATTGCCAACCGGTTACGCGAGGCCGGTCTGCGGCCGGGCGAGTCTGTGGCTGCCTTGTCAGGAAACAGCCGGGACGATGTCGCCCTGTACCTTGGCACCCTGGTGGCCGGGGGCTGTATGGTGCCGCTGTCTGGCATGGCCAGTAGCGAAGCACTTGCACTGATGGTGGCGGATTGCCAGGCACGCTTTCTGTTCGTTTCCGGCCAACAGCGGGAGCTGTTTGGCCGCCTGCGAGCACAGCTGACCAAGGTACCCGGCGAGCGCATCATCAGCCTGGCCGGCCCCCTGGACGGAGCCGGTTACTCCCTGGTTGACTGGCTGGCGCAGACTACGGCCACCGCCCGGCCCGAGCCGGTCACCCTCGACGATCCGTTCAATATCATTTACAGCTCCGGCACCACAGGCACGCCCAAGGGGATCCTGCACGATTATCGCTTCCGCCAGCGTCAGATGGTCAGGATGAGCCGCTATGGGTTGGACGGCGAGGCTATCAACCTTGTATCAACGCCACTTTATTCCAACACCACCCTGGTTTCAGTGTTACCCACGCTCTACCACGGCGGCACCCTGGTGCTGATGGCGAAATTCGATGCCCACAGGTTCCTGCAACTGGCCGAAACCCACCGTGTTACGCACGCCATGCTGGTACCGGTGCAATACCAGCGGATCCTGGCGCAGCCGGATTTTGACCGGTTTGACCTCTCCAGCTTCAAGCTGAAGCTCTGCACCAGTGCCCCGTTGCGGTCGGCGGTGATTGCCGATGCCATGGCACGCTGGCCCGGCAACCTCCGGGAGGTCTATGGCCTTACCGAAGGCGGTATATCCACCAGTCTCGACTGCGCTGCCCACCCGGACAAATGGGACTCGGTTGGTGTACCCACCCAGGGCGCTGAGGTGCGGGTGATCGGCGAGGATGACCGTGAGCTGCCCCGGGGCTCCAATGGCGAGATCGTGGGCCGCGCCATTTCCATGATGCGCGGCTATGTGAATCGCCCGGAGCTGACCCGGGAGATGCTCTGGACGAGCCCGGAGGGTAAGGTGTATTACCGCAGTGGTGACATGGGACGAATCGACGAGGACGGCTTCATCTACATCCTTGATCGACGGAAGGATATGATCATTTCCGGCGGCTTTAACATCTATCCAGTGGATCTGGAAAAAGTACTGCTGTCGCACCCGG
>PYVH01000005.1 GCA_003030785.1 Marinobacter sp. B9-2 | reverse complement strand
ATGTTAAATCGTTAGTTTTTGGCGACACTGGTGAATCTGCCGCTATTCGCCGGCTTGCGGCTTGACCCTATAGTAACTAAAGGGTTGGCGGTTAGGAGCTCCGACAAAAAAAAAGGGGGGTTGCTGCGGTGCCAAATTCAAACTCAATTAAACGTATATCTGTAAGGTCGTCCTGGAGTTTACGGCGAAAACGCTGATTCATGTATCTCAGTCAAATAGCCAGGATGATATTGGATGAACAGACGACTTTTTCTTTGTGTGCTGTTACTACCCGGAGTCTTAACCGTTATGCCCTTGGCATCTGCCCAGGCTAGGGAGAGCGTTTCACTCAAGGAGTACCAGCAAGCCAAGGCCAGCCAAGTTGTCTCCTTGAATGAGGCGATGGTAATGGCATTTGAGAATAGCCCGGTATTGGCTTTGAGGCGGGCCGCGGTCTCGATGCAGCAGGGCCAGCTTGACCATGCCAGCCGCTGGGCGCCCAGCAATCCAGAGTTTGAGGTGGGGGGGCGTCAGGCCCCGGAGCAGGCTGATGAGTCCCTGGAATACGGGGTTAGGGTTACTCAGGAGATCTGGATGGGTAACCGCGGCGACCTTGGCCAGTCGCGTGCCCGGAGCAATCTCACGTCCCGGCAACAGGAGCTTGAATACCTGAAGGTGGCCACCAAGGCGCGCGTACGGGCCGCCTATTTCCGGATACTGTTGGCTCAGAAAGAGTTGAAAACCGCAACCCGTGCCGTTGACCTGATGCAACGCACCAAAGACCTCGTTGAAATGTCCGTAAAACAGGGAAAACAAACCCGGATTGATCTCAATACCGCAGTCATTGGGCTTGCCAGGGCCCGGAATCAGAAAGCCTCGGCGGAACAAAAGCTCGAGCAATCAAAAATTGATCTTACCGAAGTGCTCGGGGTGTCCCCCTCCGATGCCGTTGGGGTGACCGGCGAGCTTGATGTGACGCTCGAAGACCTGCCTCCGACCAGCCAGCTTGTCGAGATGGCACAGAGTCAGAGAGCGGACCTGAAAGCGGCGGCCGCCAGAATTGCAGCGGATGAATCTGGCCTTGAAGTTGCGAAAAGCCTGACGATCCCAAATCTGAAAGTCTTCGGATTTTATGATCGTGAGGAAGGCTCCAACCTTTTTGGTGCAGGGGTGTCGATGCCTTTGACCGTTTTTCATGATTATTCCGGTGAGCAGAGACAAGCTGCTGCGCGGCTGAAAACCTCCGAGCTTGAGGCAGAGGCCTTGCGCCTGGCTACAGAGCGTCAGGTTGTGTCAGCTGTGGCCCGGTACGAATCCACCGCCGTTCGGCTGCGCCAGATGAACGAGTCGATCCTGGAGCGTTCAGAGGAAACATTACAGTTGATGCAGAAAGCACTTCGGGCGGGCAAGGTCGGTGCCTCGGATGTTCTGGCGGCACAGGACAATCTCCTGTCGGTAAGGCAGGAATACGTTCAGGCACAGAATGATTATATCGATGCCGTCCGGGCGCTGGAGATAAGCACAGGAGGTGCTCTGTCGATGTCAGCCGGTTCCTGAGGGTATGAAACTCAAAATTGACCGTTCTCTTAGTACCGTTCTCTAAATATTGAGGGTGAATGAATGATTCGCAATCTGAAGATACTGTTAATAGTTGTCGGCGCTCTGAGCTTGCAGCAGGCATACGCTGCCGGAGAAGCCGAGGGTGACCAGCACGAAAATGAAGAAGCCGAGCATGCCGGAGAGGAAAACCAGTCCCGCCAGATCCATCTGACGCCGGAGCAGACAGAGTTACTGTCGATTCAGACTGTGGCGGCTGCCAAGGGGCGCGCTGGCGCAATTGTTACGGCACCTGCCGAGATTCAGTATGTGCCGGACCGCGTGGCCGAGGTTGGTCCGCTGCTGGAGGGAAAACTGACAGGGTTGGCGGTTGATCTGGGGGATCGTGTCAATAAGGGGCAGTTACTGGCAACCCTGAACAGTGTGGAGCTGGCCCGGATTCGCTCCCGGTTAATCTCGCTGGAGGCCCGCAAAGAAGCGGCCGAGTCTGACTACAATCGTGAAAGGGAGTTGCAGGGACAGGGTATTTCCAGTGAAGAAGAGTTCCTGGATGCCAAGGCTGCCTTTCTTGAAACAAAAGCGGAGTACGATTCCGTGCGGGAACAACTGGCGGTTTACGGCAGCGAGTCGTCAGGTGACAGTGGGGGGCTGGCGCAATACGCGCTCCGCTCACCCATTGAGGGGCGTGTCGAGCAGATGCATGTTCGTCTGGGGCAAACGCTGAGTCCGTCGGATACGCCTTTCATCGTGGCGGATGCCTCGGTGTTGTGGGCCATTCTTCAGGTGTCCGAATCCGATATTGACCAGATTTCAACGGGAGACGAGGTTCAGATTTCCTCCAGGGATTCAAGTTCTGACCGGTTTCACAGTGGGCAGGTATCCTGGGTGTCGAGCATGCTCGATGAAAAGACCCGCACCATCCCGGTTCGCGTTGTGCTGGAGTCTCCCAGAGGCGACCTTCGCCCGAATACCTATGCCACGGCCAGAATCATGACGGAATCGGAGGCCTCACTGCCGCTGGTTCCGGATGATGCGGTTCAAACCATTGGCGATGACTCCGTTGTGTTTGTTCCGGGCGATGAGAAAGGGGCTTACAAGGCGGTTCCCGTCACGCTTGGCAAGGAGGCAAACGACTGGATCGAGATCAAGTCCGGCATTAGCGCAAACACGGAAGTGGTTTCAGTAGGCGCTTTTGATCTGATGTCGGCCATTACCGCCAGTGGCCGCAGCGCCGCTCACGGACACTAAACCCCGGGGGGAGCATGATCAACGCAATTGTGAATTATGCGCTGAACAATCGTCTGATGACGCTTGTTTTTGCTATCGCCGTGATCGTTGCCGGCGTATTTTCATTTCAAAAACTGCCGGTGGATGCGTTTCCGGACGCGACGCCGACCATGGTTCAGGTGTTTACCACCAGTCCTGGTCTGTCGCCGGTTGATATCGAAACGCTGATTTCCTATCCCGTTGAGATCAGCATGTATGGAATTCCCAAGCTGGAAAAAGTGCAGAGCACGTCGATTTTCGGGTTGTCGCGGGTGACCATCTATTTCGAAGATGGCACCGATATCTACTTCGCCAGGCGGCTGGTAAACGAACGGCTTTCCGAGGCCAAGCGCCAGATTCCCGAAGGGATGGGGCAGCCGGAACTCGGGCCCATAGCGAGCGGTCTTGGGCGCATCCTGATGTATTCCCTGGAAGCTGAGGATAAGGATCAATACAGCCTGCAGGAAATCCGCACGATCCAGGACTGGATTGTCAAGCCCCAGCTCAGAACCGTTCCGGGTGTAACCGGTGTGCTGTCCATCGGCGGCGAGGTAAAACAGTATCAGGTCAATATCGATGCGCAGAAGCTTCAGGCAAGGAACCTGACAGTGTCTGACGTTCGCGGCGCCCTCACCCAGAATAATCGGAACGTCGGCGCCTCTTTCATTACGCGAGGCGGTGAAGAGTATATAGTTCGCGGGTACGGTTGGGTTAATTCAGGTACCGAGGGCATCGAGGACATCCAGAACATCATTGTGTCCAAGAGTGAGGGAGAGTCTCCTATCTATGTCAGGGATGTTGCAGAGGTTAGCCTTGGACCGGCGATCCGCCGCGGCGCGGAGGTGTCCTCGGGCGAGGAGTCCGTGGGCGGCTACGTGATGAAGCTGATCGGAACCAACACCAGTCAGGTACTCGAGGACGTCAACGCAAAAATCGATGATCTGAACAAGTCACTTCCCGAAGGGCTGAAAATAGAGGCTTATTACTCCCAGGCGGAGTTGGTGGGCAAGGCCATAGGCACTGTCGAGAAAGCATTACTTGAGGGCTCGGTTCTGGTGCTGGTGTTCCTCTATCTGTTCCTCGGAAATATACGTTCCACACTGATCGTGGTGGCGACCTTGCCGTTGTCTGTGCTTTTCGCATTCATTGCGATGCGGATTTCGGGCCTGTCCGCCAATCTGATGAGTCTGGGGGGGCTGGCTATCGGCATCGGTATGATGGTGGACGGCGCCGTTGTGATGATAGAGAACATCTTCCGACATCTGGAAGAACGATCAGAGGAAAAGGTCAGTGTTCTGAGGCTTGTAGGTGAATCTGCCCGGGAAGTGGCTCGTCCGATTGTGTTTGCCATTGGCATCATTATTATCGTTTTTCTGCCGCTGTTTACGCTGCAGGGCGTTGAGGGCAAGCTGTTTTCGCCCATGGCCTACACCATCAGTTTTGCGTTGATCGGTGCGCTGTTACTCGCGTTGACGTTGGTGCCGGTTCTGGCCTCGCTGTCATTCAAGATGGGTGGACAACACAAAGAGCCGAAGCTGGTTCTGTTCCTGAACCGGCTATACAAGCCGGTGGTGAATACTGTCGTCAAAGCCCCTAAAATTGTAATGGGCGTGGCCGTCATTGCCTTTGCCGGCAGTCTCCTGCTGTTTCCCTATCTCGGAAGCGAATTCGTGCCCACGCTCCGGGAAGGCACGTTCCAGATTCGCTCAACACTGCCGCCCGGAGCCAGTCTGGAATCCGCCATTAAATATGGCAAACGGATACAGTCCGTTATAGACGAATTTCCAGAGGTCACCGGCACCTATGCCAGGATCGGTCGTGCCGAGGTGGGCGGTGATCCTGAACCCGTGAACGTTGTCGCGACGCTCGTCAATCTGAAGCCTCTGGATCAGTGGCGAGAAGATGTGAGCTATGAGGACCTTCAGAGCCGGATTGCGGAGTCTTTGGATGAGCGGGTTCCCGGGCTTGCCAACAATCTGTCACAACCGATTCAGCTCAGAACCGACGAACTCCTCTCAGGCGTTCAGGCGCAACTGGTTGCCAGCATTTTCGGCGACGACCTCGACGAGTTGGGCCGGATCGGCAAGGAAGTGGCGGCCCTGGCGAATGATGTGCCGGGGGCAACGGATGTGCGCGCTCAGCAGAGCGCAGGTAAAAAACAGATCGTTATTCGCCCCGACCGTGAAGTGCTGGCGCAGTTTGGCATCAGCATTGATAACCTGATGAGTACGGTCGAAACCGGGATTGGCGGTAAAGGCGCGGGGCTGGTCTTCGACGGTGTCCGGCGATTTGAGATCTTCGCCCGGCTGCAAGAGTCCTATCGCGGGTCCATCGATGAAATCAGAAAGCTTCCCCTCCGGGGTAATAGTGGCGAGCTCATCCCGCTTTCACGGGTGGCCGATGTTGAAATGTACGCTGGCCCCAAGAAAATTTCGCGCTCCAATGCCAGTCGGCGACAGTACGTGCAGATGAACGTACGTGGTCGCGATATGGGCGGTGTTGTTCAGGACTTGCGCAAGCGGATCGAGGAGCAAGTGGACATGCCGCCGGGGTATTTCGTGGAGTTCGGCGGTCAGTTTGAGAACCAGGAAAGGGCCATGGCTCGGCTTGCGATCGTTGTGCCCATTACCCTGGCGCTTATTTTCCTGCTTCTTTTCTCGGCATTCAGTAGTCTGCGCTATGCGGTGCTGATCTTCATGAATGTGCCCTTTGCGATTACCGGTGGCATTGTCGCGCTGTTTGTGACGGGGCTTTACCTCTCTGTGCCCGCTGCCGTGGGATTCATCGCGGTGTTTGGTGTGGCCGTACTTAACGGCGTGGTGATGGTGAGTTACATCAACCAGTTGCGGGACGAAGGCTACGAAGTCATTGAAGCAGTCAAGCTGGGTGCTCAACGCCGTTTGCGGCCGGTTCTGATGACCGCCTCTGTGGCTATTCTGGGGCTGATTCCCCTGCTGCTGGCCGATGGCATTGGCTCTAATGTCCAACGGCCACTGGCAACGGTTGTGGTTGGCGGTCTGATCACTTCAACGCTGCTGACGCTGGTGGTGTTGCCCAGTGTCTACCAGTGGTTTGCATCCGAACGTCGTGACGTTGAAGTCTGAAGTCAGGAGACGGTTTATGTATGAAATAAAAGCGTATGTCAGAGAAGTGATGGCAGAGCATGTGGTTGATGCTCTTGCCAAAGTTAAGGGAGTGGCAAGCATTGCTGTCGTGTCTCTCAACGAATTTGGTCATCTGGTCGGCGATGAGTCGCCTCTGGAGAAAGTGAAGATGGTCAAGCTGGAGATAGACGTAGCGACCGATGATGTCGCTGGTGAAGTTGTGGAACTCATTGTCAGAACGGGCAGAACCCAGGAAGGGCACCCGGGTGACGGCAAGGTGCTTGTATCCCGTCTGGTTCGGGCTGTTCGTATCGAGGACGGCGAAACCGGTGAGAGTGCACTGGAGCCTGCTTCAAGCTAGTGCTCCGGAAACTGGATGGCGGTTTTGCGGCTTTTGGTTGCGGGCCGCCATCACAGTTCTATCCCCAGTTCCCAGCGATAGATCATATCGTCTGAGTCCCTGGTGAGGCCAAATGCAACGCCCGCCTGGAGTTCCAGAATACTGGAGCCCATTCTGAACTCAGCCAGGATCGCAGGTCCCATCAAATGATTATTTTCGGCCCCGTAATACTCCAGACCTGGCTGAAACGTGTCAGACTTCGTGTAGGCGACCTGTAATGAGCCCGTGGGCTCAAGCTGCTCGTCGTCTTCGCCAAATGAGCGGCTAACCAAAAGGTTCGTCAGGATCCTGAAATGCGTGTATAGCTGTCTCTCGTAAAGTGACCCAAGGGTCACTCCACCGGCTTTTTGGCCATGTTCTTTTGACAGCTCAATGAACAAACCCGCAGCGCTCTTGTTGTCTTGAAAAAAGTTTCCAATCAGTTCGATTTCGTATTCCTCAAGTGAATAGGCGCCTCCCGGTCTCTTGATCGCGTTGAGGTTAAGTTCGGCGCTCAGGCGTTCAGATAGCCCGTAACCCACCTCCCATTGATCGGCACGAAGGTTGTCGATCTCGGCCCTCTCACTGTCCAGAAGCGCCCCAACCACTCCAATTTCGAGATCCCCGGCAGTTACTCGGGGCGAGTATATTTCATCCACTGCGAGCTCTGATTTGACCGTGAGGGGCCATAACAGAACCAGGAAAGCCAGTTTGAGTTTGAATACGTGGCGCGGTGCGCCTGCTTTATTCGTTGCTCCAGACATAGATCACCTTGATAAAGTGTTGGAAAGTAAGGGGCATCGAATGACATGCTATTGATCTGAACGCTGCAGAAACATAAGCCTTTGGTGCTCATTTTGTCCGTCAAAAGGACGGTCCGGGAATGCTGCTGGAGCCGGAGAGCGGTTTCTTTTGTGGATGACACTTCGAATTCAAGTTCATTTCAATCTTTTCACTTACTATCTCGGGCTCTTCCTGCCTCATCATGGACGCCTCGCGCCTATGAATTGTGGCTACTAACCCCTTCGGGAGAAAGTCGATGAAGGCAAGCAAGCACTCGCCCAGGGCGTTGCTGTGTTCAGTACTATTGTCTATTCCTCTGTTCGGTCAAGCGGAGACTGTGAATTGGACAAATTGGCTCACTGGCCAGATAAGCAAGCATCCGGATGTCATGGCGGCGACAGAGCAGGCGGCAGCCCGGGATGCGGATGCTGAGGCAAGCGAACAACCGCTGTATAACCCGGAGCTGTCTGTTGGAGCAGACAGAACGGGCAGTGAAAACAACTTTGAGGCAGGGCTGTCACAAACGATCGATTGGTCTGATCAACAGGGTGCGCTAAAGGATAAGGCAAAGCTGATCAGGCTTTCCGCACAAGCTGATTTGAACGAGACGATTTTGGCACAAACGTCTGAGTCGCTGTTTGCGCTTGTCGAGTGGCGCGCGGCGACGCGTGCCGAAGAAATTGCGGAATCTCAACAACACCGTCTGGATGCCTTGCTGGACCAGGTTGAGCAACGCCAGCAGGCAGGCGATCTGGGGCGTACCGACGCAGAGCTGCTTTTTTTAAGCCTTTCTCAACAGCTCAGTGAACTCGCTCAGGCAAAGGCTGCAGTTGATCAGGCGCAAGCCCGGGTCAGAGAGCTTCTGCCGGATTGGCAGCCTCAGGATGGGGGGATTCCCGGGCACATTTGGCCGGCTCTTGAATCCAGGGTCGACAATGACAATCTGCTGGCTCATCCGTCAATTGCTGCTGCCCGCGCGAGGTGGCAGGTGCTGCGGAGCGAAGCCGAGGTGGCCAGGCGCAGAGCGGCGGCATCGCCAACGGTCGGGCTTAGCGGAGGGCGTGATGGCGGCGAGAATCTGGTTGGCCTGACGTTCTCGATCCCTCTGAACGTCCGTAATAACTACCGCGCAGAAATCCGAGCTGCCAACCGACGATCATTGGAGGCCGAGGCTCGGTTTCAGGCACTTTATCGGAAGCAGCAGTATGACCTGGCGGGCGCCCGAGCTGCCTGGAAGCGATACGACACCCAACTCAGCCGATGGACAAAACTCTCCCAGGGGCGTGTACAGCGAAGTGCCGATTTGCTCGGGAAGCAGTGGCAGGTCGGCGATCTTTCCACATCTGAATATCTCCAGGCACTGGGCCAGCGCGCGGAGAGCCTGCAAACCGGCATTGAGCTGGAAAAGCAAGCGCAGTTGGGCCTGATTGAACTCTTACGACGGTCTGGCGAACTGGTTGCCCCCTTTCAATAATATTCTGGAAACTGGATATTCATTATGAAGACAACTCTGATTTCTGTATTTGTATTGACGTTGCTTATAGCCCCATTTTCATTTGCACAGGCAGAGGAAGACGCTCATCAGGAAACCGGCCATGATCATGCTGCCGGTGGCGACGATCATCAAGAAGGCGCCAGTGAAGAGGTCGAGCATAAGGAAGAGCATGGTGAAGAAGGTGAGCATGAAGAGGAAGGGGGGCACGGCCACGAAGATGAGAACGGTGGCCATGAAGAAACAGCCACCGCGAGCCTCAATGCCAAACAGAAAGACCTGGCCGGCATTGAAGTGGCAACGCTCGAAAGCAAGCGCGTTGACTATGAAATATACGCGCCCGGTGAGCTGCTAACCAACGGCTATACCAGCTATCACGTGTCCCCCCGGGTTGCCTCAGTGGTGCTGCGGCGTCACGTAGAATTGGGTGAGCACGTAACCAAAGGCCAGCCTCTGGTAACCCTGTTCAGTGAGACGGTGGCACAGGCGCAGGCAGATTACAGGAAAGCTTATCCTGAATGGAAGCGAATCAGCGGGCTGGGTCGTTCTGTGGTTGGCGATCAGCGATTCAATACAGCGAAAGCCAATATTGAAGCCGCAAGCGCGACTCTGCTTGCTTATGGGCTAAACGGTGATGACATAGGTGCATTGAAGGCCAGTGGTGTGGGTAGCCTCGGTGAATACATGCTCAGAGCTCGCGTGGATGGCGCAGTACTAACCGATGAGTTTGAGCAAGGACAGAGAGTTGAGGCTGGCCAGCCGCTGGTGACTCTTGCTGACGAGAGTGAACTATGGGTAGAGGCCCATCTGCCAGCAAGCTCCGACATTGTTCTTGAGAAGGGCGCGGAAGCCGTCGTCAAAGCAGCTGGTCGTGTGGCCGTGGCAACGGTGTCTCAGGAAGCCCACACCATTGATCCTGTGACCCGCACACGGATTGTCAGGCTGGAGCTGGACAATCCTGAAGATCGTTTTCATCCCGGAATGTTCGCCGATGTGTATTTCCGTTTTAAAACCAGTGATCCGGTGCTTGCCGTTCCGGAGACTGCATTGATGCGTGGCGCAGACGGCGACTGGACGGTCTATGTGGAAGAGGCCGAAGGCGAGTATGAACCCGTGGAAGTAGAGCTGGGTCGTTCAATTGGCGGGCTCCGTGAGGTTTCCGGCCTGGCTGCGGGCCAACGAGTCGTTTTGCGGGGCGCATTTTTTGTGGCCTCTGAGATTGCCAAAGGCGGCTTTGATCCGCACAACCACTGATTCAGGGAACCATTATGTTCAACCGAGTAGTCGATTGGGCGGTTCAGAACCGCCTGTTGGTTCTTATTGCACTCGCGGTGCTTATAACCACTGCCGCATTTCAGATCCCAAAACTGAATCTTGACGCTTTCCCTGACGTTACAAACGTCCAGGTGGCTGTTAATACTGAGGCGCCCGGACTAGCGGCTGAGGAAGTCGAGCAACTGATCACCTATCCCATTGAGGCGGTGATGTATGCCTTGCCGGATGTTGAGGAGGTTCGGTCCATCTCCAAAACCGGGTTGTCTGGTGTCACCGTGGTTTTTAAAGAGGGCACGGATATCTATTTCGCGCGCCAACTGGTGTTCGAGCGGTTGCAGGCCGCGCGGGAGCTGATTCCGGACGGCGTCGGGGTGCCTGAAATGGGCCCGAATACGTCCGGTCTCGGCCAGGTCTACCAGTACCTGCTGATAGCGGACCCGGATTCGGGGTACGACGCAATGGAACTACGCAGCCTGCATGACTGGCTGGTCAAGCTGTTGCTGATACCTGCTGAAGGGGTTACGGAGATCCTGTCGTTTGGGGGAGAGGTTCGCCAGTACCAGGTCAACCTGAACCCGGCTCGAATGCTGTCCTATGACCTATCACAGAACGACATCATGGAAGCTCTGGAGAACAACAACTCCAATGTCGGCGGTTGGTACATGGGCCGCGGGCAGGAGCAACTGGTTATCCGTGGTATGGGCTGGTTGGGCAGTGGCGAGGAGGGCCTGGAGCAGATCCGACAAGTACCCGTGAAAACCAGTGATGGCATTACGGTGACCGTGAGCGACGTCGCTCAGGTGACGCTGGGCACTGAGATTCGTCAGGGTGCGGTGACCATGACCCGGAAGGGTGAAGACGGTCAGGTTGAACAACTGGGTGAAGTGGTTTCCGGCATTGTACTCAAACGAATGGGGGCCAACACAAAAGCGACCATCGACGGCATCGAGGCCCGCGTTGATCGCATAAATCAGGCGCTTCCGAGTGGGGTTCGTTTTGAGCCCTATTACAACCAGGCGGATCTGGTGACCAAGGCCGTAGAGACGGTGACCAATGCGCTTTTGTTGGCTTTTGTGTTTATTGCGGTCGTGCTTGCCCTGTTTCTGATGAATCTACGGGCAACAACGCTCGTGCTGCTTTCAATACCGATTTCCATCGGTATTGCGTTAATGATCATGGCCTGGTTCGGTCTCTCGGCCAATTTGATGTCTCTGGGTGGCATTGCTGTGGCAATCGGCATGCTGGTAGACGGCTCTGTCGTTATGGTCGAGAACATGTTCAAACATCTGACCCATCCTGATGCTGAGCATGACGCCCACCGGGACGAGTTGGTTGAAAATGACCCCGATCCGTTGGACGCGTCACACGATGATCATGGCATTGCGCTTAGACTGCAGGAAGCCGGCCGGGAAGTGGCGCGCCCCATCTTTTTCGCGACGGCGATTATTCTGGTTGTTTTCATGCCTCTGTTCAGTTTTGAAGGTGTGGAAGCCAAGCTTTTCCAGCCAATGGCGATCAGCATCATGCTGGCCATCGTGTCCGCTGTGATTGTTGCTCTGGTGGTCGTGCCTGCGTTGGCTTCGTTTATGTTTCGCAAGGGTATTCGGGAGCGGGAAAGCTTCATTCTAAAACCCCTGGAAAAGCTCTATCGCATGGGGCTTGCCTGGTCACTGAAGCATAGCCGCGTCGTTGTTGGCGCGGCAGTTGTTCTTGTTGTGCTGGCAGCGCTGATTGTGCCACGACTCGGCACTGAGTTCGTGCCTGAATTGGAAGAGGGAACGATTAACCTCCGGGTGACCCTGGCCCCTTCATCAAGCCTCGATACGGCGCTTGAAGTGGCGCCGAAACTGGAGGCCATGCTGATGGAGTTTCCAGAGGTGACCTACGCCCTGTCCCGGGCGGGCCGACCGGAAATAGGCGGCGATCCGGAGCCCGTCAACAACATCGAAATCTACATTGGCCTCAAGCCAACAGCCGAGTGGACCAGCGCCAGTAATCGCTATGAATTGCAGGCTCTGTTTGAGGAGAAGCTCGAACAGCACCCGGGACTACTGTTTAACTTTTCTCAGCCTATCGCGACTCGGGTTGATGAATTGTTGTCAGGTGTTCGTGCGCAGTTGGCCATCAAACTCTTTGGCCCGGATCTCGACGTACTGGCGGAGAAAGGCCAGCAGATCGAAGCGGCGGTCCGAACCGTTCAGGGAACACGGGATGTGGCCATGGAGCAGATCGCCGGTGAAGCGCAGTTGGTGGTTCAGCCTGATCGTCAGGCACTCTCCCGGTACGGACTCGCCGTGTCTGATGTGATGAGTGTCGTCCGCGATGGACTGGGTGGTGCCGCTGCAGGCCAGATCATCAACGGAAATGAGCGGTACGATATCTATGTGCGTCTGGCCAAACGTTTCCGCGAAGACCGGGATGCCATTGCCGATCTCAGGTTACAGGCGCCGTCCGGAGCCTGGGTGAGACTCGGTGATGTGGCCGATGTGTCTATTGCGTCCGGCCCACCGCAGGTGCGTCGCGATGACGTTCAGCGCCGTGTGGTTATTCAGTCCAATGTGCAGGGTCGTGACATGGGCAGTGTGGTTGCCGATATTCAGGATACCATCGCGTCAGAAGTGAACCTTCCCCCCGGCTATTCGGTTGATATTGGTGGTCAGTTTGAAAACCAGCAGCGAGCTCAGAAGCGATTGACCATTGTGGTACCTGTATCTCTGGGCCTGATTGCACTGCTGCTGTACTTTGCTTTCAGTTCGGTTGGTCAGGCACTGTTAATTCTGGTCAACGTGCCGCTTGCTGTCATTGGTGGCGTCTTCTCGCTCTGGATTTCCGGCCAGTATCTTTCCGTGCCCAGTTCGGTGGGCTTTATCACTCTATTTGGTGTGGCGGTGCTCAACGGGGTCGTTATGGTCGAAAGCATCAATCAGCGAATACAGGATGGGTTGAACGTGGATACCGCGGTGTTTGAAGGTGCCGTCTCCCGTTTACGTCCTGTCTTGATGACAGCAATAACCTCGGCGCTCGGCTTGATACCGATGCTGTTGTCGACGGGCGTGGGAGCGGAAATCCAGAAGCCACTGGCCAGCGTGATTGTTGGTGGTCTCGTGACTGCAACTTTCCTGACACTCTTTGTTTTGCCGGTTCTGTTCGGTCGCTTTTCAAGAGCCAAGGTGAGTGATATCCAACGGTAAAAAATGGGAGAAGCCGCGCTGCGTCATCGACGGTTGCCTTTCTGGAGGTTTTCTAATCCGGAAGTGGCAGTAGAATGACAATGCTGGCTCCTCCGTTTTTTGAGGTACCCATGTTCATCTGTCCGAGGTTGTCTTCGACAATCTCGGACACGATGGACAATCCGAGCCCAAAACCGGCGACCGTTTCATCCAGCCTGGTACCCCTGTTCATGACAGTGGCTGCCGCCTCGGGAGAAATTCCGGGGCCATCGTCCGCTACTTCTATGGAGAGTCCTGATGACGTGCGGGCGATTGTAACGTCGACGGTTGTCTGGCACCACTTCCCGCCATTTTCGAGTAAATTGCCAAGTAGCTCTGAAAGATCCTGTCGCTCCATTGGCCAGCTGAAGTTTTCAGGTAAGTTGGTGTGGAGGCGAAAAACCGTGTCAGGGAAGATTTTTTCCATAACGGTGATGACACTTGCCGTGATTTCAACCGGCATGCACGTCCGTCCCATCTGTCTGCCTGATATGTCTGCTTTGCTCATCCGGTATTTCAGGGATTTGTCAAGCTCCCGCAAGTTAGAGGCCATAAACACAACATCCTCCCGGGACGGAGGCAAGGTATCGATATCCGACAAAATGGCAAGATTGGCAGAAATAGAGGTTTTGACCAGGTGAGAGAGATCGGAATTCAGGCGGCGGTGGCGGTCCAGCCGCCGGTTTGACAGCTCGAGCAAATCATTGAGCTGCCGGATCAGCGGACGAAACTCTTCCGGCACGTGAGGGTTCAGACGACTTTGTTTCCCGGATTGGAGCCGTCTCAGGTCCTCTTTTATCCTACTGATGGGCTTTAACGTCAGATGTGTGGTGGTTCCAATCAGTGCCAGCAGTATCGCCAGAAGAACGGCCGAGGCACCGAGCAATGTCAGGTGGGCCTTCAGCGGTCGTTCAGAGAGCGCCCCCTCGGTTTCAAGAACGGTGATTGAGGCCAGCTTTCCAGTAGCAGTGAACGTACGTCTAAGCCCAAAAAGCGTGTTCGCGCCCTGCGCTATGTGAATAAAACCCTCGGGCTTATCCACAACGCCCTGCATTTGGCTCAGGTCAAAGTTGTTGCTCGTCAGGACGCTCCCGCCTGCCGTTTCGATGATGATGGCATGCCCCAGAAGCATTTCAAACTGATGGATCATGTTCCTGAGGTCGTCAGTTGTCGGGGACTCGGCTTCAATGATTGCCTGAAAGTTTTCCAGCTCTTTACTCAGGTGTTGTTTCCTGGACTCGTCCGATAGTTGTTTTATCACGTAGGCATGTGAAAAGAATATCAGGGTGAAATAGACGAGGCTGAAAACAGCCCCATACTGAATGGCTGTTCTTCGGATACTCTTTGGAGCTGGCATATGTTGACCTGGTTCGTTCGGGCGTTCAGCCAGTAGGATCTTTTTCGAAGAAGTAGCCCTGGCCACGCAAAGTCTTGATTTTATTGCCCCCTATTATTTTTCTGAGCCTGGCTATATAGACCTGAACAACATTCCTGGTGGGACATCTTTCAATGTTGTAGAGGGTTTCAACCAGTTCATCCTGTGAAAATACCCTGTCTGGTGAACGCAGGAAACACTGCAAAAGGCGGAATTCAGTGGCTGTCAGTCTGAACTCTTTCTGGTCGGGCGTGGTCAGCGTTCGGTAGCTGGCGTTGAGACGAAATCCGTCGACACTGATTTGATCTGTTGTTCTGCCATCCTTCCTTCGGATAATTGCATTGAGCCGGGCTTTCAGTTCATCAAACTCAAACGGTTTGGGAAGGTAATCGTCGGCACCCGCGTTCAACCCTTCTACTCTCTCAGTCCAGTTGGAGCGTGCGGTCAGAATAAGGATGGCCTCTTTTTTCCCGTTTTTTCTCCATCTTTGCATTAAAGACAGTCCATTTTCATCGGGCAGTCCGATATCGAGAATAACGGCCTGGTAGGAGCTTGTTTCAATCAACGAGTCTGCTTCTTTGCCGGTTTTGGCGACATCGACTGTGTAGTGCGCCTGCGCAAGCCAGTCCGATATTTTTTTGGCAAGTACCGCATTGTCTTCGACAATCAGAATTTTCATTTGTAAGCGCCGTTTTTCGTGGTGGGAAAGTTTCGCTTGTCCGCCATGAATTGTAACAGTAACGAGGGAGTCAGGATCTGAAAAGCCGGTTATTGCCGTCGTCCAGGTTGGCTCTTGCGAGGTTGGCGACGCTACGGTCCAGGTAATCAATGGCGCGAAGTTCTGAGGCAAAGTGGTGCCAGAGCATCAAAATGAGAGTGTCGGAATGACACAAAAATCCGGCTCCCGATGAGTGGGAGCCGGATTTTTTACAGCAATCGCCTTTCACTCGTCAGAAGTTGACACTTACCCCCAGTGAGGCAGTGCGCGGCAGGTTCGCCATGGCACCGTCAGGCAAGCGTGAAACAATTTGCTGCTTGTCGAACAGGTTGTCCACTTTCAGGAAGACATCGGCACTGGCGGTCAGTGCGTAGCGGCTGATGAAATCGACCAGGAACAGGGACTCGGTCTCGTCCAGTTTCGTGGCGGTGTTGTTGCATCCTGCGCTGACACACATCTCATCGACGTAGGTGGCCACAAGGTAGTTGTCCCAGCCACTCGGGTGTTCCATGCCTGTGCGGAAGCTCATCTGGTTCTCAGGTACGTCCTTGAGCTGCTCACCTTTTTTCAGGCCCGAGGCGGCATTGTCCTTGCTGATTTCCGCCTGGGTAAAGGTGTAGGTAAGGCTGACCGGTAGGTAGAACTCGCCGGCCCGGGTGCCGGTCTGGAGCTGGAACTCAACACCGGAAATTTCAGCCTCGCCGGTTACAAAACTGCCAGAGGTGGCGCCATTGCTACACGGCGAACCCACCGAACAGTTTTCGGCCTTGTTGGAGAAGTCGCTGTAGAAACCGATCATTTCCGCGAAGAACGCATTGCCAAAGTACCGGAGGCCGGCCTCCCAGTTCTCGCTGGTTTCCGGCTCTTCGTTTGCCCTGGCGCCACCCCCGAGAGGGGAGAAACCCCGGTGCACGCCACCCAGAACCTGCCAGCTTTGGGACAGGTCATAGGTAAAGGAAGCGCCGGGCAGGAGTTCAGCGCTGTCATTGGCGCGGGTGCTGTCCACGGTTGTGCGGTTGGGGTCGCTGTATTGGGTGCGGCTGGTCTGCACATCTTCGTAGCGCAGCGCGAGGTTAATGCTGAGCTTGTCCGTCGCCTGCCATTTGTCGAGTGCCCAGAAGCTCAGGGCTTCGCCGGTCTCGAAGCGGTTATTGCTGCCCGTTGGGGCCACGCTGTTCTGGAATACCAGGGAGCCATTGACCTGGTCGTAAACATCCACCGGCTGGAAGCGATCCATTTCATCTTCGTGGGCGCGGGCGCCGAAGTCGAATTCGTGGTTGCCAATGGTTACATCGAAGTTTGTCTGCACGCCCTGGGAGACGTATTCCCTGGCGTTGTTCTTGTAATTGAGGCCGCTGGTGTCAACGGTACCGTCGAGAATACCCTGGGCATTGGCGTCTCCGGTGTTTGCCGCGTCGATGATGTTTCCGCCGCCACTGAGCTTGTACCAGTTGCGCTTGAAATCGTTGCGGTAGAGGGTCGTGGTGCTGCTGACATTGTCGCTCCACTCAAACTGATGAGTCAGGCTGACACCGGAGTGGGTGTTATCCATCTGGTCGGGACTGGACAGCCCGTAGCGCCGGTTGGGATCCCGGCTGAAGTCCGCATCGGTCAGGCCGAGGTAACTGGAGTTGGAGGTTTCCTCGGAGTATTGCAGCTTGGCGGTCACGCTCTGGCGATCTCCCTGCCAGCGTAGCTTACCGACGTAATCACTGATGTCGAAGCCACTGTTGCGGTTACTTCGGTCAATGTCCTTGAAGCCTTGTGCTGAACGCTGGACCGTTTCAAACAGGTAACCCCAGTCACCGTTCGTGTCGCCATAGGTTGCATGAACGTCGGTGGAGCCGCGCTCGTTGGTGACGGCTTCGACGTAGCCCTTCTGCTCGTCGGGAATGGGTGTGGAAATCAGGTTGATGACACCACCGGTAGTTTGCGGGCCATAGCGCAGCAGCGGGGCACCCTTGAGTACTTCCAGCGAGGACATGCGCTTGAACGTCGGGAAATAATAGGCGGCCGGATTGGAGTAGGGCGCCGGCGCGATCAGAATGCCATCTTCCATCAGTGTGACATTGCTGCTGCGCTCGGCGGTGGCACCGCGAATGCCAATGTTAGGGCGCAGACCCAGACCTTCCTCTTCCCGCACATAGACACCCGGAACGGTTTTCAGTACCTGGTTGATGTCGGTCTCAACTTCGGTTTTCATCTGCTGCTCACCAACAACGTAGCCTGACCCTGGCAAGGTCTGGGCGGCAGACGCATCGCCAATGATTTCCATGGGTTCAAGCATCTGGGGCTGGTCGTCGCCGGCGGCCCAGCTCATGCCCGGCGCAAGGCTGATCGCCACGGCCAGTGATAGTCGGGAAGGTTTAAACATGCGATTACTCTCCGTTATCATTCGCGTTTGTGAATGTAAGTGAAAATCAATATTGATAACTGGACGCAACTTTACGACTCTGTAACTATCGAGTCAATAGTCAATGCTCATAGTGCGGGGAGGTGTCGCCAGGCTGAAAACGGTAAACAACCTCTCCCTGATTACTCGGTCTGAGGGTGATGCCGTGAGCCATCCTGGCGCCCCGGTTGACCTGCTGGCCAGTCGGGCGATGAACCGGTTCAAAACATGGCAGGTCAAAAGCTTCTGTCGCGCAGACCCTAATGTGCCTTAACAAAAGTTCCTCTTGTTATTAAGTTGATCGGATAAACGAGCAATTGATTCAATGATTTGATCCGCTGTCTTGCGCCAGACAAAAGGCTTGGGATCGTCATTGTATCGTGCCAGGTAATCTTTAATGGAAGCCTCCAGTTCACGAGTGCTGCGATGCGAGTTGCGCTTGATCCAACGTTCTGAGATTAGGCCAAAAAATCGCTCTACCAAGTTGACCCACGATGCTGATGTTGGTGTGAAGTGCACGTGATACCGAGGCCGGGCGGCAAACCAAGCGCGAACTTTTCCGTTTTATGAGTGCCGTAGTTGTCCATGACGAGGTGAATATCCAGGTCTTCCGGAACCTCCCGGTCAATCTCTTTTAAAAACGCCAGAAACTCTTTGGCGCGGTGTCGCCTGTGAAGACGACCGATAACCTCGCCAGTGGCAACGTCCAGGGCCGCAAATAGAGTTGTTGTGCCGTGGCGAGCGTAGTCGTGCGTTCTGGTTTCGGAGTAGCCAAACGACAGCGGAAGTGCCGGTTGGGTACGGTTCAGAGCCTGTATCTGGCTTTTTTCGTCCACACACAGAACCAGAGTACCGTCAAGTTATCCCGCGTCACGCGGCTTCGATGGGGCGAGTCAGGCAGCCTGAAGCCTTTTCGCACCTTGGGGCTGACTCAGAGAAACCTGACCGGCCCGGAACGTAAAAGGCCTCCGGAAGGAGGCCTTTTCAACGTCTGAGCATCAGGGATTCTTGATGTACGCGTTCTTGCGCAGATAGAACCACCAGTTAACCACCAGGCAGAGTGCATAGAACACCGCAAACCCGTACATGGCCACTTCCGGAGTGCCGGCCTGGATTTCCTGGCCCATCACCCGTGGGGCGATGAACGCACCGTAGGCGGCAACCGCGGAAGTCCAGCCCAGAACCGGGCCTTTCTGCTGCTGGTTGAAGATGAAGCCGATGCTGCGGAAGGTGGAGCCGTTACCGATACCACTGGCCGCAAACATGATGATGAACAGGATCAGGAACGGTGCAAAGTAGGTGTTCGGATCGGTGGAGTTATAGGCCAGCATCATTACATAGCCGGTGGCCACGGAGGCTGCGACCATTACCACCGAAATGATCTGGGTAACAATGGATCCGCCTACCTTGTCGGAAATCCAGCCGCCCACGGGGCGAATCAGGGCGCCGACAAACGGCCCCATCCAGGCCCAGGTCAGTGCGCTCGGCGCATCCGGGTTAACTACCCTGGTGACGGTGCCATCGGCCGCCACTTCCATCATGTTGCCGAAGATAACGGTGATAGACAGCGGCAGGGCAGCGGAAAAGCCGATGAACGAACCGAAGGTGAGGATGTAGAGAACGGTCATGGACCAGGTGTGCTTGTTGCTGAAGATCGCAAACTGGGCCTGGATGTTGGGCTTGATGTCGCCGGGGATCAGCCGCAGAAGAATCAGTGTGAGTACGATGGTCAGGGGCAGGGCCAGCCACATGTTCAGTACGCTGAGGGCCCAGACGCCTGCGATAGAGGCGAGAATGCCTACACCGTAGAGTCCCAGAATCTTGCCGAATGCCGAGAGCGGGTTGCCCGGATTCGGGGTAACCACTTTCAGGTTGTTCATGCCAAACCAGCCGGCAAACGCCAGGGGAATCAGAAATACCAACCAGATAAACCCGGCGTTCTGGATCCAGGTGTCGGTGCCCGCTTCGATGCGGCCAATCAGGGTGCCGCTCGGGCTTTGCAATTGCATCGGGTCGCCGGCCAGGGCGCCGAAGATGCCCACGGTCATGACCAGTGGGATGACCACTTGCATGGTAGTCACGCCGAAGTTACCGAGACCGGCGTTCATACCCAGGCCATAGCCCTGTTTGCTTTTCGGGTAGAAGGTGCTGATGTTGCTCATGGAGCAGGCAAAGTTACCGCCACCGATACCGGAGAGCAGCGCCAGGGCCTGGAACACGATAAACGGCGTGTCGGGGTTCATCAGGGCGATGCCGGTACCGGCAGCAGGAATCATCAGCAGGGCGGTGGTCAGGAACACCGTGTTGCGCCCGCCGGCAATTTTGATCATGAACGAGGCCGGGATACGCAGGGTGGCGCCGGACAACCCTGCAATTGCAGACAGGGTAAACAGCTGATCAATGGTGAAAGGAAAACCCAGGTTCTTCATCTGGGTGGTGATCATTCCCCACATCAGCCAGACGGCAAACCCCATCAGCAGGCTGGGGATGGAAATCCACAGGTTGCGGGAAGCAATTCGCTTGCCCTCCCGCTCCCAGAATTCTTCGCTCTCGACATCCCAGTTTTCGATGTCTGCGTTGGTTTTGGCCATGTTTTTGACTCCCTCGGTTAACGTACCCCCGGCCCCGTTTCTGGTGGCGCTCGGGCTTCTCGACACTATTGTGCTAAGCGAGGTGGGCGAGCATTCTTGATATTTCTCAAGGACAAAATGGCGCCCGCTCCGGCCGGTTTTTGGGTGGTTTTTTCTTCGCGTTTTCAGTTCTTAAAACGTATTTAATTCAATAAGATGCGATGGTGATAGCCCGGAATGGGTAGGCATTTCGGTCGTCAGCGCAGTGGAGGTAGCCATTCATTTCCGGCGATTCTGGCTGTGCCGGAATAGAGCGATGAGCTGGAAGGCGACGATGAAATAGATACAGGACCAGCTTGCGGCTGAGAGCCAGAACAGGCCGGGTTTCGCGAAAGGGGTAAGGCCTGCAGCAAACCGGGCGAGCGCTGCGATGGTCATGCCGATGGCGATCCCGACAACCTGCCAGGAGGGTGGCGTGGTCTTCTTGGCGCGCTGCCAGGCCAGGCGGAGCATTACGCTGGCGGAGAGCGTTCCGAGAGCCCCGATGGTGATCAGGTGCATGGAGGGAATTGGGTCAGTTCCCTGCAAAAGACTGAAACCGGTGGCACCGGCGCCTACCGCCAGCCAGAGATACCCGAGGGCGAGAACCAGCAGATCCGGCCGGTTTGCGCAGTGCCACAGTTTCCAGCGAGTCGTGCGAACCACGATCAGAATGGCCGACACCAGCAACAGAAGTCCTGCGGCCGGTTCCGCGAACGGCACAAACATCAAAACTATCAAAACCAGTGCCAGCGGCAGAATGATCAGCAGCGCCCCTTCAATCTGCGGTTGCACCCTTGCTGCCAGGGGAATGCCTCGTTTCTCCAGTGTTCCTGCCACAGCCGGCGCAATGAGCCTGCCCCCGATGAACGTCATCAGCATCAGGAGGCCAACAATGGCCGCCATCATCACCACGCGGGTTTCCGGCACTGGCTGAAGGCCTTCTGTCAGGGAGCTATTGGCAAGCCAGAAAGCCAGTGACAGGAGGCAAAGAACCAGGATAAGCGGGCCGGCCATGCGGTTGCGCCATTTCTTGGCGGCCTGGAATCTGGGTACGGCATAGCGGGCAAGCAAAATCGCAAAAGCCGGGCTGAGCAGTTGGGCCACGAAACTGCCCGGAGCCAGCATCCAGGTGACCCGGGCCAGGAGCCACAGCAGGAATAACATCACCAGAACACGTCGGGGCTGGGGGCCAAGTGTATAACCGGCAATCAGGGCGAGGGCAAAGCCGAAAATCAGTTCATGTCCGTGTCCGGCTCCCAGAAAGCCCGGAGGCCAGCCTGAGCCTGAGAGAACGCTGTGAACGGAGAGGGGGACAACTATTGCGGCCAGAAGTGCAGCCGCCGGGAAGAACAGCCAGAACGCGTGAACGTTTTTGCGGGATTTACCCGAGTTGTCCGAAGTCATCTCGTGTCCTTGACCGTTCGGCGCACCGAAACTATCAGTAAAAATAACGCGGGAAACAATTTAAAGGTGCATCATGAATATTACACAGCTTGCCCGTCTACCATTTTCCGGCAATGGAGCCTGGTCGGAGTTGCGGCGCCTTGACCTGTCCATTCCGTTCCTGGCGTGGGTGGCGGTGTTTGCCGCCTTGTTTCTGTCCTGTGCGCTGGTCTACCAGGGCGTTCGCTCATTCTGCGAACGAAGCGATAACGATGTGGTGGTCATGTCTGCTACTTACACGGTGATGGCATCTTCCCTACTGGCATGGGGCGTCTTGATGGCGATGGTTTGGGCGTTCTGATCAGACCGTATAGGGCAGAACGCCAAAATAGATGGCACTGAAGTGACACGCGCTGCCACCGATTACGAACAGATGCCAGATAGCGTGCATGTAGGGTATGCGATCCGCCAGATAAAACGCGACGCCGGCGGTGTACAGGATGCCGCCGGCGATTGTGAGATGCAGCGCGGTTTCGCTCAGACTGGCCACCAGATCTGAAGATGCAAAGGTGATCAGCCAGCCCATGGCAACGTAGATGCCGACACGGGCAAGCTTGAAGCGGTTCTTGAAAATAACCTTCAGCACCACGCCTGTTATAGCCAGGGCCCAGATCACCACAAACAGCGTCCAGCCAACGGATCCCCGCATGTTCACCAGAAGGAATGGCGTGTAGGTGCCTGCAATCAGCAAGAAGATGGCGCAGTGGTCAAGGGTTTTGAAGGCTCGCTTCAGTTCCGGTCGCCGGGCTCCGTGATAGAGGGCAGAGGCCATGTACAGGAGAATCAGTGACGCGCCAAAAATACTGAAACTGACAATTTTCCAGGCGTCACCATGTTGACTGGCACCCACGATCAGGGCGATGGTTCCGACAACGCTGAGCAGCGCGGCGAGACCATGGGTGGCACTGTTAAGCCATTCTTCAATGCGATGGTGCATGTTTTGCGCGGGAGATGGTGCTGGCGTCATCGAGCGTTCGTCCGTATCAGTCATGCCCATAAAATACTTCAGCGTACAGGTGTACGCAATGGCAGGACATGAACATCCTGTGACCCTGTTCAGAAATACTGAACAACCTCTCTGAAATCTTCCGGTTTCGCTTCTCTGCCTCGCTGGTTAGTCTATTGGTATCAGATGACAGACAGAGGAGGTTCTCCCGATGGCAAAAGTACTTGTGCTTTATTATTCGATGTACGGCCATATTGAAACGATGGCGAACACGGTTGCAGAAGGTGCCAAAGATGTGGACGGCGCCGAGGTAACCATCAAGCGGGTTCCGGAAACCATGGCGGATCAGGCGTTCCTGAGCGCCGGTGGCAAAGCCGAACAGGAAGCGCCGGTAGCCGACCCGGCAGAGCTGGCAGATTACGATGCCATCATCTTTGGCACACCGACCCGTTTCGGCAATATGGCCGGCCAGATGCGTAATTTTCTCGACCAGACCGGAAAGCTCTGGTTTGAAGGCAAGCTCCACGGCAAAGTCGCCAGCGTGTTCACCTCCACCGGTACTGGTGGCGGACAGGAGCACACCATCAGCTCCTTCTGGACCACACTGGCCCACCACGGCATGGTAATCGTGCCTCTGGGCTACGGCATTCCGGAGTTTTTCGATATTTCTGAGGTCAGCGGCGGAACACCTTACGGTGCGTCGACCATTGCCGGTGGTGATGGTTCACGGCAGCCCAGCAAGAAAGAGCTGGCGATTGCCCGCTATCAGGGCAGGCACGTGGCCAAGCTGTCGGTAAAGCTGCACGGCTGAACCTGAGGTAGTTACGAAGCGTTGAGCGTTTTTCGGGGCAGCAGGCGAAAGCTTGCTGCCCTTTTTTATGTTCAGTTGCCAGGCCTTACGGCTGGTTATTCGCTGCTCCGGTTTTCAGCCGGGAGAAGGTTGCCGGCACAACACCGAGCCATGATGCCAGTTGATTGTCCGGCACCCGTTTGACCAGCTCCGGGTATTCCTCAAGCAATAGCTTGTAACGCTCTCGTGCTGGCATCGTGTGCTTGCGGAACTCTCTCATGCTGGTGAGCTCTGCGAGCTCCTCGGTCAGGGCCAGGGCGAACTTGGGCCAAAGCCCTTCCCCGTGGGACTGGATTGCAGAACGGAACGCGGTGAAGTCAGCCACCCAGACGGTGACCGGCGTTACTGTCGTGAGGCACAGGGTGTTGCGAACGGTACGGCTACGGCCAAAAACCGGCCAGACCATATCGCCCTCGGAAAAGAAGTGGTGCACCGACACCTTGCCGCTTGGGGCTTCCCGGAACAGGCGCAGGATGCCGTACTGAACCAGGTAAGCGTTTGCCCAGGGCTTGTCGTGCTTCTCCATGGCCGTTTCGGGGTCAAGCCTTCGAAGATGAAACAGTCGGGCCAGGTCGGCAAGAAACCGGGCGTCCGGATCGTTTTCGTGCCCGGCCAGGCGAATACCGAAGACCCGGCTGAGACCATTCAGTAGGGCCGCCGACTCGGGCGCGGCATCCTGCCGGATAATCTCCGGGTTGTCTTCCCCCAACATGCATGGGGCGGAGGAAACGTCTGGCCTGAGGATGCTGTTCATGGCATTGACCCTGTTATGAGTGTCGGGTCAATTATGGTATCAGAGAAGCATCTTTTGAAATGACTTAAATCATTAAGGCTTTTTCACTGAGTCGATAACGCTCAATGACTGGTTCCCTCTTCGTAGTTGATCTTGTTCCAGACGTTATATTTGCCGGAGGGTTTGTTCATGGGAATCCGTTTCTCTTCTTCCAGGGTGTCTGCGTCGTAGACGACTACCGCACCTTCCTTGTCCCATATGCTCAGCAAGAGTTTTTCACCGTAGCGGTCGAATTCTACATGGGCAGCAACCTTACCCGGTTCCGGCTGTAACGTTTTGACGATTTCCAGGGTCTGTTTGTCGATGATGTGGACCTTGTCCTTGTTGGGACCGAAAAAAACGTCGACCCAGGCATAGCGGGAGTTTACGTGGCTGCGCATAAAGAAGCCGGGACCTTCTGTTTCAAGGGTCTTGATCACCTGCCAGTTGTCCATGTCGATAATGGAAACCGCACCAGTGCGGAAGTGTGGGGTGGCCATTACCCTTGTGCCCTGATACTCCCAGGTTATACCTGAGCCCAGGTGTGGCATGCCGGGTAGGGGCAGGTCGGCGACGGTTTTGCCGGTGTCCAGGTTGATGACCACGCCGTGCTTGCCGTCGCGGGCAGCGCCGATCAGGTGGTCGTAACCAGGGTCGAAGAAAAAGTCATCCAGCCAGGTGTCGGTTTGCATCCGGCGGACGTTTGCGTTGCCGTCCTGCACGCTGATTTCCCATGCTTCGGGAATATCCTTCAGGGCGGCAATGAAGCTGTTCCGGGGAGGAGCGGCATACACGGCGCTGACCCGGGAGCTTTCGCCCGCGCTGTTTTCTACCGGGATGATGTCCATGAGTTCGAGATTGCCGGCGTCGAAAAGAACCAGGGTGTGTGGCAGGTAATTGGCTGCCATAACGTAGTCGCCATCGGCCGAAATGGCGATGTTGCGCATGTTGATACCAGCGCGCACTTCCGCGACCACTTTCAGGTTGAACAAGTCGTACTTGGTTATCCAGCCGTCCCGGGAGCCAAAGTAGACGTAACGTCCGTCAGGGCTGTATTTCGGTCCGCCATGAAGGGCGTAGCGGCTCGGGAAACGGTGGATGGGTTCCATCCTGTCACCGTCGAGCAGGGTGACGTGATGATCGCCGATTTCCACCACCAAAAACAGGTTCATCATGTCGGCCTGGTAAGCCGGCTCATCCGGCAGTGTGCCTTGTGGGTGGGGCAGTAAATGGCTGCCCACAATTTCGGACCGGCCCCAGATCGGCGGTCTGGCAGGAGGTCGGTAAATAAAGTCGGCCAGTGCCGTTATGGATTCCCCGGCGAGAACATCGGCAAAGGCTGGCATCTGGGTGGCAGGCCTGCCGTTACGGATGGCGTCTTCGGCCTGGGGCTTTTTCAGCCGTGACAGATTATCCGGCAGCAGGGCCGGGCCCATGCCACCAAGACGATCCTGGCCATGGCAACTGGCGCAGTGTTGCTGATACAGCAACTCGGTTTCCGGTGAGGGCGCTGCTTGTAACAAGGCTGGCATCAACAGGCTGAAGGCCAGAATCAGCAGGGCGTTTTTTCGGTTCATCATGTCAGCCGGCCCCCGCACTGGCTGCAGCGGCCTCACTCTGGCAGCAATGCCAGCCTGCTGTGGAGGGTTGCGCCAGTTTGTCGGCAAGACGGACAACCTCACCGACAATGATCAGTGTCGGGGGCTGGAAACCTTCACGGAGAATGGTCGCTTCCAGGTCTGCCAGGGTGGTGACCGCCATGTGTTGTTGTGGCGTGGTTCCCCGCTCCACCAGGGCCACAGGGCAGTCTCCCGGCAGGCCATGGGCAGTGAGTTCCCGGACAATGGTCGGGGCATTGTGAAGCCCCATGTAGAACACCCGGGTCTGGCCCGGCGCTGCCAACACACGCCAGTTCAGTTCCAGGGACTGGTCGGCCTTGCGGTGGCCGGTTACGAAGGTGACGCTCTGGGAATAATCCCGGTGGGTCAGTGGGATGCCACAGTATGAGGCGCAGCCGGCGGCGGAGGTGATGCCTGGTACCACCTGAAAATCGATGTGGTTGTCCACCAGGAACTCCGCTTCCTCGCCACCACGGCCAAAAATATATGGGTCACCGCCCTTGAGGCGCACAACCCGGCGCTGTTTTACGGCCAGTTGCACCAGCAGTTCATTGGTGTCTTCCTGGGGTACATAGTGGCAACCGCTGGCTTTGCCCACGTGGATGCGTTCGGCAGCCGGGTTCACCAGTTCCATGATCTGGGGCGACACCAGGCGGTCATACACGATGGCATCGGCCTGCTGTATCAGCATCAGCGCCCGCAGGGTCAGCAGGCCGGGGTCTCCCGGGCCGGCTCCCACGATGGCTACCTCTCCGGCCCGTAAGGGTTGTTCCGCCAGTTGGAACTCCACCAGGCACTTCTTCCTTTGACTGGTTGTCATGATGCTTGTCCTTAGAGGTTGTGAACCGGAATCTCGATAACCGGGGCGGCGACGCGCCGGGGCATGTCGAGTACACCAATTTCTTCGTTAGTGAGGTAACAGCCGGGGTCTTCCTCCCAGAAGTCACCGGAAATGTTGTAGGCCCGAACCCGGGTGTTGCCGTTGCAGATGGTCAGGTAACGGCAGTCTGCGCAGCGCCCCTTGACCGGGCGTGGGTTCTGGCGGAAGCCTGTCATCAAAGAGTCGCTGGCTTCGGACCAGATCCGCGAGAAGGGTGTGTTGCGGACATTGCCCAGGTTGTAGTCCCACCAGAAGGTGTCGGGATGCACTTCCCCCAGGTTGTCGATATTGGAAATGTTGACGCCTGAGGCGTTGCCGCCCCACCAAGTCAGCCGTTGCTGAAGTGCCGGGACCTGATCCGGGTAGTGTTCTGCCGCCCATTGCAGCAGGAAGGGGCCATCCGCATCGTTGTTGCCCGTTACGTATTCCCGTTCGATGCCTCTCTGGAGCTCGTCATGGCAGTGATCGAACATCAGGGTCATGGCCTCCCGGGTCATGTCATACCAGGCGTCCCGCTTGCGGTTGCGCCCGCCTCGGCCGGAATAGTTCAGATGGGAAAGGTAGAACTTGTCGATGTCGTGCTCATCCAGCATCTTGAGCATGTCCGGCAACTCGGGAAAGTTGTCCTGAGTCAGCGTGAAGCGAAGGCCCACCTTTATGCCGGCGCGTTTGCATAGCTCCACTGCCTTCATAGAGGCGGCGAAGGCGCCTTTCTTCTGGCGGAACTCGTCGTGGGTCTGTTCCAAGCCGTCGATGCTGATGCCCACGTAGTCGTAGCCGGCGTCCGCTATCTGATGGATATTCTCCTCGGTAATCAGCGTGCCATTGGTGGAAAGGCCGACATAAAAGCCCATGGCTTTGGCGCGGTGGGAGATGTCAAAGATATCCGGGCGCATCAGCGGTTCGCCGCCTGAAAGGATCAGCACGGGAACTCCGAAAGCCTTGAGATCGTCCATCACCGTATAGACCTCATCGGTGCTCAACTCGCCCTTGAAATCCACATCGGCGGAGATGGAATAGCAGTGTTTGCAGGTCAGGTTGCAGCGGCGAATCAGATTCCAGATTACGACCGGGCCTGTGGGTTTCGGAACCGGGCGCACAGGAGCGGGATTCATCAGGCTCTTGATATAGCGGGTCATTCTGAACATGGTGCTCCCTCTCTCATGATTTCCGCAGCCGCAGACCGGTTTTTTTAAGGATGGCCGAGCTGTAAAGGATGGTGTGGCCTTCGCAGGTGTCTCCGAACAAGTCGTTAATCTGCGAAGCCTTGTCTTCGACTTCCTCACGGCTGGTACCGTGAACCATGGCAAACAGGTTGTAGTTCCAGTAGGGCAGGTGTCGCGGCCGTCGGTAGCAGTGGCTGACAAAGGGCAGTTCACCCACCTGCCGGCCCATGTCGGTGATGGCGTCGTCGCGGACATCCCAGACCGTCATGCCGTTGAAGCGATAACCCAGGCGGTAGTGATCGGGCACGGCCGCCACCCGGCGGATAACGCCGGCGTCCTGCATGCGCTGAAAACGGGCCAGAACCTCGTCGGCCGGCAGCCCCAGTTCCTTGCCCAGGGTGCCCCAGGGATCCGGCACCAGGGGCAAACCGCCCTGGGTGGCCAGGATCAGTTTCCGGTCCAGCTCGCAGAGCACGTATTCCTGGTCAGACCGGGAAGTGGAGATGGACATGGAACTCTTCCTCTTTCGGCATGTTGTAGACGGCATAGCCGGTTGCGGATTCGATGGCGGCAATCGCCCGGGCGATGTCTTCCGGGGCTTCCGTGGCCAGAACAAACCACATGTTCAGTTCATGTTCCCGACGGTAATTGTGGGCCACCTCGTCGAAGGCGTTAACCTTTCGGGTGGCGTCTTCAAAGTCCTGCTCCGGGACCCGCATGGCGGCCAACGTGAGGCCGCCGCCCATTTCTCCGGCGTGAAACATGGGACCGAAACGGGTAAGAATTCGACGGTCCAGAAGGTCCTCAAGGGTGTGCAGAAGCGCCTGCTCGGTTATGCCCAGTTCGCCAGCGACCGCGGCATAGGGTCGGCGCACCAGTGGTAGCCCCGTTTGCAAACGGTTAATGACCGCCCGTTCCATCTCTGTGAATTCGGCAGTTGCCTGAGTTTGCTCAGTTGCTGCTGACATAACGGCCTCCCCGTTGCAGATAGGCCCTGGTGCTGAACAGTACGGCATGGGGTGTCTGTTCCAGGCCATGCTCTGCGATCAACATGTTCAGTTGGTCAATGACCCGCTGCCGGTCAACGCCGTGAATCATGCAGAACAGGTTGTAGGGCCAATCCGGGAGTCGGCGAGGGCGCTGATAGCAGAGGGTGATGAAGGATTTGCGGGCCAGTGTGCGGCCCAGATCCTGAACCTGACTGTCCGGGACATCCCAGACCACCATGGCATTGGCGGCGTAACCCAGCGTTCGGTGCCGGACCACCAGCCCGAGTCGTTTGATGAGCCCCTGGGCCTGCCACTGTCTGATGGCTGTCATCACTTCCTGTTCGGAGAGCCCGGTCATCTCAGCCAGTTTCTCATAGGGCCGTGGTGTTAGCGGAAGACCAAGCTCCAGCTGGCGCCGAAGCCGAAGCAATCCCCAGGCACTGACCGGCCCGGCCCCGGCGATTTCCGGCACCACCGCCAGATATTCCGGGGCGTGGCGAAGGTTCACGGCAGGGCCTCCCAGTCAATCTCAAAGCCCAGGTCAATGTGGTAGGCCTCCACCATCGGCAGTCGAAGCATGGGGAGCCTGAGCTGGTGTTCCAGTTCATCAAGCCGCTCTTCCAGGGTGTCCTCATCGGGCGCGGTCATGACAAACCAGAGGTTGTAGGTGTGCTCCCGGGCGTAGTTGTGATTCACCCCGGGAGCGAGATTCACCCGGGCGGCCACCAGATCGATCTGTTCGTCCGGCACCGCCAGGGCAGCCAGCAGGCTCGCGCCTGCCCGGCTGTGCTCAAAAACCGGTCCGACCCGGCTGAGAACCTGGCTGTCCTGGAGTGACTGAAGTCGTTCAATGACCTCCTCTTCGGCGATGCCCAGCTGTCGGGACATGGCCTGGTAGGGCCTGTCACAGACGGGCAGGTCCCGCTGGTAAAGGTTGATCAGTTGTTTGTCAGTGGTATCCAGTCTCATCAGTGCTCTCCCCCGGGCCGGAACCGGTCAGTACACGTCGTACTGGGTGTTGTAGACGTTGAACTTGCCGGTAGGTGTTACCAGTCGTTCGTCCTTGATCACTTTCTTCAGCTTCCGGGTCTTGTCGTCGACAACCACCAGGGCGGATTTCTTGTCCTGGCTGTTCCAGACCGAGAACCACACTTCGTCGCCTTCAACGTTGTACTCCGGCTGCACGACCCGCTTCGGGCCCTCTCCCAGATCGGCCCATTCGGCGATCGGGAGCACGTCATAGCCCGCTTCCAGGTTGTTGATGTCGAATACCGCAATGCTCTGGCTCACTGTTTCAGCAGGGTTCAGGGCGGTATCAACCCAGAGGTTGGTGGATTTCGGGTGGGTTTTGATGAACAGCGAGCCGCCGCCCTGGCCATTCAGGGTTCTGACCACTTTCCAGGCCTTGTCCGGGTGACCTTCAGGGTCGGTGCCAATCAGCTGGATGGTTGGGTCGCCCAGATGGCTGGTTGCCCAGACCGGCCCATGCTCCGGATCCACGAAGTTAGCGCCGCGACCGGGGTGGGGAATCTTGCCCACGTCCACCATGGCTTCGAGGTTGCGGTCCTTGGAGTCAACCACGGCGATCTTGTCGGACTGGTTGGCGGCCGTCAGGAAGTAGCGCATGCTGCTGTCCCAGCCACCGTCGTGCAGGAAGCGGGCTGCATCAATATTGGTGATAGAGAGGTTGTCCAGATCCTCATAGTTCACCAGCATGATCTTGCCGGTTTCCTTCACGTTGACGATGAATTCCGGATGCTTGTGGGAGGCCACAATGGCGGCAACCCTGGGCTCCGGGTGATATTCCTGGGTGTCCACGGTCATGCCCCGGGTGCCGACAATTTTCTTTGGCTCCAGGGTTTGTCCGTCCATGATCACGAACTGTGGCGGCCAGTAGGTGCCGGCAATCGCGAGCTTGTCTTCCCAGCCCTTGTACTTGGAGGTTTCCACCGAGCGGGCTTCCATTCCGACCTTGATCTTGGCCACAGTGCCGGGTTCTTCCATCCACAGGTCGATCATGTTGACCAGGGCGTCCCGACCAATAACGAAGACGTAACGGCCGGAAGCCGACATGCGCGAGATATGCACCGCGTAACCGGTATCGATGATATGGGCGATTTCATGGGTCTCGCCGTCAATCAGGGCCACCTGGCCGGCGTCCCGCAGCGTCACACTGAACAGATTCTTGAGGTTGAGGTCGTTCATCGGCTTGGTGGGGCGCTCTTAAGGAGGAACCACCACTTCCCACGTTGCCTTCATATCCTCAAGACTGTATTCCGGGGGCTGTGGCGGTTCGTGCATGATGTACTTCGCCATCAGCTCCACCTCGTCCTCGGTAAAGTCACCGGAGGTCAGCCAGTTGGGCATGCCTGCCGGCGAGCCATAACTGATAAAGGCCTTCAGGTAGTCGATGCCCCGTTCCTGGGTGATGTCGGGTGTCAGTGGTTTTCCTGTGGCGCCCTTGCGCAGGACGCCGTGGCATCCGGCACAACGCTCAAAGTAGATCTGCTTGGCTTTTTGAAATTCCGCGTCGGTCAGGTCCGGTGCACCGGGACTGCGAACCACTTTTGCCGATTCGGGGTCTACGGCACTGGCCGTACCTTCATAGGCTGTGGACGAGGGGTCCGGATCCTTGGGGGCGGCATGAGCTGTCAGTGCGCCGAAGGACGCAACAACCACTGCCAGTGCCAGAGGTTTGAAAAACAGGTTGGTTACTCTCATCAGGTTCTCTCCTTGGATTTAAGAGTGCCTCTAGGTTTCTCTTCTTTAACCTGATGAACATTGATTAATGTCATATGTATGATTTTTGTCTGGCGTCTACCCAAACAGGGGTATGCACAAAGAATTCTGGCATTACAGTTTCCTTTTAACCAATATCAAGGATGGGGTTTATAAGGGGCGTCACGATGTCGGTAACACTGGGGAGGACGGGGCGTTTGAACACTTTCTGGCTGGAAGTACAAAAGCGAAAGCTAGTTGCCATTGCGCTGTTTTTCGGGCTACTCGCAGCCCCCGGAACACTTCTTGGCAGCGACGGCAGTGACCAGCCTGTTGATGAGCCCTATCTGTCCAACCTGGTCGTTCAGGACTGCGGTTCCTGCCACGGCCTGACTCTTCGTGGTGGTCTCGGCCCGCCATTACGGCCGGAGAACCTCGACCATCTGCCAGTCGACGCCATCGCAGCGATTATCCGCGAAGGTGTTCCGGGCTCCGCCATGCCGCCCTGGAAGCCCCTGCTGGCTCCTGAGGAAATTCACTGGATCAGCCGGCAACTGAAATCCGGAGCGCTGATTTCGCCCTGAGGGGCGACCTGGAGGAATAATCAATCATGGAGCTGACATTCAAGGTGCCCGCTAATCTGATACTTGCTGTGCTTTTGGTTGTGGGCCTGAGTGGCTGCCAGAGCCTTTCCGGAACAGATGCCCGGCCTGAACTCATGGGCACCGGCGACCTTGGTCTGATCGTCGAGCGGGCGACCGGGTCGGTGCTGGTTATCAATACCACCCGTCATGAGGTACTGGGGCGTATCGAGGGGCTGGGAGACCTTTCCCATGCTTCAGTAGTCTATTCCCGGGATGCCCGTTACGGCTTCGTGTTCGGTCGGGATGGTGGCCTTACCAAGGTGGACCTTTTGACCCGATCCGTTGTTGCCCGTGTTATTCAGTCCGGTAACAGTATCGGTGGTGCCATCTCCCAAAACGGTCGCTACGTGGCAGTGTCCAATTATGAGCCGGGCGGAGTGAAGGTATTCGACAGCCAGACTCTGGAGCTGGTGGCAGATGTACCCGCCATTTTCACCAGCGGAGATGGCGAGCAGGGCCAGTCCAAAACCGTCGGCCTGGTGGATGCCCCGGGGAACCTGTTTGTGTTCAGTCTGTTCGAGGCCGGCGAGATCTGGACTCTGGACATGAGCAATGACACGGCGGAAATTACTCGTTTTCAGGCGGGCAAATCACCCTACGACGCCCTGATCACCCCGGACGGTCGTTACTACATCGCCGGCCTGTTCGGTGAGGACGGGCTGTCACTGCTGGATCTCTGGAATCCGGACCAGGGAGTGACGGAAATTCTGGGAAATTACGGCCGGGGTGAGCAGCAACTGCCAGTTTATAAGATGCCTCACCTGGAAGGCTGGGCCATCGCCGATGGACGCGCTTTCGTTCCCGCGGTTGGTCACCATCAGGTGCTCGTGGCTGATATGAACGATTGGTCGCTGACCGACCGGATTCCTGTGCAGGGCCAACCGGTGTTCGTGATGGCCAGCCCCGATAATCGCCGGATCTGGGTAAGCTTTGCCCATCCCCAGAACGATGTGATACAGGTAATTGATTCACAAAGCCGGGAAATTATCCGCACTCTGGAGCCGGGCGAGGCAGTATTGCACATGGAGTTCGCGCCCCGGGGCGAGGAGGTTTGGGTGTCCGCCCGGGACAGCAACCGGGTAACTGTTTATAACACCCGCACACTGGAGCCGGTGGCACAGATCAGCGCGGAAAAGCCCAGTGGTATTTTCTTCACCAGCCGGGCTCATGCACTCGGTTTGTAAGCCAGGGCTGGCGCTCTGTATCGTGGTGCTGGCGGGTATCCTGTCAGGCGCGCACGCCAGTGCCGACGAAACCCCGGTTCAGATCGGGATTGAGCCGGCGGCCAATGTCACCGGCGTGGCAGCCCGCTACCGGTTGATGCAGTTTCTCCGGGCTCAGGGATGCAATGCGGATATCCGGCTCGACGTCACAGCATCGGACCTGGCGCTGGCGTTTGTTACGGGCACTCCGGATGATTTCGCAGCGGCGCCGGTGCTGGCAGCGGTGAACCGTAATGGCCATCTTCCGGTCCCGGTTTGGGTGACGCGAAGACCGGCGGGTGTGAGAAGCATTAGTGAGCTGCACGGGCGTGACCTCGCAACGGTTGCGGGCAGGGACCCCTTGGGCGCGGATCTGCCACTGGCCGCTCTGAAGAATGAAGGCGTTACGCCGGAGCCCGGGCAGTTCTATGAAGCCGGTGACTTCAGTTCAGCGCTGGGTTTATTGCTGCACAACAACACCCACGCTGCCGTTTCGGAGCTGGGGTTTATTAAGCCTTTTCTGGCCAGGAACAGCCTGGTGGTGAGCTGGCACGGTGAGCCGGTCAACGCTGCCGGCTGGTACCGCCAGGCTGGCTGGGGCAGGGCAGTCACGGCCTGTGAAAAGGCATTGGTCAGAACACAGCGGGCAGACGATCCCCAGATGTTCAGGATCTTCCCCGAATGGGTATATGGCTTTGCCGTGCCCAACAGTCAGTATTCAGAGGATGTAACTCAATGACGTTTTACCAACCGGTTGGCAACGAGATTGGATTGTTTCAAGCCGCCGCAGATAACGGCCTTCCCGTTCTCATCAAGGGCCCGACCGGCTGCGGCAAGACCCGCTTTGTCCGTTTCATGGCGGAAAAACTCGGGCGCCCGGTTTACACCGTAGCCTGCCATGACGATCTTACCGCTGCTGACCTCGTGGGCCGACACCTGATAGGTCCTGATGGAACCTACTGGCAGGACGGGCCTTTGACACGGGCGGTTCGCGAAGGCGGTATCTGCTACCTTGATGAGGTGGTGGAAGCCCGCAAGGACACCACCGTGGTTCTGCACCCGCTGGCGGACGATCGTCGGGAATTGCCGATTGAGCGAACCGGCGAGGTGCTGACAGCGGCGCCCGGGTTCATGCTTGTGGTGTCGTACAATCCCGGCTATCAGAGCCTTCTGAAGGGCATGAAACCCAGCACCCGTCAGCGCTTTGTATCTCTGAGTTTCGATTACCCCGAGGCGGCCGCCGAACAGGCCATCGTGATCGAGGAATCCGGTTCCGACCGGGAAATGGCGGAACAACTGGTTAATCTCGCCCGCTCCATTCGTAACCTGAAGGACCATGATCTGGAGGAGGCGGCATCGACACGTCTTCTGATTCACACCGCTCACCTGGTTCGCGCCGGTGTGCCGGTTACTGAGGCTTGTCGGGCCGGAATGATAGAGCCGTTGACCGATGACGAAGCAACCGTCAGCGCACTTATGGAGGTGGTGTATGCCGTATTCCGGAAGTCAGATGAAAACCAGTAGCGGTGCTGTGGTGCCTGTCGCCTGGTATCTGTTGAATCTGTTGTTACTGCCGTTTGTCGGGTTTGCTGCTTTGCTCTGGGTCTATCTCCGTTCGGAGAATGCGTCCTCCTTGCGGAAGCTGCATGCCAAAGCGGCGGTCTGCATGTCGTTACTGGGAGCGGCGCTTATAGGGGGCGGCGTGGCTGTGTTCTGGCTGGTATTCGGCAACACCGGTAACTTCTGGATCAGTGCTATTGTCTGGTCCATCGTTCTGCACACTTCGTTTGTACTTTGGGGAATGATTGCGCTGGCCCAGGCGATCGGCGATAAGCCGCCGTACTTTCCGCGACGTTCTAGATGAAGCTATGAGCTTCTGTGGTGGAATGGCCGGGTGGGCCTTTCCAAAACACGCTCCTTGCGGCACATCCATGTGGCGCTTGGGCTCCGCCATCCATGGCTCCGCACAGTTTTGGAAAAGCCCACCCGGCCACTCCTGCTAACCTTGTCAGTGGATTCCGCGGATTGCTGCCAAGGCAGCGACAATGACTGCGGCCCAGCCTTGCGAAGCTAGTCTCCAGCCCCAAGGTGCGTGTCGCATTTCCATGAAATGATCGACCAGCAGCACGGCTTTCACGAGTATCAGCGCAAACGCCAGCCACACCAGAACGGAAGCATCAGCGCCTGCCTGCATGGCAATCACTGGCGTCATGGTGCAAACCATCAATGCGATGTAGACAGCAAGCATCGGGCCTCCTCAGGCAAGAACGTACAGCATCGGGAACAACACCAGCCACACCAGATCGACCATATGCCAATAGGAAGCACCGGACTCCATGCCGTTCATGTCGTCACCGTTGTAGTCTCCGTTTTTCACCTTTACCGCCAGAACCACCAGGATTATCTGGCCCAGTAGCACGTGCATGAAGTGGAAGAAGGTGAGGAAGAAATAGAACATGAAAAAGGTGTCGGTACCCAGGTTGTAGCCTTTGCCATAAAGGTCCACGTATTCCCAGACCTTGCCGAAGCTGTAGATGCACGAAGCCGCAATTGCTGCCCACAGTAGCGGTGCGACACCGGCCTGGCGGTAGCGCAGGCGGTGGACGGCGACGGCTACCAGGTAGCTGGCAGTGATCAAACCGATGGTATTGATCAGGCCGGTCCAGGGATGCAATACCTGCCGGCCAGTATTGAAGGTATCCGGATCAAGGCTGCGGGCAACGCCGAAGCCGATGAACAGGATGCCGAATACTGCCAGTTCCGCGAAAATGAAGAACCAGACAGCGAGATCGCCGGGCAGGTGATGGCGTGTCGGGGCTGATGTCTCCATGAGTGTCAGCGGGTCAGGTTCATGTAGAGTTTGGGTAGTTGCAGGGGCAGCTGGGTCGGGTCCTTGATGACCACGAAATGGTTGCTGCCAAAGACATAGGGCAGGTACTCATTGGCGTCGTCGTCAATGGTGACGCAAAAGGGCGTCAGTCCGGCCTTATGGGCTTCCTGGACAGCCATGCGGGTGTCTTCCACGCCGTAGCGGCCTTCGTACAGATCCAGGTCGTTGGGTTTGCCATCGGTGAGCAGGAGCAGGATTTTCTGGTGTTCGTGGCGCCCCTTCAGCAGGTTTGTTGCCTGGCGGATAGCGGCGCCCATGCGCGTGTAGTAACCCGGTTCCAGTGCCTGTATGCGGCCACGGCTGACGTCGTTGTAAGGCTCGTCGAACGATTTTATGTGGTGAAACCGGATATGGTCCCGTCGACGTGACGAGAATGCGAATATCGCAAAAGGATCGCGGCTGGCCTGGAGTGCTTCGCTGAGTAGCTGTAAGCCATCCCGGGCAATATCGATCACACGCTGGCTGTTGTTGATAAAAGTATCGGTGGACATGGAAATGTCCGCCAGGATCAGGCAGGCCAGATCACGCTGGTTCTGTTTGCAGCGGCGAAACAGCTTCTGGTTGATTTCGCCGGTGCCTTTGCGATGCTGGACTTCCCGCTCCATGCAGGCGTCCAGGTCCAGTTCTTCGCCTTCGGTCTGCCGGCGCTCCCATTGTCGCAGGGGTTTCAGTGCGTGGAACTGGCGGCGTAACCGCATGGCAGACCTGGACAAGTGGTCTGGCAGCCCGGTCGGCATCGAATCCTTGCTCAGCATGGGTTGCAGACAACAGAACTTTTCCCGGTAACTCCTGCTGCGCCAGTCCCATTCCGGCAAGTGAATGCCCGGGCCCAGATACAGGTCGTCGTTTTCTTCCGATGGCAGGTCCAGGTCGAACTTGATGGCGGAAGAGGCTTCCCTGCGGTCCTTGGAGACAGAAATCATGTCCATGTCATCCGCCACTGAGTCGGCGTCGTCTTCCTCTGTGTCGTCACCGGCCCGGTCCACGGGAATGAATTCGCTCCACGAGAACAGGCTTTCCAGGCGAAACAGCATCAGGCCCTGATCTTTATCGAATGCGTCCACCCGCTCGGCGCGGCGGCGCTTGCGCTTCTTCGCGAGGCCGCCAGGCGTTGATGTCAGGTTATCGTCGCCGATGATCTGGCCGGTTACCTTGCCCAAAGCGACAGTAGGATATAGCCAGATCACAACCGGCCAGGGGTCTGATTCTGCCGGCGGCAGTGTCTCTACGCTTCCGGGGAAGATCAGCGCCTGGCGAATGGCCTTCTCGCGGTGACTTTCCGCCGGGGGTAAACTCTCCGGATCCGGACGCCATTGCAGTGTATGGCGCACCAGTCGCTGATAGACCGGTTCCATTCCAGGCCATTTGGCCAGCAGGGCCTGAACCATGGCCTGGTTGCCGGTCAGCCAGTCAGCGTCGGTGAGCTCGCCGTGGGAGGCCAGTGCTGCAAGCCAGAGGTACAGATCCCGATTGACCTGTTTCGAGGGAAACAGCGCCAGGCGTTCCGGCAACCGCAGGCTCTGTTCATCCCGCCAGGCCAGCTCGAATTTTTTGTGGGTACCTGCCAGTTTCTGCAAAAACCGGCGCCGTGTACGGAAATGGCGGGGCTCTGCGGTCACCAGGCTTAATGCCGGGTCACCACCCATGGCACGGAACAACACACCCAGGGTGCGGGCTTCATCCTTGAGATGGACCGCATGCTCCGGGAACTCGCCCATAGCCTGACGAGTGATGTATTCATGCCATTTGAAGCCTACCCACTCTTCCATTCTAGCTCTCCTTCCATTTCAACTCTTTTTCCATTTCAGACACCCGGATTCAGGCGCTTTTGCGTCGTGGAGATGGGTCAACCTGGCGCACCGGAATCAGCACCGTCTGTTTGCCAGGCTCGCCCGGTTCCCAGCTCAGCAGGGAGCCCTCCGGGTTATCCTTCTGTACCTCCCGGCAAGCGCTGACGCATTGCAGGCATTGGGTACAGGTGAACTTGGCCCGTTTCTGGCTTCGGGTTGGCAGGCGCATGGGGCACGCCTCGTCGCAGGCTTTGGTGCAGTCGCGACAGGCGGCGGCGCGCTTGGCGTCAAACGTGACCACCCGGCCTCGACCGTTGGTCATCCAGGCAATGCTTTGCACAACCCCGAAGGCACAGCCGTATTTGCAGAACAGATGCCGGGCAAACAGGAAGTCCAGGGTGAACAGTGATGTAGCCACCACAAGGAAAATCGCCGGATACAGGGTCAGATTGCCAGTGACAAGATCGGTATACAGGGGGATCGGTGGCAACAGGTAAGACAGCATGGCCAGTGCCCAGGAAAAACCGATCAGCGCACATGCCAGTGTCAGCCCGACCCAGTGCAGCGCTTTGCCCCTCCGGCCTTTCCGGAGTGCTTCGTAAAGAGTCGGCCGGCCGGTAATTCGGGTCATCAGATGATTGATGGTTTCCACTACAGAGAAATGCGGGCATAACCAGCCGCAGTATATTCGTCCCCACTTCCAGGCAATCCAGAGCACAAGGGGAACGAGCAGGGTGATTGGCAGCACGAACCAGAACAGGATCTGCCCGGCCACTTCGGCCGGTGAGCTCTGGGTGACCCAGGCCAGTTCGAGATTGAAAGACAGGGGAAATCCGAAAAGTACGAAATGGGTTTCGGTCAGATCATATCGGAAAATGTTGAGGACCGGCGCAAGCAGAAACAGCCCGAAGAAGGCGGTGCGTGTCAGCAACCGCTTCTTCTGGAGGGTGTCCTTGTTCGGGATCGTCTGCGCATGCACGGTAAACATCCGTTAAGGGTTAGGCAGGCCGGAGCGAATGGCCCCGGCCTGCGAGTGTTACGCGTCCTGCGGAGCAGGGCCGCGGACTTCTTCGGCCGGGGCGGCCTGCCCCTTGATGAAGAAGCTACCAAGGTAAACAATCAGGCCGGCCATGAAGAAGGTACCTGCGACAGTGCGCATCCAGTAAAACAGAGAAATGTTGTCCTGGGTGGCCATAAACGACAGTGCTTCACCGCTTTCCGGAAGTCGCTGCAGCCAGACCTGCAATACGCCCGCGCCGGTCAGGAACAGCGTGATGAAGACCATGGAGATGGTCATCAGCCAGAATCCCCACATCTCGACGATCTGTGCGGTATTGCTGTTGCCGTAGGGACGGCCGCGAAGAATCGGTACAGCGTAGGAAATAATGGTCAGCACAATCATTACATAGGCGCCGTAGAAGGCCATGTGGCCGTGGGCCGCGGTAATCTGACTGCCGTGCGTGTAATAGTTTACCGGTGCCAGGGTGTGCAGGAAGCCCCACACGCCAGCTCCCAGGAACGCCATCACGGCAGTCCCCATTGCCCACAGCAGGGCAGCCTTGTTGGGGTGATTGCGCCGTCGCCGGTTAATCATGTTAAAGGCGAAGATCACCATCATGAAGAACGGCAGAGGCTCCAGGGCAGAGAATACGGAACCCAGCCACAGCCAGTACTCCGGCGGCCCGATCCAGAAGAAGTGGTGGCCGGTGCCGATGATGCCGGTAATCAGTGCCATGGCAATGATCACGTACAGCCACTTCTCGATAACTTCCCGATCCACACCGGTCAGTTTGATCAGAACGTAGGCCAGGATGGCACCCATAATCAGTTCCCAGACGCCTTCAACCCAGAGGTGTACCACGAACCACCAGAAGTACTTGTCCTGAGCCAGGTTGCCCGGGTTGTAGAAAGAAAACATCCACAGCACGGCCAGGCCGATAAGGCCGGTAATCAATACAATATTGACGACGGTTTTACGACCCTTCAGGGCTGTCATCATGATGTTGTAGAGAAAACCGACGACCACGAGCGCTATACCGATCTTGGTTATGGTGGGCTGCTCAAGGAACTCCCTACCCATTGTTGGCAGCAGTTTATTCAGTGTGACATCGGCCAGGGTGGCGTAGTCCACAAACAGATAGCCCAGAATGGTCAAGGTGCCGGCCGCCGCGAAAACCCAGAACAGAATCCACGCAAGCAGCGGGCTGTGTAGCTCGGTTTGCGCCTCTTCCGGTACCATGTAATAGGTTGCTCCCATAAAGCCGAACAGCAACCAGACGATCAGCAGGTTGGTATGAACCATGCGCGCGACGTTGAACGGTATTTCCGGAAACAGGAAATCACCGACCACGTACTGAAGGCCCAAAATCAGGCCAAATACTATCTGCCCGACAAAAAGAATCAGGGCAAAAATGAAGTAGGGCATTGCTACCCTTTGCGATTCGTATTTCATGTAGGTTCCCTCAGCCTTCGATGTTGGGCGGCCAGTCGTTATCGTCGATCTTCGATGTCCACTCCAGGAAGGCAGAGAGGTCATCAATCTCTTTATCTGTCAGATTGAAGTTGGGCATTTGCCTGCGCCCCGGCACATTGGTGGGCATGGCGTTCATCCAGGCGTTCATATACGCCCTGAACGTCTCGCTGTCACCACCACCGCGGCGGTCGAATACATTGGCAAGCTCCGGTGCAAAGTACGCACCTTCACCCATCAGGGAGTGGCAACCCACACAGTTGTTGTTCTCCCAGACATGCTTGCCGCGCACCACCTGGTCAGTGAGTTGGTCGCGGTTATCCCGTTCGGGCATTGCCCGAACCTGAGTGTCAAAAGTCAGTGCCAGAAACAACAGGACGAAGAATGCACTTCCCCCCAGATAAATGTTCCTGGCCATGCTTTTGGTAAAGCGCTCGGCCATGGGTCTCTCTCCTTGGTCTTTGTGAAATACCTGACTGCCCTGCTAGGATATAAAGATTCATCCATAATACTGTTGATCATTGTCAAGCATGGCCGGATATTTCACCATTGCGCCAGGGAGTTACCTCCGGAGGGGTAGGTGGTAGACTCCCGCACCTATCGCTGGAAGTTTTCCCTTGCCTCATGGAGCCCCGATGGCCGCAGCCCTTGCCCTTTTCTTCAAGCTTATTCCACTTTATGTAACGGTCGCCCTGGGCTGGTTTGCCGGTCGCTATCTTGAGGCCAGCGGCCGTCATATCGCCGGCATCATGCTTTATATCGTGACACCATCGGTGGTGTTTTCAGGGGTGATGGCCGCACCGCTTTCTCCGGAAGTCATCCTGTTGCCCTTTCTGGTATTCGGCATCTCGTCCGTTCTGGGAATTGTGCAGTTAAAGCTGGCAAAGAGGGTGCTCACTGACGGCAGTGCCAACATCATTCCCCTGTGTGTGGGCTCTGGGAATACCGGGTACTTCGGGGTGCCGGTAGCCTTGTTGCTGTTCGGGGAAGAAGGCCTTGGGCTCTACATTGTGTGCATGCTGGGCACCACACTGTTTGAGAACTCCGTGGGTTTCTATCTGGCGGCAAGAGGACGCTACAGCATCAAGGATTCGGTCTGGCGGGTGCTGAAGCTTCCCTCTGTGTACGCCTTCCTGGCGGCGGTTTTCCTGAACCTCGCGGGCATCGGAATTCCGGATATCTTCGTGCCACTGTTCGATAACCTGCGCGGCGCCTACAGCATTCTGGGCATGATGATTATCGGTATGAGCATCACCAGCTTTCGTGGCCTGGCGGGCAATGTCCGTTTCACCGCCCTGGCATTCTTCGGGAAGTTCGTTGTCTGGCCCTTGGTTGCCATCGTGTTCTGGTGGGTTGATGCAACGCTTCTGGGCATATATGAACCGGCGGTACACAAGGCTATGTTCCTGATCTCGATCACCCCGATTGCCGCCAATACCGTGGTTATCGCCACGTTGCTGGATACTTCGCCAAGGCAGGCCGCGGGCACCGTTTTGCTGACCACGCTGTTCGCCCTGGCGTTTATCCCGGTGATGATTTCGCTGGCGTTCTAGTGTCGGGTTACTAGCGGCTGCTCGAGGGCGTCGCCGTCGGTTCCGCTTCGCTGGCCCTGGCTTCTGCGATATCGCTCCGGGCATGGCGCACCACACTGATACCGGCCGTTATAGCCAGCGTGCCCATGATGGCGGCTACAATCAGGTCTGGCCAGGCTGTCCCGGTGCCGAACACACCAAGGGCGGCTACCATAACAGCGATGTTGCTGATGGCATCGTTGCGGCTGCATAGCCAGACAGACCGCATGTCGGAATCGCCTTCACGGAATTTGAACAGCATGGCGGCCACGCTCATGTTGGCAGCAAGCGCCAGCAGGCCGACGGCTCCCATGGTCAGGGGCTCCGGGGTAATGCCCGCCTGAACCACCCAGACGGCACGGGCCCATACCACCAGGCCAAACACTGTCATGGTGATGCCCTTGACCATGGCTGCGCGACCGCGCCAGAGCATACCCATGGAGAGGACCGTGAGAGACAGAACGTAGTTGGCGCTGTCGCCGAAGAAATCGATGGCATCCGCCATCAGAGAGACCGAGCCGGATGACAGGCTGGCGATGCCTTCCACCACGAACATGGCCAGGTTCACCCACAAGGCAATCCATAACGCTTTACGAAAGCCCGGGGCAGGGGATTTGGGTTCGGGGGCGGAGCAACTGCACGCCATAAAGACCTCCTTGGTTCAGATGATCTTATTGAAAATCCTGTAGTAGCTACAGGGTCAACAGTTGCTGCAGAAATTTTTGAGATTCGTCAGTTCTGGCGAGTCCCATGGGTGCGGGGAACGTGGTTGTGGCGGTCTTCGGGCTCTGGAGTCTCCAGCTCCGTGCTAAGCCCGCCAAGAATGCCGCATTCGCGCACAGTGCGCCCATTGGTGCAGGCTTCCTGAAGCTGCTCGAGAGTTTCTTCAAGGCTCGCCAGCTCCTTCAGCCGTTCCCGCACGTGATTCAGATGGCGAGCCAGCAGGGCATCGACTTCGCTGCAATCTGCTTCCGGTTGCTCGGCCAGTCGGATCAGCTCGCGGATCTCGTCCTGGGCCATGTCCAGGTTGCGACAGCGTTTGATAAACAATAACCGGTCCAGATGGGCATTGCGGTAGGAACGGTAGCCACTGTTGTCCCTGTCCGGTTCCGGTAGCAAACCGATTTTTTCGTAGTAGCGGATGGTTTCAACAGGAATGGCCGTTGTCTTTGCAAGTTCACCGATTTTCACTGCCTTATCCCCCCGGTAGTACCCGGAAAATGGACCGTTGCCTTGAATCCTCCGGTCGAGCCGGAGCTGAAATTCAGGGTACCACCATAGCGGTCTGTAATCTCCCGCACGATGGCCAGCCCCAGGCCGTGCCCCGGCGTTTGTTCGTCCAGACGCAGCCCGCGGGTGCCGAGGGTGTCCAGCGCGTCGGGAGGAATTCCGGGGCCATCGTCCTCAACGGTGATGGCAAATCCTTTCCCATCCTCTTGCAGGTCAAGCTCAACGAATCTGGCGGACCACTTGCCGGCATTGTCCAGAAGGTTGCCCAACACCTCGTTCAGGTCGTGCTCTTCGATGGGCCAGCGGCGACGCTTCTCTGGCGGAGGAGGTGGTATCCACGCTGAATCCCGCCTTTCCAGTTGGCTGGTCAGCCCGTCCGCAAGCAGCCGGTCATCTTCGACGAGCAGTAAACGCATGTGTGTCCCCTTGCTGCAGGTATGGCAGACCGTGGGCGATTTCTTCGCGGAGTCTGGCGAGAAAGGTTTCATGGCAGCGTTGCGGGATCGGATGATGTGGGGCGATATGCGCATGATGAAAGCGGATATCGAAGATGTGCAGGGTTTCACCGCGCTGATCAACGGCATCAAGTATGAGGACGCCGATCCCATCGTCCTGCAGTATGGCGAGCGGGTCCGCTTCAAGTTCGTCAACGAAAATTTCGGCTCCGCGACTTCCTGAGGCCCTTGTGCGCTCGAAGATTGAGCGGCAACCATCTCGGCCTCCGCGTCGGCGGCGGCTTCCTCGGCCAGCTGTTCCTTGATTTCACCCATTTCGGTCAATCCCAGCAAGCGACCGGCTCCGGTCGGATCGAGCGCGTACTCCGCGGGCATCACAACGGTAACCAGCAGTACCAGCGCCCCTTGTCGCCCTGGGCGACGGCATGGGCCAACGCATCCGCGCTGAGACCGAGCAGGCCCAGTGTCAGGAATATCCAGAAAAAACGGTTTCCGCCGGCAGCAACCCGCGCCCAGTGGCGAGGTTTGCCAAGCAAAGTTGACAGCATAGTAACTCCGTAGAATGGGTTCTCGTTCAGCTGCTAAGGCAGCATTGCTCAGACAATCCTGTAGAGCTTCGGCGGGCGGTCGAGCCGGTAACGAAAACTGCGGGGATTCTCTCCAGCAAAGGGAACAGGGCGCCGGAGTGAAGGTGTCAGGTTGGAGAATACCGGCATTTTCAACCGGTCTGCAGACTCGTGGGAGTGGTTGCCAGAGTCATGATGAGAGTGGCGGTCTTGATGGTCGTAATCATAAAAACCAGCTTTCGAACAAAGGCTCTGCGCGTGCACTAACCCGCAAGAGGGTATTGGAATAGTTTGTGAAGAGAGAATACCATTTCGGTTCGGTTTTGCAGGAATTAAAACAAATAAATGTTTCCTGGCCAGAGGAAGTGTAAATGACATGGCTTATTACCAAATACGCGATAACCGCCGCGCTGGTGGTCCTGATCTCTGAGGTTGCCAAGCGCAGTGACAAACTGGGTGCATTGATTGCAGCCCTGCCCCTGGTAACCGTGCTGGCGATGATCTGGCTTTACGTTGAGCAGCAACCCCCAGAAAAAATCAGTAATCACGCCTGGTATACCTTCTGGTATGTGCTGCCCACCTCAGATGACACAGATCAACATGCGTGGACTTAAACGGATTACGCAGTCCTTTTTCAGCCTCAATTCAGTTTCATGGTCTTTACTGATGGTGATGCACAATGTTGCAGCCAATAAGGAGGATCTCATGAACAGATTAGGTCGTTTCGTTGCGTGTTCCGTGTTCGTCGCCTTGCCTGCCTTTGCTTTTGCTCAGGACAACTCCGGGCAAATGCCAGGTGCTGGCATGATGAATCAGGAACAAGTGCAGCAGATGAATGAAAACATGGCACGCATGCAGGCCATGATGCAGGAAATGCGAAACGCCGACTCCAACGCTGAACGCCAGAGACTGCGCGAGCAACACATGGAATACATGCAGGAGCACATGCAGATGATGCGTGGCGGCATGATGGGCCCCGGGATGATGGGCCAGGGCATGATGGGCAATGGTCAGGGAATGATGGGTAATGGCCAGGGCATGATGAACAACCAGGGCATGATGAACAATCAAGGCCAGGGTAAAAAGCAGTCTGGCCATGCCCAGGGCAACCGTTCTGGTGGTCCGGGGATGGACAACGAGCAGCGCCTGGAAATGATGGAAAACCGGATGAACCAGATGCAGATGATGATGGAGCAAATGCTGGAGCATCAGCGGCAACTGAACCGCAACTGATGCGGGTAAGCGGTCTAGTCGAACAGTGACAGCTGATCGGATTGCTGCTTCGATGGCACGCGGGGGCGTTTCTGAACAGGTCCCTTGCGACTGCCGTGTCGTAGCAGCACCCGATCTGTTTCTGTCTTGCTGACCTGCTGCTTGCGAAAGTCGCCAACCGCCTTACGGGCAACCCGGGCCGCCTGTTCATGATCGCACACCGGCGGGATGTAGGTGTTGCCGCCGTAACGCTCTTTCTGGGTCGGCGTCATCAGCCAGGGGGTGTGGATCATTTCACTGGGCACGCCAGCCAGCTCGGGTATCCAGCGCCGGATGAACTCGCCATCGGGGTCCAGTTTCCGGCTTTGCAACACCGGGTTGTAGATGCGCAGGGCGTTGATTCCGGTCAGGCCGGACTGCATCTGTGTCTGGGAGTAGTGAATGCCCGGCTCGAAATCGGTAAACAATTGGGCCAGGTGAAGGGCGGGATCGCGCCAGTGCAGCCACAGCTGGTAACTGGCGATCGCCATCAGCATGGCCCGCATCCGGAAGTTGATCCAGCCCGAATGACTCAGGGCACGCATGCTGGCGTCCACCAGGGGCCAGCCCGTCTGGCCTTCCTGCCAGCGCTGCAGGCGTTCGGTATCATTGGGCCCGGTTTTTAGCGCCTCCATTTCCCGGTGCATCGCCCGGAATTCCAGCTCCGGTTCGTCCTCCAGTTTCTGGATAAAATGGCAGTGCCAGTGCAATCGCGACCGGAAACTGGTCAGGCTTTTCTTTTTCCGGGGCAGGGTATTGCGGTGATTGCCGGTGGCCTTGGCCTCCTGGTAAATCTCCCTCAGGCTGACGGTGCCGTAGGCGATATGCGGGCTGAGGCGCGAGCAGGCCCTGACCGCGGTGTTCGGGCTGGAAATGTTGTACTGGTAGCCGACGCAGCGGCGATCCAGGAAAGAAGCGAGCAGTTTTTCGCCTCTCGCGCTGCCGCCAACCTGGCGGTCCGGGCAGCTATCCGGCAGTCTAAAGTCCAGACTGCCGCGGCCACTCACACTGGCCTCGATGGCTTTCATTTCCGGCATTTTCGCCGGGGCTTCCAATACAGGTTGGCGCATCAGCTCGGTCCAGGCCTTGTCCCAGACATCCCGGTCGGTCAGGCGTCGCACCACACCGAACTGGTTCCATTCCCGGAATTCCACCTGGTTCTCTGAGCACCAGCCAATCACCGCCGTGTCACGCTCGAAGGTCCAGTGTCCGCCGGTTTCCTGATGGCAGAAGATGCGGTTGATGCCCTCGCGGGCCCGAAGCTGCTTCAGCGCATCGACCACCGACCCTCTCATCACCAGCAGCTGGCTGCCGGCCTTTCGTAACTGTCGGTCCAGATCGTCCAGAGAATCCCGGATAAACGCCCACTGTCGACCGCTGGTGTCCGGCAGTTGCCAGTACTCGTCCTCGATAACGTACAGCGGTATGACCGGTTCCCCCAGGCTGGCCGCTGCCACCAGGGGGGCATGATCCCGGGTACGCAGGTCCCGTTTGAACCAGACAACGGTGGTCATGACTGTGTGTTCCTCTCGCGCCGGCAACGTTCGCTACAGTAGCGAACATTTTCCCAGTCTTTCGCCCATTTTTTGCGCCAGGCAAACGGGCGCTGGCAGACCGGGCAGGTTTTCTCCGGGAGATTAAGCTTCTTATGGGGCACCAATGTCTTCCATTCGGGTGGCTTCCGTTCGGGATGAGTGGCTTTCTACGTCTGCGCCGCAGGGCGGGATCAGCGCCCAGGGCGGCGACAGGTCTGGGGATCAGGAGCGTGATTCCCGGGCCAGCCGAGCCAGGTCCTCACTGATCTGTTCGGGAGACAGGCCGGGACGAAGCAGTAGCCGGGCGTCGCCATCCCGATCGAACACATAAACGGCGCTGCTGTGGGAAACGTTGTAATTACCGCTGGCGTCCGGGTCGTCGTAACCGAAGGTGGTTCTATAGCGTTTGGCGAGTTTTCGAAGCGCGGGTTCTTTAGCCGTCATGCCAACAATCCGATCACCGAAAAAATCCACGTAACTGGCCAGTCGTTCCGGGGTATCCCGGCGCGGGTCGACGCTTACGAACAGGGTGGTGACATCGTCCTGGTACTGTTCGGGCAGTTGCCGAACCGAGCGGCGCAGATCGGTGAGCGTGGTGGGGCAAACATCCGGGCAGGACGTGAAGCCGAAATACAGCAGACGGATGGCGCCCTTCGAATCAGCGGCCGTGACTGGCTGGCCGTTGGTGCCCTGAAGCTGGAACTCCAGCTCGGGCATCAGGCCCGAGATATCCTTGCCATGCCAGTTTTCTTCCTTTCCGGTGCAGCCGGCGAGCATCAGGGCAACGAAAACAGACCACAGTGGCAGCATTCTTCTCATGCGTTTCCTCCTGCCAGAGAGCGGCTTTTGGGGAATTTACCGTCTTCATGCATGGCCCGGCGAAGCACGATCAGAATGCCAATGATGCTCATCATGGCCGGGGGAATCCAGGTCAGCAGCCCGCCCAGTAATTGATCGGTTTCCGGAGGCATGGGCCAGGCCCGGCCACAGACCTCGTAAACGTCATACACCATGCCCCTGGAAAACACGATCCAGGCGCCGAGAATCATCTGGGGAATCGCCACCAACGCCAGCAGGAGGATCCGTTTGCCATAGCCCAGAGCACTGGTGACTGCCGGGGAGCGGGGATCGAAGATCAGCCACCAGAACAGCAGGCCATCCAGCAACATGCTCCAGTTCATGATCCAGTAGAGCTGCCGGCTGAGCATGGCGTCAAAATGGATGGGCGGCCAGAGCCAGAAATAGATCAGCCCCACGAACAGAACCGAAGCGATAACCGGTTGCTGCAGCAGCCGGTATATCCAGCCCAGCGGCTGCAGCCAGTAGCGTACAGACGGTGAGATCTTCTGGTACCAGAACCGCATCACGGGCAGTGGATTGGACAGCGCAATCAGGATCGGCCCGAGGTGGTGAAGAATCAGGTGCTGCCCCCGATGGACGAAAAACATGTACTGGGAGTAGTAGTCGAAGCGGGTCTGCATCACCGCGTAGCAGAGCATGACCCCGAACGTGAAAGTGATGATACGGCCCGATCCCGGCCGGTCCTGCTCCGGCATCCTGAGTAGCGCGACACCATAAAACCCGAGTGCCAGCATATAACTGAGCAGGGTCAGGGGAGAAAAATCGTAGGGCAGCAGGTAGCTCGATACTGGCATGGATCAGACTCGATGCGTGCACGCATTGGAAACCGGGTTTATCTTTCTTGTCAGTACCGCCGAGTTTTGCCGGCCCGGCGGTGGATTTCAAGGCCGGCTTCAGGAAACTTCTGCTGGAGGCGGGGCATGGCCCGATTCTGTGATTCCATTTCAGCGCCGTCGGTGCTGATCTTTGACTGGCACGGCACCCTGGTAGACACCCATGATGCCATGTTCAGTGCCATGGAAGACATGCTGCCGCAGCTGGAGGACCTGGGACTGGTGGAACGCCTGCTGCCGGAGGATAAATGCCGGACATCGGACGATGCACGCCTGGTGCGTTACATTCGAATCTTCCGGCGCCTGCATCCGCGCATTCTGGCCGAGCGCCGGGTGTCTCGGACCGACATCTTCAACGCCATTTTCGGCGATGACAAAGAAGCCAAGCTGATTGCCCACAAGGCCTATAACGAGGCTTATCGTCGGTATTTCGGGCAGGTGAAACCGTTTCAGCCCGGCGCATATGAGTACCTCCGCGCCCTGAAAGCCATGGGTATACGGCTGGCGGTTTCCACCAACCGGAACCGGGAGTTTCTGGACCGGGAATTACAGACGGTGGACGAAGGCAGGTGGCGGAACCTGTTTGATGCCACGGTGTGTGCCGACGACGTAACCGAGTACAAGCCTGACCCGGAGGTGATCCTCAAAGCCCTTGAAAAGCTTGATTTGCCAGCGGATGAGCGGGCCTGGTACGTGGGGGACAGCTATGTAGATATGCTCACCGCCAACAAGGCCGGCGTGTCCGGCGTGTTCTACAACGGGGCCTGTTGGGAGTCCGGCCGCATCGACAGCTGGTTCTCTCATCGGGACGCGCCTGCGGCCATTCTGGACAGCTTTGAAGACCTGGTGGATCTGCTGGCGCTTCTCGAAAGAAGCCAGCCGGAAGCCTTTGAGCAGGCGCCGGCTGAAGTCCGCCCAAGGCCTTTCCCGCCGCCCCAGCGCCCGGAGCCACGCATTGAGCCGGACTGGCACCCGGCGGTGGTCAAGCTGATTCGCCCTGCGGTCATCCTGTTCGATTGGCACGCCACACTGGTGGATACCCTGGACGCCATGTACCACGCAGTGGATGACATGCTGCCGGACTTTCACAAGCTGCAGCTCATGGACCGTATGGTGGCGCCGGAAGACAGCAAAACCCCGGAAGACGTGAAGCTGGTTGCCTATGTCCGGGAGTTTGCGAAGCTGCACCCCAAGGTGAAAGCAGATCGCAAGATTTCCCGGACCGACATTTTCGAGGTGCTGTTTGGCGACGACCAGGAGGCCAAGCAGATCGCCCACCAGGCATTCAATCATCATTACCGAAAACACTATGGCACGGTGAAGGCGTTTGAGCCGAAGGTGCGGGAGGTTCTGGATGGGTTGCGGCGGATGGGCATCCAGGTCGGCGTGATTACCAACCGGGACCGCGAGTTTTTCGAGCACGAACTGGCGGCGGTGGAGGACACCGGCTGGACCCATCTTTTTGATGTCGACGTCTGCGGTGATGACACGCCCCTGCGAAAGCCCCACCCGGATCAGTTACTGCTGGCGGTTCAGAAGTTGGATTATCCGCCGGACCCAAGCGTCTGGTACGTAGGCGACAGCACCACAGACGTGATTGCAGCGAAGCGCGCGGGCCTGACCTCGGTGTTTTTCAACGGGGCCCAGTGGGACCTGCCCTGGCTGAACAAGATTTTCCCCGGCACCCACAAGCACCCGGACAAACCGGATGTTGTGGTCAATGACTTCTCGGAGTTCTGGGCCCTGGTGCTGGCTTGTGAAGTCGGCCCGCCCTGAGGCCGGTTCAGACCGGCTTGAGAGGGTCCCAGTTCTTGCGGTTGGCCAGAAATTCCGGCCTTGGCTTGTTGCCGCAGAAAGGCTCCGTCAGAGTGTTGTGAACGCTGTTGTAGACGAAGAACAGGTTGCTGCGCGGCCAGCACGACATATTGGCGTTGGAGCCGTGCAGGGTGTTGCATTCGAATATGATCAGGGAGCCCGCCGGGCCCTTTGGCGCCTCAATAGCGTTTTCATTCATCAGCCGGGTAAGGCTCGCACCGTCGGGTACGCCCAGGTTCTGAGTCTTCAGGGATTCCTTGTAGTTATCCTCGGGCGTCCGGCCAACGCAGGGGATAAAGTACTTGTGCGAACCGGGAATGAGCATCAGGGGCCCGTTGAATTCGTTGTTCTCGGTCATCACGATCGAACAGCTCAGGCAGCGCATCCGCGGCATGCCATCCTCACTGTGCCAGGTTTCAAAATCGGAGTGCCAGTTAAAGCCTTTGCCCTTGAACCCCGGCTTGTAGTTGATCCTTGACTGGTGAATGTAGACTTCGCTGTCCAGCAACTGCCGTACGATCTTGAGCAAATGCGGATCCCGGGTGAGCCGGTCAAAGCGCTTGGAGATTTCGTGGATGCCAAAGATGGAGCGTATTTCCTCTTTCCCGGGCTCGAGAATGGTCCCCTCAGACAATTTCAGGTCTTCGTCTTCTTCATATTCCTGAAGCTCCTGAATGAACTTCTCCATTTCCGATTTATCGAAGAAAGAGTCGAAGAACAGGAAACCGCGTTCATCAAATTCGCGGACCTTGTCGACCGATAACGGTCCGTCCGCCATTCGTTCCTCAGGTGTGTGAACGACCGGGTCCAGGCGCTCGAACATGCCCAGTTTGCGCTCCAGCCGGGTCGGGAAGAGGTCTTGAGCGCGACTCATAATATGTCTCCTGTCTTGTTTGATGTTTTTAAAACCCTAGTTTCGATGGGTGCTTTTTCAAGGCCACTTGCCGAAATCGGACTTGAAACATCCAGCTAAGAGTCCAGAGTTAAAGGTATTGGTTTTATTCAGAGCCGATCATTCTGAAATGCCCGGCTCAGCCTAGGAGGGATCTGGATGGCACAGCATCAGGCGAAGAAAACACGCAGAAGCCCGAAACCTGCAAGCCATAACCAGGGCCGCAAGGTGTATCTTGTTGACGGAGCGCGCACTCCGTTTCTGAAGGCCAAAGGGCGCCCCGGCCCTTTTTCACCCGTGGATCTTTCCGTTCAGTGTGGTCGCCCGTTGCTGCTTCGACAGCCCATGCCGGCGGATGCTTTTGATCAGGTGATTCTCGGCTGTGTGAACGTTGTCTCTTCAGAAATGAACCCGGCCCGGGTTGCCGCATTGCGGCTTGGCATGGGGGAGGCGATGCCTGCGTTTACGGTCCAGATCAACTGCGGCTCCGGAATGCAGTCCATCGACACCGCCTACAAATATATCCGCGATGGCGACAGTGACCTGATCCTCGCCGGCGGCACAGAGGCGCTCAGCCATGCGCCAATGGTATTGAAAACCGAAGCAGTGGAATGGCTGGCTGGCCTCAATGCGGCCTCTTCCCCGCAGGACTATGTCCGGCAACTGGCGAGCTTCGGCCCCGGGCAGTTCAAGCCGGAAATCAGTCTTGCCAAGGGGCTGACGGATCCGATCGTCGGACTGAGTATGGGGCAGACGGCGGAAATTCTGGCCAAACAGTTCAATATCAGCCGCGAGCAGGCCGACGAGTATGCCGTTTCCAGTCACCAGCGGCTTGCCAGAGCCCAGAAAGAAGGCTGGCTGGATGGTGAGGTGGTCCCCGCCATATCGCCGGAAGGTGAGCTGTTCCAGAACGATGACGGGGTACGTTCTGATACTTCGACAGAAGCGCTGGCCAAGCTGAAGGCGGCGTTTGAACCGCCCTATGGCCAGGTTACCCCCGGGAACAGCTCTCAGGTTACCGATGGCGCTTCCTGGGTCATTCTTGCCTCCGAAGAGGCGGTAAAAAAATACGGACTCAAGCCAAAGGCGGTTCTTGTTGATAGTCATTGGTCCGCGCTTGATCCGGAAATCATGGGCCTCGGCCCCGTGCTGACTTCTACCGCTTTGTTGAAACGGCACAAAGCCGGCCTCAATGACATCGACCTGTGGGAAATCAACGAGGCTTTTGCCGCGCAGGTACTGGCCTGTGTCCGGGCCTGGGAAGATCCGGAGTTCTGTAAAGAGGCGCTCGGGCTGGATCAGGCCATGGGTACGCTCGAGGCCGAACGCCTGAACGTCGATGGTGGCGCCGTCGCGATCGGTCATCCAGTGGGCACCAGTGGCAACCGCATCGTGCTGCACCTGATGAACGCCTTGCAGCGCAAGGGGCTGAAGCGCGGCATTGCGACCGAGTGTATCGGCGGTGGTCAGTCTGGCGCCATGCTCATTGAGGCGGTTTGAACACCGGTTATTACGGAACTCTCGACAGAATTCTGGTTTCCCGGATTCAGGAGGATGCACATGATGGGTCACATTCTTGAAACACTGAGCTCACGGGACATGGCTCGGGGCCCTTTTGAAGGAAAACAGACGAGCACTGCGGACAGCCATTGGGCGCACTGGTGGTTTGAGCGCGACAGCGATGACGTTGCCTGGCTGATTCTCGATAAGAAAGATGCGAGCGCAAATGTGCTCTCTGAGGCCGTTTTGAAGGAGCTTGGCGAGATCGTTACCGAGCTCGAAAACAAGACGCCCAAGGGCGTGGTTGTGCGCTCGGTCAAGGCCAGTGGTTTCTGTATGGGGGCCGATATCTCGGAGTTCTCTGAGCTCTCCTCAGAGACCGAAGTCGTCGACAAACTCACCGATGCGCACCGGGTGGTCGACCGTTTTGAGGCGTTGTCCTGTCCCACCGTTGCGGTTATCCACGGTTCCTGCCTTGGCGGTGGCCTGGAGCTGGCGCTGGCCTGTCATTACCGACTGGCAGTTCCGGGCGCCAAACTGGGGTTTCCGGAAATCCAGCTCGGTCTGCATCCGGGTCTTGGCGGAACGGAGCGCCTGACGCGTCTGGTGGACCCCATCGAAGCCATGACCGTGATGCTTACCGGCAAAACGGCGGGTCATGGCAAGGCGAAAAAGTTGGGCATGGTGGACCAGATCGTTGAGGAGCGCCATGTCGCTGCCGCTGTGAAGGCTGCTATTTCCGGCGATATTGAGCCGGGCGATAACGGAATGCGTGGCCGGGTATTGTCTACCAGGCCCGCCCGGCAACTGGAAGCCCGTCAGATGGGCTCCCAGAGCGCCAAGAAAGCGCCTTCCCAGCATTACCCGGCGCCCGAGGCTCTGATCGAGCTCTGGGAGCAGTTTGGTGGTGAGTCCGACGAGGCCATGCGCCGGGCAGAGATTACCTCTTTTGCCAAGCTGATGATGACCGAGACCTCGCGCAACCTGGTCCGGGTTTTTCACCTGCGGGAGACCATGAAAGGGTTAACCCGTACCAAGGCCGACCCGGTCCGGCATGTGCACGTAGTTGGCGCTGGCGAAATGGGCGCCGATATTGCCGGCTGGTGTGCGGTTCGCGGTCTTGATGTGACGCTCTTTGATATGGAGGCGGACAAGCTCGCGCAGGCGGTGAAAAAGCTGTCCGACCTCTGCGAGAAAAAGCATCGCACGGCCGCCGAACGTCGGGACATCCTTGACCGGTTGACCCCGGATTTTGCCAACCAAGGCGTCGGCAGGGCCGACCTGGTCATTGAGGCCGTGCCAGAAAAGGTCGAGCTCAAGCAGAAAGTCTACGAAGAGGTGGAGCCCCGGCTGAAAGAAGGCGCCATCCTGGCCACCAATACCTCCAGTATTCCCCTGGAAACCCTGAGGGAAAAGGTCAGCGATCCCAGCCGCCTGATAGGCCTGCATTTCTTTAATCCGGTGGCGCTGATGCCGCTGGTGGAGGTGGTGAGCCATGACAAGGCTTCTGACAAGGTGCTGGACCGCGGCCGTGGGTTTGTCGGTCAAATTGACCGGCTGCCAGCGCCGGTAGCGACCGCCCCGGGATTTCTCGTCAACCGGGCCCTGACACCGTATCTGGTGGAAGCCATGATCATGCTTGATGAGGGCATACCCGCAGAGAGTATTGACGCGGTGGCGGAAGATTTCGGCATGCCCATGGGGCCGATAGAGCTGGCGGATCAGGTGGGGCTTGATATCTGTCTGAGTGTTGCCGACATGCTGCGGGATCGTCTGGATACCGCGATGCCGCCGGCGCCGGACTGGCTTCGTCAGAAGGTGGAGGACGGAAAGCTTGGCAAAAAGACCGGCGAGGGCCTTTACCAGTGGAAGAAGGGCAAGGCCGACAAGAAAGATCCGTCAGGCGGCGCCCCGGACGACGCTCTGGACCGACTGATCCTCCCCATGCTGAACGCCTGCATGGCTTGCCTGAGAGAGCAGGTGATTGAGGATGAGGCAACGGTGGATGGCGCCATGATTTTCGGGACCGGTTTTGCTCCTTTCCGTGGTGGCCCGATGAACTATGCCTGCAAACGCGGCTTTGAAAACATTCGTGAGTCTCTCGACAAGCTTGCAAAGGCCCACGGAGACCGTTTCCAGCCAGACGATGGCTGGCACTGAACGCACAGACAACCAAGGAGAATCCATGTCTGGCCACGCCCAGAGATCCAATCAGCAGAATAACCAGGAGGATCGGGAGAGACAGCAGCAGCGCAACCCTCTTGATCCAATGTCGGAGCAGGGTCAGCAGCAGAACGAGCCGCCCCAATGGCTTCGTGTAATGAATTTCCTGCTTCTGACGTTCCTGATTTTCTACGCGGTACAGATGTTTAGCCAGTCAAACTCGGAACAGCTCACGTTTACCGAGTTCAAGGAGCGGGTAACCTCCGGGCAGGTTTCGGAAGTCACCATTGAGGGCCATCAGGTGCGTGGCACCCTCAAGGCGGCTGAAGGCAGCGGCGATGGTTCCGGCGAAACGCCGTTCCGGAGCCAGGTTCCTGAGGTTGGCGAAACCCGGATACTGGAGCTTCTGGAGCAGAACGGGGTGCCGGTGACGGCGAAGGAATCTGGCCCGGACCTGCTTTCGCGGATGCTGGTGAACTTCCTGCCCTGGCTGATTATTCTCGGTGTCTTTATCTATTTCTGGCAGCGGATGGCTCGCCAGATGAGTGGCCAGCAGGGCGGTGGCCTGTTCAGCATGGGTAAGTCCAAGGCGAAGCGGTTTCGGAGGGACGAGCCTCGCAAGCGCTTTGAAGATATTGCCGGGTCCGACAGTGCCAAGAAGGATCTGACGGAAATTGTCGACTATCTCAAGAATCCGTCTTACTACCAGCGTCTGGGCGCCAAACTGCCCCGGGGCGTGCTGATGGTGGGGCCACCAGGCACCGGGAAAACCCTGATGGCAAGAGCGGTCGCCGGAGAGGCTGATGTGCCGTTCTTTTCCATTTCCGGCTCCGAATTTATTGAAATGTTTGTGGGTGTGGGTGCATCCCGGGTACGCAACATGTTTGAAGAGGCCCGCAAAGAGGCGCCATCCATTATCTTCATTGATGAACTGGACGCTATTGGCCGTTCCCGTGGCGCTGGCGTTGGTGGTGGCCACGATGAACGGGAGCAGACCCTGAACCAGATCCTGTCCGAAATGGACGGCTTTTCGCCCCATGAAGCGGTGGTGGTGATTGCCGCCACCAACCGTCCGGACGTGCTCGATCCAGCGCTTATGCGGCCGGGGCGGTTTGACCGGAAAGTCACCCTGGACAGCCCCCACAGAAAGGCCCGGGAAAGAATTCTCGAGATCCATACCAAAGCCATGCCGCTGGATGACGATGTGGACCTGGCGGCGGTGGCTCGTCGAACCGTGGGATTCTCCGGGGCAGATCTGGAAAACCTGGCGAACGAGGCCGCACTGTTCGCCGGGCGGGATGACAGCAAGCTGGTTGCCATGGCCCATTTCAATATGGCCCGGGACAAGATCCTGATGGGGGCGGAGCGAGAGCAGTCCCTCAGCGATGAGGAGAAAAAGGTGATCGCTTTCCACGAATCCGGCCATGCCCTGACAGCCTTGCTGTTCCCCAAGGCGGATCCGCTGGAGAAAGTCACGATTATTCCCCGGGGCAGGGCGCTGGGGCTGACCGAGCAGGCGCCGGACGAGGAACGTTTGAACATGACGGCCAGTTATGCCCGCGACCGGATCGCCGTGATGCTCGGCGGTCGCGTGTCCGAGCGACTGATATTCGGCGAGGTGAGCAGTGGCGCCGAGAATGATATTGAACAGGCCACCAAGCTTGCCCGAAGGATGGTGTCCCGCTGGGGTATGAGTGACGCCATCGGCCCGGTTTCGGTCAGTTCCAGCCAGGAAGAAGTCTTTCTTGGGCACGAAATCTCACGAGAGAAGGACTTCAGTGAAGCCACAGCCGAGAAGATTGACGATGAAGTCAGAAAGCTGATCACCGGTATCGAGGAAGAGGTGTTCAAGCGCCTGAAGGATAATCAGGATCGACTGGAAAGGCTTGCCAATACCCTGCTTGAGGAGGAAACGCTGGAAGCAGGAACGATAGGCTCTTTGCTGGATCTGGGCAGTCACGAGGATAACCGATGAGGTTACTCAGCGTCGCTCAGTGCCTCCTCGATACTCAGTCCGATCACAATCACTCCGCTGGCCGATTTGCCATTGCCCGGTGACACTGATGTGCTGACCGTGACCTGAAATCGGGCCGCCGAGGTGTCGTAGCGAATGGGGGAAATATAAAGTCGTTGCTCGGCTCCGGCGTCGGCGGCATGGCTGTCAATAACCCTCTGGAACTTGGGCTCGTCGCCCTGCCAGTAATCCGAGGTAAGCTGGCTCATCGCCGCCAGGGTTCCCATGTCATTTACCAGCATCACTTCGGTCACAAGGCCCTGGTGAGACTGCTGCCAGGCCTGGAGTGCTGCAGAGCCCGGCAGCGCCAGGATTATCGCGGCCAGATCCGGCATGGCAAATGGTGACAGCGCCTGCCATTGGCTGTCGATGGTCATCACGTCGGTAAAACTTTCCTGCCTGGGCCCCGCATCAATGATCTGGCGGATATCCAGAACGCTGTTCATTTCCTCGAACAGCCGGCTCGATAGTTCCGTAATGCGACGTTCTTCCTCGTCGGACAGTGCTAGCTGCCCGGCCATACAGCTGTTCAGAGTGCGGTTGAAACTGCCGAGAAAATCAGGATAGTCGGAAACGAAGGCTTCGCTCAGGTACAGGTAAAGTGGTGCGTAACGGACAAAGTGCGCATTGAGTTGCGTGCTCTCCGAATCGTTTTCGTAACGGAGACGGTTCATGACGCGCTCATCCATCAGTGCGGTATCGATTCGTCCCCGTTTGAGTAGCGCGAGCAACTGCGACGGCGAAGACACGCTCAAAAAAATGGCATAGCCGTTGGCTTCCAGCCAGGCTTCTTCGTTGCTGCCGTCCACAACTCCGATTCGCAGATCATCGGTAAACGGTTTGTCGCCTCTGGTGAAAAAGTACCACTTCTCCAGAGCCACGGGATCGCTGCGCTCTGCTATGTTGTCCAGCTCTGTGGACGGATCAATGGCGAAGTAGCCATCGATCATGTTGCGTTCAAGCGAGTGCATGGCGCGGTTCTGAGGGGTTATCCGGATGCGGGTTGACCAGCCAGCCCGGTTCGCGGCGCAAACCACGGTGTCCACGGTTTCGCCGGAGATCTGATCGGTTCCACCCTTTTCCGTGCCCGCCATCTGATACGGGGCGCTGTCAAAGGTGTAGAGATTCAGAGTCGGAGCCTGGGCCTGGCACACGGCAGAGGTCAGTATTGCCGTCAGGCCCACTGCCAGTCGGAAGTTCATAGTGGAGGCCGCGTCCGTGTTGTTAACAATCCTGATATCAGGCTAGCACCAATAAGGGGCTCTTGCTGCACAACTTTAGGACAGGCGCTGGTAAATAATGTTGCCAGGGCTTATCTGTGAAGATTCGCCTAAAGCTGCTCCAGGTTCGCCAGCAGGTATTCGGCCCGCCGGAGTAGCGCTTCCCGCCGTTCCGGCTTCTGCTTGTCCCAGTTCCGGTACATCATGCCCATCCGAGGGTTCCTGGCGAAGTCGTCCCGGTGCCGGTCGATAAAGTGCCAGTACAGGGCATTGAACGGGCAGGCGTCTGATTCGGTGGATTTGTTCACCTTGTAATGGCAGTTGGCGCAGTGGTCCGACATGCGCTGGATGTACTTGCCGCTGGCGGCATAGGGCTTTGAGCCCAGGTAGCCGCCATCGGCGTGCATCACCATGCCAAGCACGTTGGGCAGTTCCACCCAGTCGTAGGCATCGGCGTATACCGCAAGGTACCAGTCGCAGATCTCCTCCGGCTTGATGCCGGCCAGCAGCGCGAAGTTGCCGGTAACCATCAGGCGCTGAATGTGGTGGGCGTAGGCGTTACGACGGGTGGCATCAATGGCCTTGTGCATGCACCGCATCCTGGTGTCCCCGGTCCAATAGAACCAGGGCAGGGCGCGGGTGTTGCCCAGGCGGTTTTCTTTGGCATATCCCGGCATGTTCATCCAGTAAATGCCCCGCACGAATTCGCGCCATCCAAGGATCTGCCGTATAAAGCCCTCCACCGCGTTGATCGGCGCCCGCCCCGAATACCACGCCTGAGCTGCCGCTTCGCAAATGGCCAAAGGGTCCAGAAGCCCGGAATTGATATAGGGCGACAGGATGGAGTGAAACAGCCAGTCCTCGGTATCGGAAATCGCGTCCTGATAATCCCCGAAACAGGGCAGAGCGAAATCGATGAAGTGCTCAAGCGCAGCTTCTGCGTCCTCGGCCGTTACAGCAAAATGGAAATCGCCGGTGGTGCCGAAATGATCGCCGAAATGCTCGTCCACCAGACCGATCACATCCCGGGTAATGGCATCCGGCTCTATCCGGAATGGCGCCGGCGCCGGCGGTTTGCCGGTCCATTTCTTCCGGTTGTCCGCATCGAAGTTCCACTGCCCGCCCTCGGGCTCACCCTCAGATGTCATCAACAACCCGGTCTTGCGCCGCATCTCCCGGTAGAAGAATTCCATCCGCAGCTGCTTGCGGCCCTCTGCCCAGTCGGCAAACTCCTGTTTGGATGCAATAAACCGTGTATCCGGCCGGATCTCCACCGGCACCCCGAGGCGTTCGTGCCAGCCACTGATCTGCTCATGCAGTCGCCATTCGCCACACTCGGTGGTGATTACTTTTTCCGCATTGAGCCGCTTCACCTGTTCGCCAACCACGGCCTCAAGGCTCTGGTGTTGGTTGTCCGGATGATAGGCCTGGTAATGAACCTGCCAGCCATCGCTCTCCAGTTGCCGGGCAAAGTGACGCATGGCACTGAACAGCAGCACGATTTTCTTCTTGTGGTGGTTGGTGTAGCTGGCCTCGTCGTGTACCTCCGCCATTACCACCAGATCCCGGTCCCGGTCGGCGTTTTCGAGTGCGCTGATGTCTCTCGTTAATTGGTCGCCGAGGATCAGAATCAGGTTGGCCATGGTGAGGAATTCTCCAGTCAGTATGCTGCGGGCTATGCCCACAAAGGGGTAAACCAAGTACGCCAAGAGCCCAAGGGTGGTTCAGTAACCGGACTGGTAAACTGAAACCATCAGTCACCTGACCCGAATCAAAAAACCAGTCAAAGGATTGCCCTAAAATGCCGGCAAATCCTGGATGCCCCCGTTTTACCCCAGAGCGCCTATTATGACCTCCACACCCGCACTCAAAGCCCAAGACTCAACACTGCCAGAATTCATCTGGGATGACGCCCTGATTCGCCGCTACGACCTCAGCGGCCCGAGATACACCTCCTATCCCACGGCCGTCGAATTCAACCAGAACTACCCGATTGAGGACATGGTCAAAGCCGCGGCTCGCAGCAAGGCCAGTGGCCGGCCGCTGTCGCTGTACACTCACCTGCCGTTCTGCGCGCACCTTTGCTACTACTGCGCCTGCAACAAGGTCATTACCAAAAAACGCGACAAGGCGATGCCCTACGTGGAGCGGGTGCTGAAAGAGGCGGCCATCCAGTCAAAACTGTTCGGGGCCGACCGGCCGGTGACCCAGCTGCATTGGGGTGGCGGTACCCCCACGTTTTTGCCTAAAGATGTGATGGAACACCTGATGGCGGGATACGGGGAGCTGTTCAACCTGCAAACCGGTGATGAGCGGGATTACAGTGTGGAAATTGACCCGCGGGAAGTGGACCAGGATACCCTGCCAACCCTGTGGAACCTGGGCTTCAACCGGATCAGTCTGGGGGTGCAGGATGTTAATCCACAGGTTCAGAAAGCGGTAAACCGCATTCAGCCCAGGGAAATGACCGAAGCGGTGCTCAATGAAGCGCGGCGCATCGGCTTCCGTTCCATCAATCTGGACCTGATCTACGGCCTGCCGTACCAGACGCCAGAAAGCTTTGCCGAGACCCTGGAAGCGGTGATCGAGATGTCGCCGGACCGGCTCTCAGTGTTCAGCTATGCCCACCTGCCGGACCGCTTCTATCCGCAGACCCGGATTCAGGGCGACACCTTGCCCAGTCCACAGCAGAAGCTGACCATCCTGCACAACACCATCAACCGCCTGCTGGACGCCGGGTACGAATACATTGGCATGGACCACTTCGCCAAGCCGGATGACAGCCTGGCCGTGGCGCAACGGGAAGGCCGTCTGCACCGGAATTTCCAGGGCTACACCACCCACTCCGAGTGCGATCTGGTTTCCCTGGGCGTTTCAGCGATCGGTCAGACGGACGATGCCTATTTCCAGAACAATCACGACCTGCCTTCCTGGGAGGCGGCCATTGATGCGGGCCAGCTGGCCATCACCAAAGGCGTCAACCTCACTCGGGACGACCGAATCCGCCGCTGGGTGATCGGCCAGCTGATTTGCCAGTTCCGGCTGGACCGTCAGCTGTTTGCAGATGTCTGGCAGGAAGATCTGAACCGTTATTTTGCCGATGAGCTCAGCCGTTTGAAGCCGATGATTCAGGATGAGTTGATTGCTGATGATGGCAATGCCCTTCAGGTTCAGCCCGCCGGCCGGCTGCTAATCCGGGCCATCTGCCAGATCTTTGACCTGTACCGCAAAGAAGGTGCCAGCCAGCGGTTCTCCCGGATTATCTGACGGGAATAGCGAAGTCGGGGTCGGAAGAAATTTTCTTCTGACCCCAAATTCAAAAAAAGGGGCTGCCCGTTACCGGACAGCCCCTTTCACGGTTGCTGGCATTAGCTGTAGGCCGGCACCTTGAACTCGTTGGCCAGGTCCTGCAGGACCCTGGCCAGCCGTGCCTGCTCGCCGGTCACCTGGGTGATTTCCTGGGAGCCGGTGAGGGTCAGGATCGCCGCTTCACTGACCGATTCCATATTGCCCGCCAGTTCCCGGGTAACCGCGACCTGCTCTTCGGAGGCGGTGGCAATCTGGCTGGCCATATCGGAGATGCTGTTCACATCGGTCAGGATATCGGCGAAGGTCTGCTCCAGTTCTGATGCCTGCTCGCTGGTGGCGTTCGCCAGTTTGTGGCTTTCCACAATCGAACGGCTGGCACTGTCGGTAATGCTCTGGAACCCGTTGATAATGTCCTCAATCTGGGTCGTAGACTCGTGAGTCTGTTGTGCCAGGGTCCGGACTTCGTCGGCAACCACGGCAAACCCCCGGCCGTGCTCGCCTGCGCGGGCGGCTTCAATCGCAGCGTTCAACGCCAGCAGGTTGGTCTGGTCGGCAACCTTCCGGATTACGTCCACCACGTCGGCGATGGTTGAGCTGCGGTTCTCCAGTTCTTCGATTACCTCATTCACCGTCTGAACCGACTTCGCCAGGGAGCGAATACTCTTCACGCTGCCGTGCAGCACCTGCTCGCCACTGCGGCTTTTCTCCATGGCGCTGCGTGCGGCATCGGCCACCTGCTGGGTGTTCCGGGAGATTTCCTCGGAGGTGGTCGACATTTCTTCGGTGGCCGCAGCCACCTGCTCAATCTGTTGCTGCTGGTTTTTCACCTGGCTGGCGTTCTGGCCGGCCGTAGAGCTGGTCTCTTCCGTAGCAGTGGCCAGCTGGACGCTGGATTTGTCGATGTGGAGCAGGGCATTGCCAAAGCGTCCGAACAGCTCGTTAATGGCCTTGCCAATGGTGCCCACCTCATCACGGCTGGAGATTTCAATCTCGCGGGTCAGATCCTTGTTGTCCATGGCAAAACGAACGCCATCGAGCAGGCGGCCGACCTGGAGATTGATGGCACGAATGATCACCAGCATCAGAACCAGTACCGCCAGAACGGCACCTGCGGAAATGCCGGAGGCCAGCATCAGGTCGTTACGGGCATCGGCAACGCCATCTGATGCCAGGCTCAGCACGTTGGATAACATCTCCTTTCTCGCCTCATTGAGGTTGCCGATTCGCTGAGTGGTGGTTGTGAACCAGTCAGAAGCGTCCAGGGCATACATGCCTGATGGGCTGCTGAACAGTGTTTCACGACGCTGCGCCAGAGCCTGGCTTGCAACGTTCAGGGCCTGATTTTCCAGGGTTGCCCGGATCTCATTGTCAGCGGCCAGCATTGTTATGGCTTCGTTAAGAAAGGCTTCCTGTTGCCCTCCGAGACCCGCAATTCGGGCCACGGTGGGCAGATCGAAGTCACCGCTGCGAATCATGGAGGCGCCCACGGCTCTCTCGCGGCCGGCCATCTCGGCGACTTTTGCAAGGGCATAATATCCATTAACCTCGCGGGTCAATTCCGGATCGGTTGAGCGCCGGACAATAAGGCCAATCCGGTCGATTAATCCCATGATCATTGCGGTGTAGCGGGGAGCAACGTCGCTGCGGTTATCGACCGACCGGCGCAGGGCGTCGATGTTGTCGAGCTCCTGGCGAACGCCCTGAATGCTTGTTTCAACCGTCCTGTCAAACGATGCATCTGTCATCAGGGCAGTGATGTGGCGCTGATAGTCTGAAATCCGCGTGTCGGTTTGTCGCCGCTGTTCCGCAAGATCTCTTTCGGCCTGCCGGGCGGCATCGCTTCCCGGGCTGCTGGCAAGGAAAACCGCGGAGCGACCACGCTCTTTCTGAAGGGCTTCGGTGAGAGGATCACCGGCTTCAGCCAGTTCGATCTTTGCGAGCAGTTGTTGCATGTCGTCCAGTTTGCCTTGATTCAGAACGACGCTTTCTGCCGCGAAAAACAGGATAACAAGCAGGGCCGGTACCACCAGAGTGATCAGTTTGCCCCGCATGGAGAGATTGTTGATAAATTTCATAGCGTTCTGCCTTGGCTGTCCGTGTCGGGATATGCCGCTATTATCACGGCACAGCAAGGTCGCTCTCTATCAGCGTGAAGGAGTAGCAGTGGAGGTAGTTACGGGCAGGTAAGCTTATGTTTCTGCTTGTTAACTTTATGATAATTATCAATTAACTGTGACATCCGTAATACCGCGTAGAGTACTACCACAGAGGTATTCAGCAGACTGGGGTTATCCTGCTGACAAAGGTCAAGGTACCCGGGCCATGTGTCCGATATGGTCGATGCCGTTAATCCAAGGCGGAGAAAACCATGGAACTTGTGTGCCCGGCCGGCAGCCTCCCGGCCCTGAAAACCGCCGTTGATAACGGCGCCAACGCCGTGTATTTCGGTTTTAAAGACAGCACCAACGCTCGTCAGTTTGCCGGCCTGAACTTCAACGACAAGCGTGCTGCCGAAGGCATTGAATACGCCCATCTCCGGGGCGCGAGAGTTTTCTGTGCCATCAATACCTACCCGCAGCCGGATGGCTGGGAGCAATGGAAGGGGGCGGTGGACCGCGCCGCAAGTCTCGGCGTGGACGCTATTATCCTGGCCGATATGGGCCTGCTGGATTATGCCGCCAACCGATATCCGCATATCCCCCGGCATCTGTCGGTTCAAGGATCTGCCACCAGCCACGAAGCGCTCTCCTTCTATAAGGACAACTTCGATATTCGCCGGGCCGTGCTACCCCGGGTTCTGTCGCTGGACCAGGTGCGTGGTGTGGCCAAACACAGCCCGGTGGAACTGGAAGTGTTCGCCTTCGGTAGCCTGTGCATCATGGCCGAGGGCCGCTGCTACCTGTCTTCCTACCTGACCGATGAATCCCCCAATACCCGGGGCGCCTGTTCTCCGGCCAAAGCTGTACGTTGGCAGGAAACCTCCCAGGGCCTTGAATCCCGCCTAAACGATGTCCTGATTGACCGTTATGGCCAGGGCGAATCCGCCGGCTATCCGACTCTGTGCAAAGGCCGTTTTGAGGTTGAGGGTAATGTTTACCACGCCATCGAGGAGCCGGTTAGCCTGAATACCCTGGACCTGTTGCCGGAGCTTCAGGCGCTGGGTATCAGTGCCGTGAAGATTGAGGGGCGCCAGCGAAGCCCGGCCTACATCGCAGATATAGCCAGAACCTGGCGCCATGCCCTGGACAATCTTGAGGCCGGCACCGACGGCTTTACTGTTGAGCCTCAGTGGCAGCAGACGCTGGCGGGGCTTTCCGAGGGCGGCCTGACAACGCTGGGCGCCTACCATCGCAAATGGAAATAAGGTTTCACCATCCATGCTGAAGTTATCCCTGGGGCCAATCCTGTGGTTCTGGTCCCGGCAGACCGTTTTCGATTTCTATGCCAATGCCGCCGAGTGGCCGGTGGATACCATCTATCTGGGCGAGGTGGTGTGCTCCCGCCGGCGGGAACTGAAACCGGATGACTGGCTGGATCTGGCCCGTGATCTGAAAGCCTGTGGCAAGAATGTGGTGCTCTCCACGCTCACGCTGATTGAGTCCGAGGCCGATTTGCGTCGCCTGCGCCGGTTCTGTGAGCAGGATGAATTCCTGGTAGAGGCCAACGATCAGAGCGCCCTGCAGGTAGCCATCCGGAACAGGATACCGTTTGTCACCGGCCCGTCCATGAACATCTACAACACCGCTACCCTGAAAATCCTGGCAAAGCAGGGCTTACAGGGCTGGAACCTGCCGGTGGAGCTGGGCAAGGAAGCCCTGGA
>PYVH01000053.1 GCA_003030785.1 Marinobacter sp. B9-2 | reverse complement strand
TGAAAAAAGTGGCTCAATACGATTAGGGCAAGTGGGTCGATTTAACGGCGCTTACGATAATCCGGTTGAGACGATCCGCTCCTGATTATTGAAAACCGTAGTACTCGTCAGCTCTGGAAGAAATGGACGTTACAAGGCGCAACCAATGGTCCGTTTGGGATGATTGGGTCTGCCTGGGTGCCCTGAGCATAATAGTTCTCTACTAAACTCCCGAAATCCGTTAAAATCACATTATTACGGATTTTATTTTCACCCTCTCCTCGCATCCGAGCGGCTTACCAGGAGCTCCCCGATGGGCAAAACCGGCCAGGCACGCGTGCTCACGCCCGAACAGTTCGCTCACCTCTTGCACGTGATCAAAGGGCATCGTTACCCGGAAAAGAACACGGCGCTGGTTCAGATCAGCTTCAAGCTCGGACTGCGAGTTCAGGAAATTGCCCTTCTCCAGATCAAAGACGTCGCCGAACTCGGCCCTGAAAGTTCTGGTCAGTGCTCTTTCAAACTTAAGGAAATCCTTGCGTTGCCAGCGGCTTACACTAAAGGTGCCGATGCGTTGAAGCGATCCAAATCCACGTACCAGCGGCGTCGAATCAGTTTTAGTGTTCACGATTTCCACCAGCTTGTTCAGCGAATTGAAACCATGGCCAAGGCTGGCGCCGAGATCAAACCGGAGGATTTTTATCCTGAGGTCAAAAAACATCGTGGTAAATCGCGCGATCTTCCAATGAATGACGTTGCGCTGAGAACGGCTATAGAAAATCACCTTGCGATCCGCCTGGCAGCGCATCCCTCAGTGAAAAAGACGGATCCTCTATTCCTGACTCAAAAAGGAGGCCCCTATTCTCCCAATACTCTCCAGGAACACTTTGCTCTCATGCATAGGCATTGGGCAGGTATTGAGCGAGCCAGCTCCCACAGTGGCCGGAGGACTTTAATGACGAATATCATTCATGAACAAAAGAAGTCAGTTAAGGTCGCGCAAAAAATCGCTGGCCATGTGTCACCGTCAACAACGCTCATTTACGAAGAACCTCCCGAGGAGTCACTGAAGGAAGCGTTGCAGGATGCCGGGTACAAATATATTGGTTAGTCCAGCAAACGAATAAACTTTGGAGCGAAGTCATTATCACAGTTCAAACTCCCCAGAAATGCCACTGGTTTGCTTACCTGATTTCAGCCCACTTGTCATGAGTCTTGTTGATAGCGCCGGCCCCATAGCTGCACTGCCCCACCAAACGTAGTTTTCATTTCAATTGGAGATGGTTTGGTGACTGAAGCGTGAAGTTCAGTGTGGTCGCAAAGCGGACATTCGGAATAGCCGAACAACGGCCCAGTGCCATTAGACACTTCGTAGCACAGCGGATCATTGCTCCGTGAACTTACGATTATCACATTTATCATTTAATCATCACTGCAATCCAATCAAGAAAGAGAAAAGCCACATCAGAGTCATGCACCTCACATTTCATCGTGTGTTGGCACCGGTAAAAGAGTGGCCTCCGGTAGCTTGATCATAGATCGTGGGTGATAGGACTGATTGTAACTGCCTACTCTTTTTTTCGCAGATATTTAACCCGAATTATTCATAAAAAAAGGCGAACCTTGCTCAACCCATTGATATAATGGGAGTTACGCCAATAACGCTTCGGAAGAAGCTAAACAAGGTTCGCCCATGTCCAATTCTATCCCAACTCAACTGCGCTTTCCTCCCTTTGCCGGCTTTACCGTAAGAGCCGATTTCGAGGGCGGGGCTTTGTCATCCGACTTTGGCCCCCTGCTGCTGCGAGGTGTCGACCAACAGATTGGCCTGATCCATCGATTGGCCCAAGCCATCAGCGATCGCCGCCATGCCTCTTATATCGACCACTCACTTTCCGATCTATTAACTCAGCGGATCTTCCAGATCGCCTGTGGCTATGCCGATGCCAATGACGCCAACACCCTGCGCCGTGACCCGATGTTCAAGCTCGGCACCGAACGCAAGCCGCTTGAGCCAGAGCAGGATCTGGCCAGCGCACCGACCTTCTCGCGCCTGGAAAATGCCGTTAACACCCGCGACCTTTACCGCCTCGCCGAGGCCTTTGTAGAGCAGTTTGTCGCCAGCTACGCCAAGCCTCCAGAGATGATCGTGCTGGACATGGATCACTCCGAAGACCAGACCCACGGCCAACAGGAACTGGCGTTTTATAACCACCATTACCAGAGTCACTGCTACCTGCCACTGTTTCTGTTTGAAGGTCTGTCGGGCAAGTTCATTACCGCGGCACTGCGCCCCGGCAAACGCCCGACGGGGGCAGAGAACGCAATGATCCTCAAGCGGGTGCTCAAACGGCTGCGCCAGCATTGGCCCGAGACCCGCATCCTGCTGCGTGATGATGCTCATTTCGCCAACGTGGAATTGATGCAGCTGGCGCTCGACGATCCGTACACCGATTTCCTGTTCGGCCTGGCCGGCAACAGCCGTCTGAAAAAACTGGCCGAGCCACACCTGCAATCCACCCGGCGGCTGCACGATACCCGCTGCCATAACGCTCGCCTCGCGGAACAGGCCCCGCCGCAACGCTCGCGCACCTTCCACGAGATCGATTATCAGGCCCGTTCCTGGCCACAGGCGTTTCGCACTGTCCTGAAAGCCGAAACCATGGCCCTCGGCGATAACCCCCGCTTCGTCGTCACCTCCCTGGAAGAGTCAACCCCGGAAATACTGTACGCCGAGCTGTATTGCGCCCGGGGCCAGGACGAGAATTTCATCAAGATGATGAAAAACGACCTGGCCAGCGACCGCACCTCGGATTGCCGCTTTGCGGCCAACCACCTGCGCCTGTTTTTCTCCTGCGCCGCCTATGTGCTGCATCACGCCTTGCGCGCCGAACTGTTGCAAGGCACCGAGTTGTCTCAGGCCCAGCCCTCGACGGTCATCATCAAGCTGTTCAAGCTGGCCGTACGGGTGGTGCAGTACAAAGACCGCATCAAGCTCCACCTGCCAGGTAGCTGCCCGGTCAAGGCCCTTCTGCACACAGTCACCGAACGGTTATATCGCCTGCCTCGGCCCAGGTTAAACACCGGCTGAGCCGCCGTCGGCGCTCACCTCCATCTCGGGCTCGGGAGGCCTTCCCTCGCCCGGACGCTGGACTTGATCAAATAATAAACACTTAAGGCCGGTGACTGGATGACATCAGAGCGACATTGGCGCGCATACTACTAATAATTCTCATATCTGGGCGTAATGGGCTAACCGAGAAAATTTCGTGGCTGCTGCTTGGGGTGTTTATGAAATGTTCGGGTTAGATGATCGCGAGGAGGAGGCATCGAGAATCCTTTTATTTAGAGTAGTTGGGAAGGCGTAGGCGGTCGCAAAGCGGACATTCACAATCCAAGAATTCCTCGCGTTTTTCAGGTCAGTTACTTAATGTTGTGCTCGTCTGACCAGACCCGCAACTCATCGAGAATCTTCAATGCACTACGACCAAAGTCCGTCAGCTCGTAGGTCACCGCTACTGGCCGGTCGTTGATCACTTTCCGCACCACCATCTGTCGGGATTCCAGCTCTTTCAGCCGCTGATCAATCATTTTCTTGCTGGCGCCGCCCAGCATTCGAGCCAGATCATTGAAGCGTACCGGGCCGTCTTTCAGGTGAAAGATGATCGACCCTGTCCACTTGCCCCCAATGATCCGCATGCCGCGCTCAATCGCGCAGGGTTCCAAACAGACGTTGACCGCAGTTTTTCGGCCTTGAGCGTCTGTTTCCACGTGGCTTCCCATGATCACACCTTCAATAAAAAGCAGGTTACTAAAAGTATACTAATTGATCTGATAATACAGGTAACCATAGTATACCTGCAACGGACAAGTAACCTACCAACCGAACAGATCGGAGGCTTCATGAGCAACATCCTCATTATTAATGCCCATCACTACTACTCATTTGCCGAGGGCAAACTCAACGGCACCTTGGTGCAGATGGCCGACGAACTGCTGACAGCCAAAGGTCATCAGACTCGAATTGTAGAGGTGGACAAAGGCTGGGACGTGCACCAGGAACTGGAAAACCACCAATGGGCAGACATCGTGATTTTGCAGACCCCGGTCAACTGGATGGGCATGCCCTGGACGTTCAAGAAATACATGGACGAGGTGTACACCGCCGGCATGGGTGGCGCCCTGTGCAACGGTGATGGCCGCACAGAAGATGCACCCAAGGCGAATTACGGCGCCGGCGGCACACTGGCGGGTAAAAAATATCTCATCTCGCTGACTTTCAACGCGCCAAAAGAATCTTTTGACGACCCGAATGAATACCTGTTCCGGGGTAAAAGTGTAGACGACCTGCTGTTCCCCATGCACATGAATTTCCGATTCTTTGCCATGGAACCGCTGGAAACCTTCGCCTGCTACGACGTGATGAAAAATCCGCAGGTAGAAGATGACTTCCAACGCTTTACCCAACACCTAGACGCCCACGTTCCGGGATAAGGCAGGAGTTAATGATGTCACTCAGAACACACGCAAGGCTGCTTTTTTCGGCATTGCTCGTGTCGGTGACCAGTGTGGTCACCGCAGAAGAGCCTCATCAGGCTGCCCATATCGCATCGCCGGACTATTACACCGTGCTCAAGGAAAACGATCAGGTTCTGGTGCTAAAAATGGTGCTGGAGCCCGGTGAATCCGACGCCATGCATCGGCACCACAATGAGACCGTCTACTTCCAAAAGGGCGGCCAGTTAAGCATTGAATCGATCAACGGCGGCACCTTGGAAGTAAAAGTGCCAGACGGCCACGTGATGTGGCATCAAGCCTGGACCCATCGGGTGACCAACGTCGGAGATGACACCGTGATCGCGATCATTGTGGAAGACAAACCGTGAGGACAACGCCATGACAGAGCAACACGCCGTCCACTGCGATTGCGGCGCGGTGGAAGTCACCATGACCGGCACCCCCAAGGTGCACGGTTACTGCCACTGCGAAGACTGCCGTGACCTGCTTCAGGTGCCCTACCACTCCGTTCTGGCGTGGGAGTCAGAGCAGGTGGAGATTACCCGGGGAGCGAAATCGGTGAAAACCTTTCAGCACCCCACCAAACGCATGATGCGGGTGTTTTGCAGCGATTGCGGAGAAGTGCTGTACAACACCAACGCCATGGGCTGGAAGCTGATCTCACAACTGTTGGTTCTGAAAACTCACGACCACTTCCTTCCGGAGAGCTACCAGCCCAGTAGTCATTTCTTTTACGACCGCAGAATCATCAACATTGATGATCCGCTGCCGAAGCGTTGACGACGGGGTATTCCAGACAACCATGTTGGGTTAAAGGATAATCGGAGAACAGCCCGTCGAGATGGGCAAGGCGGCTGGATTTCGGGCCGCCTTTCAAAATCTGAATGTCCGCTTTTGTTTAATTGCGTCCCCTGCTTACAAGGCTTGTTGTTTGCCTCCAATCTTTCCGTTCCAGCGAGACTATTCCAAACTCCGAGTCGGACGCCGAATTTAGCACTTTGTGTGGAAGCCCAGGCCAGCGCCCTATTCTAGAATCAACTTTAAGTTTGTTTAGCACTTTGTGTGGAAATCGTGCCGTAACCCTCTGATTCTCTGTTTCACGGGTTTAGTACTTTGCTTGGTCGTCTATTCGGCCAACAAGGAACCCGCCGCACGCGGGTCCCCCCCTTGTTTAGCCACTGGCTATGACACAGCCTGTAATGCCATGCGTTCGCCCGTATCCCTTGTGCCACGTGGCTTTCAGGGGTTTTCAGGCTTGAATACTGGGCCGTAATTTAAGGGGGGCGGCCGATTTTGGAGTTTGTACCCCCCCCTATTAGACGGAGGGTGGTTGGCCGAGATTCAGTGTTAACAAGTGGTACTGAGCTGCGCACTGTCGCAGATATCAAACACAGTCAGAAATCATCCATACGGCCAATCTGGCGGGCCAGGCGCTTGGTTTCATTCTCTCCCAAGGTCAGGAGCGACTGGAGCAGCTCCCGTGCTTCGGGAATTTCGGCTTTTTCGACAAGGGTCTGATAGAGATCAAGAATTTGCTCGTGGACGTCGAACACTTCACGGCAGATGCCAGCAATATCAAGCCTCACGTATGGCTCGTCGCAGGTCCGATGGGTTTTTATGGGATCATGAGATAGATAATCGTAAACGCGACTCTCCAATGCCTTCGCATCTCCCTGGCGCTCAAACTCCCTCACAATGCGCTCGATTTCAGATTCATGGGTGGCCAGATAGTCCAACAGGGCCCTTGCCTGCTTGTCTTCGTGCTTTGTTTCACAATGGGACAGACACCGCGCCAAGTGCGAGTGGAGCTTGCTCGTCCAGTCAATTAGCTCTCCGAGTGTTTTGATATCCATACGGGCTCATCCCTCGCGGAAGGTATACTTTAAAAAATACACTTAAACGCTGTTTCCGAACAGGGGCCTTTACTCGACTCCAATGCACTCCACCGGGCATAGCGAACGCAATGACCCCCGCACCCAGGCCGATGCAGCCAATGGCAAATTGTTCGCTCATCACCGCGCTTTGCACTGCGTCCGGCCCAGCAGCAGAGCTCATCCGGCCTACCGGTGATCCTTCTCGTAACGCCGACGCAGTAACATTGAGTTACCAATGACCGAGAGCGAGCTGACAGTCATCGCCACTACACCAATCATCGGATGCAGCAGCCCCGCCGCAGCTATAGGAATAGCCGCAGCGTTGTATCCACTGGCCCATAGGAGGTTCTCAACGATCTTTTTGAAGGTCGCACGTGACAGCACCATGGCGTCAACAACACCAGATAATTCGCCACGGACCAGGGTAACGTCAGCAGCTTCGATAGCCACATCCGCACCAGCGCCTATGGCAATGCCTACGTTAGCCTGTTTGAGTGCCGGGGCGTCGTTAATGCCATCACCCACCATGGCAACATGATTGCCGTACTTTTCCTGCAGTTCCCGAATGGCATCCACCTTACCTTCCGGCAACACCCCGGCGCGAACCTCGTCGATGCCTACTTCGCGGGCAACCGCGTTGGCTGCACGCTCGTTGTCACCAGTAATCATCACAACATACAGTCCTTGCTCGTGCATGGCCCGAATGGCGGCCACCGATTCGTCCTTGAGCGTGTCGGCTACCGCGACAATGCCGTAGGCCTTGCCGTCACGGGCAACAATAACGGCAGTTCTGCCCTGATCCTCAAGGTCGGAAAGACTCTTGTCCAGGGCCTCCAGTCCATTAACGCCCTGCTCTTCCAGCAAGAGGCGGTTACCAATCAGCACGGTGCTCTCACCGACCCTTCCCGAAACACCTCTGGCGCCGGTGGAGCGGAAATCAACAACGTTCCCGGGTTTGATTCCACGTTCCCGGGCACCGTCCACAATGGCACGGGCGATGGGATGCTCAGAAGCATTTTCTACCGCGGTGGCAAGCTCCAGCAGTTCGGTCTCCGAAACGCCGTCGGCGGGTACTACATCGGTAAGCTTCGGCTCACCCCTGGTAATGGTGCCCGTTTTATCGAGGACCATTACCTTGACGTCCTTGAAGGTCTGAATGGCCTCTCCAGAACGAATCAGGATGCCCCGCTCGGCGCCGACGCCCGAACCCACCATCAGCGCAGTCGGCGTTGCCAACCCCAATGCACAGGGGCAGGCAATTACCAGCACAGCAATAGCCGCCAGGATAGCCAGCACCGGCGTGGCCGCCGTCGGGTCTACCCACGGCAGGAAAGCGGCGCCCCATTCAAGGATTGGTCGGAGTGTATCGCCTGCAAACAGCCAGACCACAAGACTGCCCAGGGCAATAACAAGAACCAGCGGCACGAAGCGACCGGTCATGCGGTCAGCAAACTCCTGGATTGGCACCCTGGAGCCCTGAGCCTCGTCGATCAGTTTCACTACCTGGGCCAGAAAGGTATCACCACCAACACGGGTAGCCTTGACTCTCAGGCGACCTTCCTTGTTGATGGTGGCACCAATAACCGTGTCTCCCGTGCTTTTGTATACCGGGACAGACTCGCCAGTGGCAATGGATTCATCCAGATGACTCTCACCATCCACCACTTCACCATCAGTGGGCACCTTGTCACCGGGCCGGACAATCATGATGTCGCCTGGAGCCAAATCCTTCACGGGAATTTCGACCTCTTCCCCTTCCCGTTCCACGCGGGCGGTCTTAGCGCCGAGGGTGAGCAATTTCCGGATGGCCTCCGAGGCCTTGCCCTTGGCTTTTGCTTCCAGGTACCGACCAAGCATATGGAAGGTCATGATGGTAACGGCCATTTCGATGAAAGAGGTCATCGGATAGACAAAGCCCACCAGACCAATCAGGTAGGGGGGAAGGCTGCCCATGGAAATGAGCACATCCATGTTGAAGGTGCCATTCTTCAGTGAACGCCAGGAAGCCTTGTGGGTAGCGGCACCGCCATAAAAAAACACTACCGGGAAGCCGAGCACTGCAATAATAGCCAGATACCCCGGAATGGGCTGCCAGAACATATGAAACATCATCAACACCATGATCAGTGTTGTCGGTACCGCAGCGATCCAGAACCTGCGTAATGCAAGCTTCAGATAGGCCTCTTCAACGGCCGAGTCCTCCTCCTGACTGGCATCTCCCTCAAGAGCGACAGCAGCAACATCATATCCGGCGCCCTCTATCAGCTCTTTCAGCTCATTTTCTGTCGGCCCATCCGAGCCGACTACCACGCTCACTGTGTGATTGGCTATGTTGGTTGACGTCGTCTGCACGCCGTCGTGTCGCGCAAGCGTACTCTTGATAATACCCGCACAATGGTCGGACCCCATTCCGGGTACCGTGACCCTGAAAGTCCTGCCACCCACTTCCCTCACGGAGGCACATCGTAACCGGCACCCTCCACAGCGTGTTTTAAGGCTTCCCCGTCAGGCCCCGACGCAAGGGAGCGAACACTCACCTTATGTTTGGCAATGTTAGTCTCTATCTGGTCGATTCCGTCCAAGCGGCCAATCGTTTTGTTGATAATGCCGGCGCAGTGGTCTGACCCCATTCCCGGCACAATCAGCTCAAGGTTCCTTTGCCTTTGCGGTGCCTGTGTTTTCGTACTGTTCATCAAGATCTCCCGTCATTGTTTCTGTTGCTTGGCCAGTCACTGAACGCTATGAAATAAAGTAATACGAGATTGACGATGGGAATCAGTATCAGGAAGCCCATCCAGCCCGGATACCCGGTACGCTGGCAAATACGCCAGGCCGGAATCACAACTACAATGGCAATCACCAGCATCCACAGCCAGTGCCCTGCCCACATGGTGTTGCCAAACATATTATCTTCCATCATAGCACTGCCCTCCACGTCGAATGCCGGTTAATGGTGATCATGAGCATGAGATTCCTCATCTCCCGATTGCCGGGAATTCTCGGACTTTTTCAAAAAAATCTGCTCTGCCACTGCAATAACGATCATGGTGGCCACCGCAACACCGATGACAAACGGGTCCGTATTCAGCTTGACCCACACAAAGCCCCCAAGAACGAGCAAATCCAGCAAAATGGCCATGACTGGCACCCAGGCGCTGGCCTTCACGTCTTCGCGTAGATAACGAAGAACACCCCAGTGAATCGCAACATCCATTACCAGGTAGAACACGATACCCAGCGCAGCAATCCGGGAGAGGTCAAAAAAGGCCGTCAGGACCAGCCCCAGGACCACTGTATAAACCAGGGTGTGCTTCTGAATACTGCCTGGCATGCCGAAATGCCGGTGGGGGACCAGTTTCATTTCCGTCAGCATCGCCAGCATCCGGGACACCGCAAAAATGCTGGCCAGAATGCCTCCGGCAGTAGCCATCATGGCAATGGCAACGGTGAACCACACGGCGTACTCCCCCAGTGCCGGGCGGGCGGCGGCGGCAAGGGAGTAGTCCTGTGTCTCGATAATCTCGGCCAGGGACAAGTTGCTGGCAACAGCAAAACCAACCAACGTATAGATCACCACGCAGGCTGCAATGGAAATAATGATCGCCCGTCCTACGTTCCGCTTGGGGTCTATTACTTCGGAGCCGCTGTTGGTAATGGTGGTGAAGCCCTTGAAAGCTAGAATTCCGAGCGCGGTTGCTCCAAGGAAGTTGCCCACAGTTCCGGCCTCTCCGGGATTCGAGAAGTCAACCGATATGGAGTCGGCGACCCATACCCCCACCAACCCGAAAATCAGTATGCCGCCGATTTTCAGGACGCCGATAAAGGAAGCCACACCCTGAATCATCCGGTTACCCAGCAGATTTATGAGAAACGCTGCCAGGATCAGTGACACCCCGAGAATGGGCACCATTCGCCCGCTTTCGTCGCCACCGAAGAGCTGCATGGTGTAGGAGCCGAACGTGCGGGCCAGAAAACTCTGGGCGATCACCATGGAAAAGTACATCAGCAAGGCGTTAAATGCGGTCGGCAGCCGGTTTCCGTAGGCCTTGTGTAAGTACATGCCGATACCGCCCGCAGACGGGTACGCATCGGAAATTTTGATGTAGGAATAAGCACTGAAGCTGACGATCACGGCGGCCGCCAGAAACGCCAGGGGGAACAGAACGCCCGTCATCTGTGCCATCTGTCCGGTCAACGCAAAAATACCAGCGCCTATCATGACGCCGGTACCCAGCATGACGGTTCCTGGCAGGGTGAGACTGCCTTCCTGATAGCGAGTGGTTCTGTCTTGCTCCCTGCTCATTCAACCTCCGGTTATTGTCGTTTCTATTTACGCTTCATAGGTGGGATTTTGGAACAGCAAAACGGATCATGTTTTGCGTTGGCCCGAACATTGTCGTCTGTAAACCGACACCACGCCAGTTTCCGCTGGGTCCACCACCCGGCCTGCAACCCGCCTCCGTGGGTTTTGATCAGTTCCATTAACTCGTCAAGAGACCAATGGGTTCCATCGTAGACGACATGCAGCTGGTTGTTCGGTTTGCGCTCGGCAAAATCAACACAGGGATGATGGTTGAGTTCATGGATGAAATCGCCCCACTGACTCTCGCCAAATCACTCACCATTTTGGCACGTAGATGCCGGTGAGGTGAGGAGGAGTCCATCCCATTGATTCAGGTTACTGATGAAAATGAATAATCACGGTAATCCTGATGCCTATGCGCCGTATCCTCTTGGCCGTGTAGCGACAAACGTCAGGCACTCACCCAACCGATCTCATTGTACCCGGCGTCGAAAGACCCAAAGGGAGAAAATAAACAGCGTGACACCGATTACCAGCAAGGCGAGAGCCTCATCCCAGAGAACCGCCAGGCCGGCGCCTTTGAGGAAAATACCGACGATGATATCCATGTAATAACGCAGTGGACTCAGCAGGGAGAGGCTTTGCAGGAAAGGCGGCATGGCTTCTACCGGCGTCAAACTGCCCGACAGGAACATCAGCGGGAAAAGTCCGAAAAAGGAGAGCAGCAACGCCTGCTGAAGGGTCCGGCTGTAGGCGGCAATCAGTACGCCCAGCGCAATCGCACTGAGCAAAAAGATGGCGGTCAGCACCAGAAATAAAAGCAGACTGCCCTGAAGGGGCACATCAAAGACTCTGACAATCACCAAACTCGGAAAGATGGACAGTACGCCCATGATCAGCGTGGGTGTGACCTTGGCCAGGAACAGTTCCAGGGTGGAAATGGGCGTCACCAGCAGCTGCTCGATAGTGCCTCGCTCCTTTTCCCGGACAATAGAGGCGGCCGGGTGAATAACGCCCACCATCATACCGGCCAGAGCAATCATCGATAACACGATAAAACCCGATGTTGTCAGATCGGGGTTATACCAGATACGGATCAGGGGTACCGCGACCCCCTTCTTCCCGGCAGCAGGGAGCGCTTCGCGCTCCTGGCGCTGGACGATCTGCAGAGCATCATTGACGGCATTGGCGGCAATGTTGGAATTGGTGCCGTCCTGGAGCAACTGGAGCTGAGCACTCTTGCCAGCGAGAAGAGCACCTTCGAACCCGGCGGGAACGACCAACACCATGGTGGCATCGCCTTTCTCCAGGAGGTCAGTGGCGGTTGCCACACGGGTTTCCTGAAATTTCAGGTCGAAGGTTTCGCTCACCGCAAATTTCTGGATCAACGAGCGACTCAAGGCGCTGCGATCCTCGTCCACCACCGCCAGGGGCAGGTGGCTTACATCAAAACTGAGCGCAACGGCACAAATGACGACTTCAATGGTGTAAAGCCAAAGTATCAGGGTCAGTATCAACCGGTCACGAAAGAACTGCACGAGCTCCTTGCGCAACAAACCAAATAAGGCAATTCCCATCAGGCCACCTTCTGCTTCATTCGCCAGGCCGCGAAGACAAATACCAGGACCGTATAGACGATCAACATCATCAGATTTGGCAGAACGGCTTCAAGGCCGGCTGATTTCAGTACGATGCCCCGGGAGATTTCCATAAAATAACCGGCAGGGAAAAGCCAGCTATACAGTTGCAGGGCAAGAGGCATGGTGAACAGAGGGAACAGAAAACCGGAAAACAAAAACGACGGCATCAAGGTGACAATCAGCGTTATCAACATGGCCGCCAACTGGGTACGGACCAGGGATGAGACCAACAGGCCGATACCCACCGTGGTCAGCACATAAACGAAAGCGGACGTCAGCAGCAGTATCGGGCTGCCGGCAATGGGGACCTGAAACCAGGCAAACCCCACCACCATGACCATAAGAATCTCCAGGAAAGCCACCAGACCGTAGGGCACCAGCTTGCCGACAACAAACTCGGTTGAGGTGACCGGCGATGCATAGATCTGCTCAATCGTACCGGTCTCTTTCTCACGCACGATCGCCAGGGCGGTCAGCAGGGGTGGGAACGCCATCAGGATCACGGCAAATAACCCGGGGATGACGAAATTGACGCTGCGCAGGGAGGGATTGAACCAGACCCTGGCCTGGACCCGGACGGCGCTCTGACGCGGGGCGGGGAAATTTGCGATTACCGCCTCGGCATAGGCCGATGCCAATCGACCCAGAACAGGATAGCCGCCGTCCACGATCACCTGGACAGGCGCCTCGTCGCCTCTGAGCAGTTGCCGGGCCAAGCCGGCTGGAATCACCACGCCCATGCTGATGGTCGAGCTTTGCAGTGCCGACTCCAGATCGCGGAGATCGGTCGTTTTCTGCTCTAATTGAAAATACCGCGAGCTGTCGAAACGGGCTGACAGGTCGCGGCTTGCCGGCGTGTTGTCCAGATCGTAAATGCCCACGGCAACCTGTTCCACATCCAGATTGACCGCATAGCCGAACAGAAAAAGCATGATCAGCGGCATGATCACGGCCAACGCAATGGTAACCGGGTCGCGAATCAGCTCGCGACTTTCCTTGACGATGAGGGCTCCAAGCCGATGAGCCTTCATGGTCCCAACGCCCGGGAATTGGCCGTTCCCGCCTGTTCTATGGCCGCCGTGAAGAGCATCTCCACCGTGGCGTCGGCTTCGAGGCCGAGCGAATGATTCAGCGATGATCGGCTACCGTGTGCAAGCAGCCGCCCGTCCAGCATTAACGCCAAACGATCACAATAGGCCGCTTCCTCCAGGTAGTGGGTAGTGACCAGCACGGTCATACCGCTGGCGGCCAGCTCACGGATAACCCGCCAGAAAAGGTACCGGGCGACGGGATCGACACCCGAGGTGGGCTCATCAAGGAACAAGACCCGGGGCCGGTGAAGCAGGCTGCAGGCCAGCGCCAGACGCTGGCGCAAGGCACTTGAAAGATCACCGGTGAGCTTGTCGGGAATATCTGTCAGCCCCGTTACTTCCCTGGCCCAGTCGATCGCAGCCCGCGCCGCGCCTCCGGCCAGGCCGTAGGCATTGGCAAAGAAGCGGAGATTCTCCCAGGGGGTCAGTTCCAGATAGAGTGAAAACCGTTGTGACATATAACCAATTTGCCGGCGCAATGCGGTGCTACCCCCGCCGGAGCTCACCCCGGCCACCCGGGCGTTGCCCTCATCGATGGCCACCAGCCCGCACAAGGCCCTGATCAGGGTTGTCTTGCCCGCCCCGTTGGGCCCCAGCAACGCAAGCAGTTCGCCAGATGGCGCCTCGAAACTCACCCGGTCAACGGCCTTGAAATGTCCGAAGCGGACGCTCAGGCCGGTGGCCACCAGCCCTTCCTCTTTTCCCCTGTCTTGCCGGGCCAATTCCGGAAACTGCTGCTCGCCGGCCCTCCTGTCCGTCCGCAGCACAAACAGATCCTCGAGCCGGGGCTCGGCCGCCGCCAGGTGGGTTCCCTCGGGCAATAACTCGGCGAGCTGGTTTTCAGCGATGTCCGCGTTCATCACCAGTCGCAGGTGATCCGGCAACCACTGCACTGAATGGACGCTGTCAATTTGAGCCAGGATGCCGGACAACTCCCGCAAGCCTCGTCCGGTATCTCCAGCATTTACAGTGAACACCCTTCCGGCGGCGGGCCTCAGCAGCTCTTCCAGCGACCCATCCGCAAGAACGCGGCCCTGTTCCAGCAGCAGTATCCTGTCGCAGCGCTCCGCCTCGTCCATGTAGGAGGTAGCCACAACCATGGTCAGGCCCTGCGACCGGAAGCGGTCGAGCATGGTCCAGAGATGGCGCCGGGACAGGGGGTCGACGCCGAGCCCCGGTTCGTCAAGGATCAGCAGCTCCGGTTCATGGACCAGATTGGTACATAGCGACAACTTTTTCCGCATGCCACCGGACAGTTTGGCGGCGGGCCTGTCAGTAAAGCGGCCAAGCCCCGACATGGATAGCAACCTTTCTGAACGCTCCCGATAGAGTTCGTCGGGCACATCCCGGATGCGAGCGGCAAAGCTCAGGTTTTCCTTGACGCTGAGTCGATCGTAAAGCGTAAATCCCTGGGACATATAGCCAATCTGGGCAGCAACCTGCTTGGCCTCACGACGGGTATCGAAGCCCAGGACCCGGCATTCCCCCACAGTGGGGTCCAGGATGCCAGCCAACATCTGTAACAGCGTCGTCTTGCCAGCGCCATCAGCACCGACAATGCCCACTCGTTGGCCGCGATCAACGGAAACATCCAGTGGCTCGATGACAACATTGTCTCCGAATTGGCGGCCAAGGCCTTTGGCGACGATGGGTTCCGGGGAAGACATGACGGCTCAGCGCGCCGGAACCGAGAGGGTCGCTGGCCACTCGGCGTCCGGATCCCAGCGAATCCAGGCATCTGCCGGCATACCCGGTTTCAGAGCATCGGCCGGATTATCCAGCACCAGGGTAACGCCATAGACCATCCGAACTCTCTCGTCGGGCATGTGGACATCGCGGGGGGTGAACTGGGCGAAATCGTCAATCCTGCCGACTTTGGCGGAAAAGTCCCCGGGCAAACCGTCCACGCGGATTCTGGCGGGATCCCCCAAGCTGATCCGGTTGAGGATATCACCGGGGACATAAACCTTGAGTTCGAGCTGCTGCAGATTCACCATCGTGGCCAGCGGCTGGCCGGTATCGACAACCTCTCCCGTCTCCACCGCCCGGATCAGGATGGTTCCGGAGAGCGGCGCGGCAACCTCCGCTTTGTCCAGTTGCGATTCAGCCAGTGCCACCTGCGCCGCCCTTGCAGCCACCTGTTCTTCGGCGGCATCCTTCTGCCGCTGGAGAGACTCAAGTCGGCCCCGGGCCTCACTGACGGCATTTTCCGCCTGATCCAGATCACTCGAGCTGGCCAGATTGCGGGACCGCAAGTCCCGGATCCGCTGCCGTTGTTTCTCGGCATTCTTGAGATGATGACGCCAGGTGGTGATTTGGCTGTCGAAGCCGTCACGGACTTCCCGCGCCGAGGCCAGCTCGGCCTGTGCCGAGCGCAGGCGGTCTCTGGCATCGGCGGGGTCGATCACGGCTACCGTGTCGCCAGCCGAAACCTTGCTGCCTTCCGCGAGATGGTGCTCGATGACCCGACCGGCCACTTCGGCCGCGATCCGCACTTCCCGCCCCTCGATATGGCCATTGCCATAGACGATTCCCTGCGGCAAGGGCTCTTCCCCAAACAGAACAAAAACCCCATAAGAACCGCCGGCGAGCACCAACACCGCTATCAGAGACCAGAGCCAGGATTGGGATTTCACCAAACACTCCTTATGACATTACTGTTCAGGTTGGAGCCGGGATCAGGGCCACTGCCTCTCACTCCAGCCAATGAGATCGCCCACTCTAGCACACGGCAGCCGCCGCGACCAAGGTCGTTGCCGGATCTTAAGCGGCTCATTCAGGTCGCCCTCGAAGATGGCCGTCAGGGCATCGTCAAAGACGCAAAATGGATTGGTAGCCTGCCACATCCACCTCAAACCGGGTGTTCTGACGCAAGTGATCCCTCAGCGCCTCCAGCGCCTCCGGATCACCGTGGATCAGGTTGATCGGCGTTTCGGGGGCCAGGTCACTCTGAGCAAGCCACTGTTCAATCTCTGCGAAATCCCCGTGCCCGGAAAGCCCACTCAACACTTCCAATCTGGCTTTGACAGGAAACCAGTCACCGTGGATCTTGATCCTTTCCGCTCCGCCAATCATCTTGGCCCCTCGTGTTCCCCCGGCCTGATAGCCGGCGAAAATAACAGTTGTGCGGTGCTGGCCCAGGAGGCGCTTGAAATGATGAAGTATGCGTCCACCTGTTGCCATGCCACTGCCGGCAATAATTACGTGGGGGTATGCCTGGCCAGCCAGCGCCTTGGAGTCCTGAACACTGCGACTGTAATGAACGGTGCTACACATTTCGTGGCACTCGGAACTGCTCAATCGGTGCTGATCCTCGTAGCGGCAGTAAATCTCGGAAACATCGATTGCCATGGGACTATCGAGGTAAATTGGAAGCACTGGAATTCGCCCCGCCTTCATCAGGGTAGTGAACATATGCTGTAAAACCTGCGCCCTGCCCACAGCAAAGGCCGGAATCAATATATTGCCCCCTTTGTCGACGGTTTCATTAACGATGTCTGCCAACTGCGACAACGGGTCCGCATCGTCGTGGCGACGATTGCCATACGTTGACTCCAGCATCAGCATGTCCAGAGCTGGCAGAGGCGCAGGTGGCCTCATGAAAATATCGTTGAGGCGCCCAACATCGCCGGAAAAACCGATGCGTTTACCTTCCGTCTCAATAATGATGCAGGCAGCACCGAGAATGTGCCCAACCGGCCGAAGATGGAAGCGTATATCACCGAGCTGGACTTCTTCGTAAAAGTCTACCGGCTGAAACAACTCCATACAGGCGTCCGCATCATCCTGGTCATACAGAGGCTCCGGAGTTTCATGTTTACTCAGTTTATGGCGGCCGAGGTAATGCGCCTCCTCTTCCTGGAGATGGCCGCTATCAGCCAGCAGTATTTCACTCAAATCACGGGTAGCGTGGTGGGTATAAACCGCCCCTCGAAACCCCTGCTTGTACAACACAGGTATATAGCCCGAGTGATCCAGGTGGGCGTGGGTCAGAAGCACTGCGTCCAGTGATTCTATATCCAGCGGCAATGGCTGCCGGTTGCGCTTTCTCAGCCACTTGTAACCCTGGAACAAACCACAATCAACCAGAACCCGCGTCTCCCCCGCTTCAATCAGGAACTTGGATCCGGTAACCGTCTCTGCGCCACCAAGGAATGTAATATTCATCGACTCTTACTCCTGTCCTGATTGAGAAAATGCCTGATCGGTGGCGCCAGCAACTCACTGACATCAATACCGTTGGTACTGTGTGGAATGGTGTTGGTGGTCACCAGAGACTGTAAACCCGCAGCCAAAAGATACTGATCCGAAGCCTCGGCAAAGATGCCGTGCACCGCAGCACAGAGAATAGCCTCCATACCCTGCTCCTCGAGGCTGTCAAGCAGGCGGACCAATGTCGGATTCTCGATGGTCATCAAATGGGCTAACTCCCGCTGGGTCAATCCTCCACCACCACGCTGCAGGCAGACCATGGTGAACCATCGAGCCTGGGTAACCCCAAGGTCTTTCAAGCGCTCATCCAGTAAACTTGCGCCAGCGCCTTGCCACCCGAGCACTGGTGAAAGGAAACTGATCTCGAGGGATTTGTGGGTCCATATCGCTGTCCTGCTATTGCTGACTCAGCAACAGTAAATCGTAAGCTAATCATTGAGGCCAACATAAGTCACACATTGATCTGGGATCAGGCTTGCGCCAGATCAATATGCAACATCACGCGGATTCCGAGGCCAGCTAAGGAACTTCTCCTTCCAGTGAGACAGGTAACTCCTCACTTTTTCAGAGACAGGAGGCCTTCAGCGTATTGTCGCCCTGGTAGACACCCTTGCACCGTGACCGGCAACCGGCTTAAAAAAGCTGGCGCCGAGCGCTCCACAACGCTGTAGCATCTTCACTCGAAACCAGCCCGGTCTTCGGCACGACGTCTTCCAGGCAATCCGCATCCGCTAAGGTCAGTCCCCAGTCGGGTAGAGTATGCGGGGTCGACAACAAGGCCAAGTTCCGCTTATCGGCCAGAATGGCATGTACTCGGGAGGTTGGGTGACCAAAAAATCAGTAGTTCAATAGGTTGAGAGTGTTTTTGCGCTATTTTTCGCGTTTGTCTGCCAGCCCTCATATAGAGATACATCTGTACGGCAAAGACGAGGTAGATGGATAAGAACGGCAGAAAAAACCACAACGGCTCGTTGAGATAGTGCTGCATCAAGCGCCAGACTATCATGTTTTCCAGCGCCATACCCATGGGATAAAGCACGATGAAGCCGCTGTAGCGTGCCCAGGCCAGCAAAGGGTTCGCTTTCTCAAGGTAATACAGATACCTCAAGGTATCCGCGCCGACCCAGGCCACGCCCAAAATCACAATCATCCACTGTGGGCCGAGAGGCAGGAATAAAAATAAGAGAACAGATACTGCGATCCGCGCACCGACCTGGATGAGGCTTGGGACAAACGTTGACCCGGTGTTGCCTCTGGCAGCCGACCACACCTCAATCACAGCCAACCCTTGCGACAGGCCGATCGCGGTCACCAAAGCGGAAACGTTAACCGTGCCGGTGACTGATAAGATCAAAACCAGCGAGATCAGTCCCTGCAAACAGAGCTGAACGATGTTGTAGCAATTCATTGCGCTTGGCTGCATGAGATAACCCAGGAACCCTTCCCTCTAATCCAACATAAGATATTCGGCTACCGCCTGGTGTATACATCACCTGTCGGACAGTTGCTGATCCAAATGCACTTGTCCGCAAACTCTGGAACGATGGAGGAGACCAGCGCATTGTCGTCCAGCTTTCCTTCAGCCACGAGTATATCGGTAAGCAGGCCCGTCATCGACTTGGTCATAGACATAGCTCCGTGATTGCCGGCCTCGTCGAGGTATTGACGGGTGCAGACTCGCAGTAAACGATACTGCGCCCAATACGTTTTTACAAAACGACGGCGCGAGACACATCAGCCAATCCTGGAATCAACTCGTATGAACTAGACTCGGGATATGGAATGGGTCCCTCAGTTCATTCACAAAACAGCGAGAACAAAAAATGAAATTCCAGAAAACTTCGCGCAATTGGCTTGCCCTGGCTCTCTCTCTGGGTCTTTCTGCCACCGCTTTTACGGCGCACGCCCACGAAGGCCCGGCTCCGTCTTCATCGGGCCCTGACACTAGCCAACCGAATGGAGGCACCGCGCAGGGAATGCAGCACCACTACTCTCATAAAAATGGTTATCAAGGACACCATGGCAACAGCGCTCACTCGCGCCATCATGGCATGCACAATCAAGGTGGGATGCATCATGGTGCGTATTCCAGACCAAGGTTGCCACTGATTCCAGACGAAGCCTGCCACCCATTC
>PYVH01000052.1 GCA_003030785.1 Marinobacter sp. B9-2 | reverse complement strand
CCTATTCGTTAGGGCTGGCTCTTCCCTTCCTGGGAACTGCCCTATTCATTGAGCACTTTCGCCGACGAGTGCGCTGGTTCAGTCGCTGGAGTCGACTGCTGAGAGTGTTTGCAGGCCTGGTACTCGTTGTCATGGGCGTGTTGGTGCTCACCGGTCAGATGACTCTATTCGCGTCATGGATGTTGTCGACGTTTCCAGTTCTTGGAAGGCTTGGCTGAGCTTCCTACAACCAAACTAACGAGAACGGTTCACGGATTCATACTCAAATACTGCGTATGAACAGCTTTCATGAACAAATGGGGCTGCCTTTTCGTTAATGGTTTTGCATTGCCGAACCATTGAAGCGGTTCATCGTTCTTCAAGACTGGATCAAAAACCGGCTCGCAGTGGAGAGTCGCGAATGTCCGCTTTTGTTTAGTAGTGCCCTGGATGCGGCTAGATTGCAAAGCGGACATTCTGGTACGACGCCTGGAAAGCCGCTCGCATGCCTGGGGTATCGACAAACCGACCATCAATCTCTTCAACGGTCCGGCCGTGGCAGTCTGGGTAGCATGGCCTCCACGTCAACCGTGTAGGTAGAGAAAAAAGCTTCCGCCGCTTCAATTAAAGCTGTCTCGTTTTCAAGTATCCCAAGATAGACCGGCCACTCGGCGTCTATCAGTTCCGTGCTATAAGGTTCCGGATCTACGTCCCCCAGCTGTGCAAGAAACCGGAACTCCGTTTCGTTCATGACGATGTAATCGCACCGTTTGCGCAAAAACATTTGCAGCATCTGCTGGGCATTGTAGCCGTCATGGCGCACCAGATGGCTCCCGATCCGCCCCTCAAGCCCATCACTGTAGACAAACCATCTGCGAAGACAGATACCTCCCTTGAGGTCATCGAAGGAGTCCGGGCGCCGGCCAGGTTGCGCGAACACGCGGTCACGCCAGGTTAACAACGGCCCTACGGCGTGCATTTGGTCCGGCAAAGGCATCCATAGCGGGTTGGCGAAAACCGCGTTGGCCAGTCCTCGTTCCAGAGCCCAGGCCTGGCGTTTACGCGCCATCGGGACGAAATCGGCTGCGATACCGGTCTGTTTGGTGAATTCATTGATCACCTCGACCAGAATGCCCTCGCTGAGATTACTGCCGTAATAAAACGGGAGAAAGCTCTCGTCCGATCCCATAATCTTGAGCGTTTGGGACGAAACTGGAAGGAACCAGAATGCCATGATAATAAACAGGACTGCTCTCATTCGGCCCTCGTTGGAGTGATCAATCGGGTAAGGCCGCCGCTTGCCCGAATCTGCCTTGCTAGTTACAGACAGTTTGGCTCGAATTCTGGCTACATACCATAAGAAAGTCGATGTCGCTGCAAAGTCAGCTTTACCCACAAAAACTGTGGATAACTTTGTGGGAACAGCTCGGATAGGTGTCTTCAGCCCTGCAATGGCAGGGCCTCAGCCATTGTGGCGTTTTAATGACCGGCCAGCGAATAAACAGCCTTATCAGGCTAGCGAATACCCTTCGACTGCAGCCATTGGCTGATCTGCGCCTGATTCATGGCGCCGCTCTGGCGGGCCACTTCCCGGCCATTCTGGAACAGGATCATGGTAGGGATGCTGCGAATGCCAAACTGGCTGGCCGGGCCTTGGGCCTGTTCCGTATTTAGCTTGGCAAAGCGTACCTTGCCCCGCCAGTCTCTCGCGGCCTGTTCGAACTGGGGCGCCATCATTTTGCAGGGGCCACACCAGCTCGCCCAGAAGTCCACGAGCACGGGGAGATCACTGCGCCCGGTATGGGCGGCAAAGCTCTGATCCGTCAGTTCCAGAATCTGATCCGGCCACAACGGCTGTTTGCAGGCGCCGCAATTGCCGCCAGATGACAATTTATCCGCAGGCACGCGATTTACCTTGTGGCAGTGGGGACAGACCAGGTGTCGGATATCAGTCATGATTGATTGCCCTCAGATTGTGTACTGAGATAAATGATCAGGGCAGACCAGACGAAATCAAGCAGCGCTTCATATTACTCGTCTCGCCAAAGCGGCCAGGCGATGAAAACTGTACTAGAAATCAGACATTACGTCCTGAAGATCCTGCTTGAGCTCTGCCGGTTCGGTGATCCATACCGTTTTATCAGGGCCGGGAAATACACCCACATCGAGGCCATCCTTCGTTAAACCGGGGACCCATTTCCGGAAGAAGTCCGGCAGTGAAATACTGCGGGGCGTCAGCTCATCGCCGCCGTTGGCGTACTCGGCGGCAAACGCCGGAGCCGGCCACACGGGCAGGTATTCCACATCGCCATCGTCCGAGGCGATCTTGAGGAATTGGCTCTGGCCGTTAACCAGGATCCAGATTTCCCGTTCCTCGGCCACTTGGCTCAGGAAGTAGTCGTACCGCTCTTCACCATCCATTTCCATTACTTGATTGAGGTCTTCACTGCTCATGTCAGGTACGCCACTCCAGTCGTTTGCTTTTCGGTATTCGGCGGAGCCTAACACGTATTTGGCGGAGACTGGCGGCCGCTTATCCAAAACATTATCAGCAACGCTGCAAGGGCCAGGTTGCCTAAGAGCATAAAGGGATACATTTCAGGGGAGATTTGCAACCACTCACCGGTGCAGTTCATCATGGCGTGGAAAATCAAGACTGCCAGAACCATGCTGAACCGCAAGACACTATTCACGCGTAAGTAAAAGGAGCATCACTGAGGTCACACCTCGAAACCGCGCCTGCCCCAAAGAAATCGGAGCATCCGAATGAAGAAGTACCTCGCCCTCCCAATCCTGTGCATCGCGTTGCCTGTCTTCGCCCAACCGGCGCCTCCGCAAAAGGGATTCAGTGGTGAAGTCTCGCTAAATGCGGGGATCATCTCTTCAACGTCCAACTTTAACGTCGATGGCAGCGCCAGCACGTTGTTCAATAAAAGCGTTCTGATGATGAGCTCAGCCTGTTTGCAGCTTACGAGTACCCGCAATTCATGGGCTGGAAGGACTGGTCGTTTATTTCTTTTGCCGGCTTTGGCGACACCCAATCCAACCTGACCTTCTACGATGAATCCTCGTACCTGTTTGCGGTGGGGCTAAATTATAAGTTCTGATCTCGCCTGGCCTTCAAGCGCTCAACCAAGGCTCAGCTTTCAACCACTCGGGCCCGAAGCCTCGGCAGCTGGGCCGGGTAATGTTCCTGGATGAAGGTTACCATGCCCTCCCGAATGGCACATCTGAGGTCCCAGTTCCGGCTGGAATCGGCAGCGCTCATTAAAAAACGTACCTGGATCGCCTGATCACTGGAATCGGTTACCTGTACCGATGAAAATTCGCCATCCCAGAGCCCGGAGTCATTCAGCAACCGGGTAAACTCCTGCCTGAGTGGTTCAACCGGCATGGTGTAGTCGACCCAGATAAAGACTGTTCCCAGCAGCTCTGCGGTATTCCTCGACCAGTTCTGGAACGGATTCTCGATAAACCATTGCAGTGGCACTACAAGGCGGCGCAGATCCCAGACCCGCAAGACCACATAGGTCGCTGTGACTTCTTCCACCCAGCACCACTCGCCCTGAACATATAGCACGTCGTCTATACGGAAAGGTTGGGTCAGGGCAATCTGCATACCGGCCAGCAGGTTGCTCAATACAGGACGGGCCGCGAACCCGAGAATCAGGCCGCCGACACCCGCGGAGGCAAGAAGGCTGGCACCCATGTGCTGAACCGATTCAAAGGTCATCAGGGCAGCGCCCAGGCCGATGATCACGATAAGAATGTTAAGTGCGCGGACCAGGAATCGGGTCTGGGTTTCGACCTTGCGCGCCCGCTTCCAATGCCCTTCCAGCACTGGATTGAGCGCGACAATGACCTCGCCAATGGCCGAGGTCAGTCGAACAGCCGCCCAGGTAATGGCAAGGATGAGCAGAAGGGTGGTGATTTGCTGAATCGCCGCCATCAAAGGCAGATCCGGTGGGGCGGCCGCCAGCGAACCTGTAAGGCTGAGCAGACAGAAAACAACACCGAGCGCCCGGGCAGCCGCATCGAGGAACAGGCGAATGACCGTTCTGGACTCTGAAAAACGCCGGAAGACGGCCAGAGCCAGTCGATACACGACATAGGTCGCGGCAACCGCGAGAATCGCCGTAAAACCCGGCCACAACCATGCCTTGAAACCGGCTTCAAACGATTCCAGCATCTGCCCTCCCCGAGCTTTCAATCAGAAAAGTCGGCAAGCGAACACATCCCTGTATTCCGCTCAGCCCCGTAAAAGCCTAGACCAGCCCCTGCTCCCGTGCCATCGCCATGGCCGCTTTCGGCCCGGTCCAGAGCGAGGGAAGGATAATCAGTGAAACCGGAATGGCTGTCAGCACAATGAACTGCTGGAGCACACCAATCTGGCCGGCGCCCATGTACAGAAGAATGGCCGCCATCAATGCCATGGCACCACCCCAGAACACACGGATCCATGGGTTCGGTTCGTCATGGCCAGCCCCGACCATGGCAATGGAATAGCTCATGGAGTCGCCGGTGGTGGCCACGAAAATGGTTGTCAGCAACAGAATCGCAGCCGCCATCCAGGTGCCGCCGGGCAGGGCCTGCGCCACGGTCAGTGTGGCAATATCAAAGCGGAAGTTGTTCAGTGCTTCGGTCAGATCGAAGGTACCGGCAAGCTGGTGATAGATGCCGGAGCCTCCCAGCAGGGTGAACCAGATGGTGGTCGCGATGGGGGCCAGAACGGCCACCGCCAGAACCATTTCACGAACGGTCCGGCCCCGGGAAATTCTGGCAACGAACACGGCCATCAACGGCGTATAACCAATGAACCAGGCAAAGAAAAACACCGTCCACCATTTCATCCACCAGGCCGGAGCCGTTTCCGCGGTCATAGTGGCCATGGCAAAGAACGAGGTGACGTATTCACCCATCGATTGGGTGTAGGTATTGGCCAGGAACAGCGTGGGGCCGAAGACAAAGATTACCCCGGCAATGACCAGTGCCAATATCACGTTGAAACGGCTCAGCAACTGAATGCCCTTGTGCAGACCGGTCATGGCAGAGGTCATGTAAACGCCAGCCAGCACCACCAGCACGGTCAACTGGGTGCCATATCCGTCAGAGACTCCGAACAGCTCATGCAACCCAAAGCTCATCTGGGTGGCGAGAAAACCTATGGGCCCGACGGTGCCGGCCACCACGGCAATCACACAGAAGGCATCGATGACACCGCCGACGCGCCCCTGGATGACTTTCTCCCCGAATACCGGGTACAGCAGCGTTCTTGGTTGCAAAGGTTTGCCCTGGCCGTAGTGGGCCCGGGTCAGGACCAGAGCTGTCAGGGAGCCGAGCACGGCCCAGGCCAGGAATCCCCAGTGCGTGAACGACTGGGCCATGGCGGGGGCGACCGCTGCGGCGGAGCCAGCTTCGGTATTAAAAGCCGGAGGCGTAACAACAAAGTGGTAAACCGGTTCACCAGCGGCAAAAAACACCCCGCCACCGGCCAACAAGGTACACATGATCATCGACAGCCACCGGAAACGGCCAATTTCAGGTCGATCCAGTCCGCCGATTCGGGCGGCGCCGGCCCGGCTCAGGGCTGTTCCAATGGCGATAAAGAACGTGAGTAGCAGCAGTAACTGGAAAAAGGAGCCCAGATAGGTGGCGGTCCACGCAAACCCGCTTCCGATCAGGTCGGCCACATAGCTACTGTCGAATATTGAGGCCCCTACGAACAGAAGTATGAAGCCGATAGTGAGCACCAGAACAACGGGATCGCTGTCTGTCAGTGGCCCACTTCTGGCTTGCGGGGGAGATTCGGATTGCACGGTCATATGGTCTGCCTCTGGAAGAAAAAGCCGCGCAGGCTACAGGAAGTGAACGACTCATGCACGGGGATTTCTGAAAATACGCATGGTCCGATGAAAACTGCCGCCCGGCTGTTCGGCCTCATTGGGCTGATCATGTTCATAGCGCCCGCTGCAGCACCCTCGCTGGGGTCACTCATGTTGGCGCTTGGCGAGTGGCAGTGGATACTTCTCATGCTGGCGGGCTATGCCGGGTTTCTTGTCCTGACGCTGCAGGTTGCGCTTTTCCCGAAGCTCCAGCCTCGAATCCCGACCACGACACCGATTCGGTCCCTGGTGACCAACTACCTGCTGGTGCTCAGACATAAAACCACCATGCGTTTTATCGGCATTCAGGTTCTGTGTTTCAGCACCATGCTGTTGTTCATCACCCATTCCTCGTTCATCTACCAGGAATGGTATGGCCTCTCCAACAGCACGTTTGCCATTCTATTCGCCGCCAACATTGCGTTCATGGCTGCCCTGAACCTGATCAACCGTCCGTTACTACGGCGATTCTCCTCGGTGCAGCTGGTGCGCGCCCCGGACAGTCGCCCTGGCGAAAGAAGCTGGCGTGTAACATTTTGACCACAGGGAAGCTCTAAACGGTTTGCAGGGAGAATTGAACCATCCCTGACCATCGAAACGTATGCATGTGGGTAAAAAAACAAAGGACGTGTTCGACAATGACAGTGCCAATACCGGAAACCGCCTTCTCATCCAGAGCGGCGTGCCGCACGACAGGTTTGCTGAGGACGCCGGATACTTCCAGAAGTCGATCCCTCTGAGACACCCCCTCATTTTCTACCTTGGCCACACCGCACCATTCTTCGTTAACAAGCTGGTTCTGGCCAAGCTGCTACCCGAGCGCATCGATCCGCGCATGGAGTCGATTTTTGCAGTGGGTGTCGATGAGATGAGTTGGGACGATCTGGACGAGGACCATTACGACTGGCCTACCGTCGCCGAAGTCATGGATTACCGGGCCAAAGTCCGGGCCACCGTTCTCGAGTTGATCGAAACACTGCCGCTCAGCCTGCCAATCAATTGGGAGAGCCCCTGGTGGCCCATCGTCATGGGCGTCGAGCACGAGCGTATCCATCTGGAGACCTCGTCTGTACTGATCCGCCAGCATGATCTGGCAATGGTCCGCCCGCAGCCGGAAGGGGCCCCGATTCGTGAAACCGGTGAAGCGCCGGAAAACGAGCTGATCACCGTGCCAGCCGGCACAGTTTCAATCGGCAAACCCTACGATGACGCCTACTACGGCTGTGACAATGAATACGGCGAGCATGAAGCCGAGGTCGATGAGTTCAGGGCCAGTCAGTATCTGGTCAGCAATCAGGAATTCCTGGCGTTTGTTGAAGCTGGCGGTTACCAGGAAGACCGGTTCTGGAGTGAAGAAGGTTGCGCCTGGCGCCAATTCGCCAAGGCCAGGCATCCAACGTTCTGGCGCTGGCAGAATGGGTGGCACCTGCGACTGATGACCGAGGAAGTGGAGATGCCGTGGGACTGGCCGGTGGAAGTCAATTACCACGAAGCAAAAGCCTTTTGCGAGTGGAAACGGGAGGAAACCGGTATCAAAGAGGTGGACAACGACCCTGCCAACGCCAACCTGCACCTGGACCATGGAGCATCTTCCTGCCCGGCTTCCGCTACATCGACTCGGAAAGCGAAGCGGTGCAACCCAATGCCTACTACGAAAGCGACCGGTTGCTGACTGAATACGCGGAGCTCCACTTCGGTGACACCTGATTTGGCGTGGAAAACTTTCCGAAGGCCCTGGCGGATCTGGCCCTGGGTGCCATGAATGGCAAGCCCACCGGCAAAGCAGTGGATCTGGGCTGCGCCTGTGGCCGGTCCAGTTTCGAGCTGGCAAGGCGCTTTGACCAGGTGGAAGGCGTCGATTTCTCAGCCAACTTTATCAGGCTGGGCGTGGAAATGGCCGAGCAAGGCTCCATTCGCTATGCACTTGCAGAGGAAGGCGAACTGGTCAGCTATCACACCCGAACGCTCAAAGAACTTGGCCTCGAGGAATGTTCTGAGAACGTGAGCTTCTACCAGGGGGATGCCTGTAACCTGAAACCGCAGTACTCGGGCTACGACCTTGTTCTGGCGGCCAACCTTATTGATCGCCTCTACCGCCCAAGGCGTTTTCTGGACAGCATTCACGAGCGAATCAACGACGGTGGGCTGTTGGTTATTGCTTCACCCTACACCTGGCTGGAGGAACACACGCCGAAGGAAGAGTGGATTGGCGGTTTCAAAAAGGATGGTGAGAACCACACCACGCTGGATGGCCTGAAAGAGCACCTCTCACAGCATTTCAGGCTAGTCAGTCAGCCGAGAAAGGTGCCTTTCGTTATCCGCGAAACCCAGCACAAGTTCCAGCATACCCTGTCGGAAGTAACTATCTGGGAGCGGTTGCCGCGCTGATCAGCGCGGTAATCTCTCCTCTGAAAGGGCTGAACCAGGTCGTTTAACTCTTGCGTCCCGCAAAGCTCATTCTCTGGTTCGCGAGCTTTTCAGGTGTCCCCGTCCAGGCGTAGGCCAGGAGCGTAGGCTCAAAGTCCCCGGTGGTCATACGGTGGGCTTTTTCCGGCGGGTTGAAGAACAGGGAGCCCGGCGTAAATACGCTGTAGTTGCTGTCAGAGACCGAACCACTCAAACAGATGTACGACTCGCTGATGCCGTCGTGACTGTGTTCCGGGTAGGTACATTTTGGGCCGAATAGCACCAGGCCCAGTATGACGTTTTTGCTGAGCACAGGTCCGTTCGGGCCCATCAGCTCAGCGTACGCGTATTTACGGGCCAGGCTTTTATGCATCCTTTCATAGCCATAGCGCCACGTAAGCTGGCCAGAGACTCGCGTCAGGACTCTAACAACTGGTGCGGTCCGCTCACTCAATCCCTGGTCCAGAGCCCGCCCGAGCCATGCGCATACTGGAAGCTGCACAGGTTGGTCAAACTCAACAACAGGATTGGACTCAAGTTCAGCGTTAAGTCGATTTCGGACATCTTTGAGATGCGAACGAATGACCGGGTTTCCACCCGCAGAACCAAATCTATAGAGGTGCCAGTACTCCCGAAACACATATTGCCAATCCACATGATCTGAGAGTCTGGCCATATCCGCTCTTCTCCTGCGCGTATCCGGAAGTTCGGGATTCAGGATAGGTGATTTTGTGTTTCACAAACAATGCCGCGCCCCGGAGGGCGCGGCAAAAACGGCTTCAACCAGATTACTGAACCTGCTCGAAGTAACCCTTCAGCCGATCCTTATTCGTGGCGGCAGCAGCGGTCAGCTTGTCCACCGCGGCTTTGGCAGCGTCGTAGTTGACCGGGTCGCCGGGCTCAGCCTTCACAAATCCTGGCTCAAAGACCATTGCGCCGTCAGCGCCAGAGTTTTTCATTTCAACGACATGCTCTGCTGCCATAGCGAGGCTGGACGCAAGGGTCAGTGCAACTGCGGCTAAACCATTCTTGAAAGTTAATTTCATAGTAACTTCACCTCATTGGTCGGACCTTAAAAGCACTAGGAATTACGCACCCCACTCACATCAGGATTGTTTTCGGAGCTACGGGCATATCCCTATGGGAATGACGGTCGTGTTTCGCCGACTGACAGGCCTGAGAACCAAAGACGGTCTGTGTCGTACACACTTTTATGATGTTTACAGACCTCGTAGGCGTCGTCTCCAAAGCAGCAGTCCAGTTTGCTCGACTGATCTGATAATCCCCATAGAGCCGAACAGGGTTTTATGCAACAAAAGACGATCACTGACGAAACCTTGAAAATGGGCGTTGACGTCCTCGCTGAGAAAGATCCCGATCTTTACGAGGTGCGAGCCCGACTGGGATACCCTCCAATCTGGACTCGCGAACCGGGGTTTGCATCATTGATCCACATCATCCTTGAACAACAGGTCTCGCTCAAAGCCGCAGCTACGATGTTCCAGCGGCTAGCGTCCCACCTTGGATCGGTAACCCCGGAACTGGTCCAGAGGGCTGGCGAGCCTGAGCTAAGACGAGTCGGGCTTACCCGACAGAAATCCAGGTATTGTGTCGAGCTGGCCAACCGCATAACCGACGGCAAACTCGACCTCGCGCAAGTCGAAAAGCTTGACGATGTGCAGGGCCGAAGCCACCTTTTAGAAGTACCCGGTTTGGGGCCCTGGACCGTCGACATCTATTACATGATGGCGCTACGACGGCCGGATGTCTGGCCCCAAGGCGACCTGGCACTGGCATCCGCAATACAGGACATCAAAAATCTGGATGCCCGACCGACAAAAGAAGAGCAACTGGCCTTTGCCGAACAGTGGGCGCCCTGGCGAGCACTGCCCGATGTGCGCGGCTGCACACGGCTGGGTTGGCCTTGGGCGAATCGTCTATGCAAGCTCGTCAGAGCAGCTTTCAGCCTGGCTGGACGAACTGCACGTGGCGCCACCACCCGTGGCAACCCTTCCGATCAATGAGGTTGTTCCGGGCGTTCCCACTGAGGGTCCCTTCCCCGCTCTTGCTGACGCCCTGAGAGAGCTTCACGAGCGCTACGCTTTGGCCGATCGGAACAAAACATAATTGCCCAGCAGCGCCAGCGAAGCGCCCAGTACCGCCGTTGTTGTCCATTCAAAGCCCTCGAGCCAGGTCGAAACGCTCAGGGCAACCACGGGGAAAAGTACCGTCGCGTAGCCTGCTTTGTCGGCGCCGAGCGTCTGAATCACCGTGATGTAGCAATAGAACGCGATGATTGAGCCGGGAACGGCAAGAAAGACGGTTGCGCCCCAGAAAGTCGCTGAGGTGGGGACTACCCACTCAACACCAAGCAACAGGCACCAGATGCCAAGAATCACCGCGCCGTAAACCATGGCCCAGGCATTGGCCAGTAACAGCGGCACCTGAGACATCCGCACCTTGATGCTTACCAGGTTACCCATGGAAAACCAGAAGGTGCCGCCAATGGCGAAAAGAATGCTGGTGGCTGTGGCATTCCCCAGTTGCAGATCGTGCCAGAACAGCAGTGCCACACCTGTGATCCCCAGAGAGATCGCCGGATAAAGCCGGGCGGTAGGCCGGAGCCGTAACCAGAGCCAGCCATTCAAAGCGTTAAACAGAGCGGCCAGCGAAAACACCACCGCCAGCAGACCGCTTGTCATCGATTCTGCAGCACGATAAATCAGCAGAAAGTTCAGGCTGTACAGGGTTGCCCCCTGCAGCACCAGCCAACCGTGCTGTTTCAGGGTCAACTTCTCCAGCCTGCGCACCATGGCAAGAACCACCAGTGTCACGACAGAAGCCATAAAGAATCGGTAAAACACGGATATGTCGACCGGCGCCGCTTCAACCTGCAGACGAATCGCTGTCCAGGTGAGACCCCAGATCAGTACCGTCAAACCATAGTGAACAGAGATGGGCATGCCAGTGGGGTCCTGTAGCTATCGGGAACAATGGTTGATCGGGGGTCAGAGTAGAACCAGGACAGCACCAAAACTTGTCAGATCCTGCTGAACCATGGATGATTCTTGAGGCGGCCTCTCGTCCAGACTGATCCTACATCCCTATACCAACGCCGTACAACTCATGCAAAAGTGCCGTTTAACCACTCACTTGGGAGACCTATGCGCATTCGCGTAACGCACCAAAGGATTACCATTGCTCTGCAATTGATACTGCTTGGTGAAGCGCTCTTTGCAGTATGGGGCCAACGATGGTTCACCGCATTTCTGACGGCCATGATTATCGCCATCACCTTCTTCCCGTTGCTGTTTGAGCGCCGCTTCAGAATCCACATTCCGCCGGAGTTGCAACTGGCCGCCATAGGGTTTGTGTTTGCTTCCCTGTTTCTCGGAGAGATCCGTGATTACTACACGCGGTTCTGGTGGTGGGATATGGCGCTCCATACCATGTCGGGGTTCCTGCTGGGTATTCTCGGCTTTCTCCTGGTGCACATAATGAACGAGACTGAAAAGATTCACGTGCACATGAAACCCGGCTTTGTTGCATTTTTCGCATTCATGTTTGCACTTGGCGTGGGCGCACTATGGGAAATTTTCGAGTTCACCATGGATTCCCTGTTTGGCATGAACATGCAAAAGCCCATGCTTGGTGATCCTTCCGGGCTGACGGATACCATGTGGGACCTGATCGTCGATGCGACCGGGGCACTGGTCATTTCCGTATTAGGCTGGCGCTATCTTAAGAACCCTGACAAACGCTCCTTTCTGGAGCGCTGGATTGATTCTTTTATTGAACGAAATCCGAGGTTTTTCAAACGCTAATGATTCGAAGGAAGCTACATGCAGGTCTGATGGCCCCGTCAGAGAAGGCATGGCTTCATGCCCTGCCAAATGGGATAATGCCTGCAATTTCAAATCCGCCGAACGAAGTCATTCATGTTTCTATCGTATAAGAGCATCCCAGATTCACACGGATTCACCCTGATAGAGCTGGTTCTCGTCATTCTGATACTTGCGGTATTGGCTGCGTTTGCGCTCCCCCGCTTCTCGGACCTCTCCACCGATGCCCGCCTGGCCGCATTGGACTCATTGGCAGGCACGATGCAAAGCACCATCGGAATTGTAAGAAGCAAGGCCTATGCTCAGGGTCTGTCACCTGCAGCAACCAATCCTGGCGGAAATCAGCAGACTGGCTACGTAATAGAAACTGAAGCGGGCCGTTCAGAGGTGGACTGGCGCAACCTTTGCCCTGAAAGCCGAGCCGAGGCTGCGGATTCGCTAACAATGCTGGATTACATCTCGGTGGACGCCAACGATTCCTCGCTCGAAACTTTCGTCAACAACCAGTACACCCGCGCAGGATTCTCCGTGCCTTCAGGATCGGCCCCAGGTCTTCCGGGTTGCTATGTCGAGTACGATTCCTTCGGCGACCCGGAATGCACGGTGACCCAGATAACTTCGGAATGCTGACACCTATCCTGGCGGAAGGTCGTTGTGATATGGCCTACTTTACCAAAACGGACCGGGGCACCAGACACTCCATGGCCGTGAGCGAAACGTCCCGGAATACCGCCTCTGAGGCAACAACGCTCGGGAATCGATCGTAAAGCATCCGCCGACACGTGGAGGTTCGTGCCTCGGCTTTTTTGACGCAATCAGCATGGGCTCTGGTTTCACTGCCCTCGCCAGTGGCGTCTGAGCAGAAGTCCGGAATCTGGGTAAAAATCCAGTCAACTGCAGCACTCAATTCAACCGGATTGGCCCGCAAATTGGTCAGGCGGCTTGCATCGATGGGATCGGGTTGGTCGCGGGTCTGCTCCCAGAGAACAAACAGCAGGGCAGCAGATACCAGTACAACAGTAACCTTGGGAAACTTCATGGGCGCCTTTTCAATCCGGTGAATCAGATCGCCGATCATAAACGCTCAGGCATCTGCTGTCCCGGTTTCCTATACTAATCAGGATTTCACACAAAAGGGCTTTCGACGCAAAGCGCCCTGCCAATCAGGCAACCCTGTCACTTAAGCCAAAAGGAGTTTTGCAAATGACCACACTGATTGTCGGTCTGGTACTGTTTCTCGGCGTGCACTCGCTTTCCATAATTAACGAGCCGCTGCGTAACCGGCTGAACGCGTCCATGGGCGAGGGAGCCTTCAAAGGACTCTATTCCGTGGTGTCCCTTGTAGGCCTGGTTCTGATCGTCTGGGGATACGGCGCCGCCCGGATGGATCCCACCGTGATCTACGTGCCTCCCGGCTGGCTCAAGCATGTGTCCTTCCTGCTTCTGGTACCTGTATTCCCGTTGCTCTTCGCCACTTACTTCCCGGGGAAAATCAAGGAAAAACTGGGGCACCCCATGCTGGCTGCCGTCAAACTCTGGGCTCTTGCGCACCTTCTCGCAAACGGGATGCTCCACGATATTCTGCTGTTCGGCGCCTTCCTGGCCTGGGCCGTGGCCGACCGGATCTCCATGAAGCGCAGAACCCAACGGGCCATTCCAACGCTGCCAGCCACCAAAGCCAATGACATCATCGCCGTCATTGGTGGCCTTGCGGTGTACGTGATCATGGTGGTCTGGGCCCACCAGTGGCTATTTGGCGTAGCGCCGGTCTGAACGACCGGCGCTCAAACGGATTAAAGGCCCTGGGCTCCGCGGCGCAACCAGTCATGCACGAACGCAAGCTTGCGTTGCGCCGTTTCCGAGAGCACAAACGGATAAAGGTCAGACAGCCCCATGGAACGGTTCACGTGGTTAACCCGAATGGCCAGCGACGCTGCGACATTTATCAGCATTGCCGTGTCTGGCTCTGAGTAAGGGTCCCAACCCTGCCTCGGCACCTCGGGCGATGTCAGTCCGGCTGATACAAGACTGTCAGTGATGTCTGTCAGGTGCAGCAGGTGTGCAGCCGTCTCGGCCCAGTCTTCGTGAGGGTGTGCCGAGGCGTAGCTGGTCAGGTAGAAAAGCCTCCAGTCTTCCGGCGGACCGTTATGGTAATGATGCTCAAGCGCTGTCGGATAATCAGCGCGTTCATCACCAAACATCTCCCGGAACGCATCCAGAAAGTCCTCACGCAAACTCAGGCGCCACCAGAGCATATGAGCGATTTCATGGCGCATGTGGCCGACCATGGTTCGATAGGGTTCGTCCAGGGCCTGCCTCCGGGTGGCACGAACCACTGGATCCGCTTCTGCAACACTGATCGTTACCACACCATTGGCGTGCCCCATGGCAACCGGGGTCAGGCCTTCCGCCAACATGTGGAAAACCGGACGGGTGCCAGGATCTTCCGGCCGGAACCAGTGCCAACGGCCGAGATTATCCAGCACCCAGCGCTTTGCAGCCTCAGTTTCGGCCCAGTTCGGCATGGCATTGAAAATGTTGGGATCGGGTGCCAGCGCCGTCATCGCACAAGACCGACAGAAGGCCCCCTGTTCCGGCGCAATCCAGTTGCAGCCGATAATATCTCGGTTCACACAAAACGGAGGCATGGGGACGAACGCCCTGGCCTGTGGGTCGTAAGCGACCGGTGTACCCTGAGCGGTGGTCAGATTATCAAACCACAGATTTCCGGAACCAACCGGGTTAGAAAAAACCTTCATAGAGCTGGTGCTCCTTTTGAACGGCAGTGTGCCTGAAAATGAATTGCCGCTCTCCCGAACCTATACCCTATAGCAAAGGAAAACCAGCCAAGTCGTCAATCGCTACCTGCTAAAACATAACCAATATCTATAACCCGCCCTCAAACAAATTCATTTGCCTCATCCGGGTGGCGTTTCCAGGATGGTGACTCTGTCACCCATAATAAGAATCACACCCCGGGGAACCAGGTACCATGACTTTCCGCTCCGTAGTGATTGCCAATCGCGGCGAAATCGCGATCCGTATTGCCAGAGCCTGCAGCGAACTCGGTATGCGGGCGGTCACCGTATTCTCTGAAGACGATGCCGCCAGTTTGCATACCCGTATGGCCGATGAGGCAGTGGCTCTCAAGGGCCGTGCTGCGAAGCGGTCCATCCAGGCTACGGCTTTCTGGCGGAAAACGCCGGTTTTGCCCGCGAATGCGAGCGGGCCGGTCTGGTCTTTATTGGCCCGTCGCCAGAGGTGCTGGAAGGGTTTGGCGACAAATCGGCAGCCCGGGCTCTGGCACAGAGCTGCGACGTTGCTCTGATCAAGGGCATCAACAAAACGGTGAGCCTTGGCGAAGCCCGGGCTTTCCTGAGAGAGCATGGCCCTCTGATGCTCAAGGCCATTGCCGCGACCGGCACACTGAGTACGTACGAGCCACCGTCGGGCCCCGGTTTACGAGTCGATGGCTATGGTTACGCCGGCTATACCGTCAGTCCGTCGTTTGACTCCCTGCTCGCCAAGCTGGTTGCCCACGGCAGCGATTATCCAACAACACTCCGACGGCTGTATCGGGCCCTGTGCGAGTTCCGGCTGACCGGTGGTACTTGAAGCCATGAAAATGGAATTCGTGGTCAAGGCAACGCAATCCGGCATCATCCACACAGTTGCCGCGGAACCGGGGGCTCACCAATCACCGCAAGGCAGACCGCATCCTGGCTCTGGCCGGGCAATGGCGAATTCCACTGGTTCTGTTTGCGGAAGGCGGCGGTGGCCGCCCATCCGACACCGACACCAACGGCGTGTCCTTTCTCGACTGTCATACCTTTGTCAGCATGGCCAGGCTTTCAGGCGTGGTGCCCACGCTCGGCATTGTCTCCGGTCGATGCTAACGCGGGGGACAGTTTGTCGACACCTGGTGACGCTAGAACTGGCTACGCCCCCGCAACAGAATCTGAACATCATCGATACTGTCGTCGCCATCCAGGGGGAAGGCAAAGTCCAGGTGCAGCATGCGTTGCACCTCGATACGGCTGGACGCCAGCCTCATGCCGAAGCCAACATCTTTCAGCACGCCTTCGTCCGGTCCATTGTTCCGGTCATCGGTAAACCAGGCCCGGCCTACATCGGTGAAGAGTACGCCGCCCACCCGAAACAGCTTGAACGGATGCCAGTCCGGAAAATAACGCCGCTCCAGGGTCCATAGCGCGCGGCGGTTGCCCTGCTGGTACTCACTGGGGTACCCGCGCAAACCGTTCTCACCGCCAATAAGCAGTTGCTGGTCCGCTGTCAGATTGTGCGCTGCCGTGAAGGCGAGGTTGGTGTACCAGCTGTTCCAACGCTCGGAGCCGCCGTGAAAATACTGAACGCTCACTGTCCCCAACAGATTTTCCACCCGGTCTTCGTCGAGCCGGTAAGTGCCACTCTGGCTGAGGGTGTAGCTGGCGTAGTTGGTTTCCGATGCATGCAGTACATCCTTGAAATCCATATTCAGAACCACACGGTCCTCGGTGGCACCCAGCCCGCTGCCCGAGTAGCCCAGCTCGGTTCGCCACACGAAGCCATCACGCACATCCTCCACTCGCTGGAGCCGCGTCAGATTGGTCATTTCCCGGAAGCGGTTCTGGCGGTAATCGAAGCCAACCCAGGGGTAACTCAGAGTCCGGTCGTCGGGCAGGATGTCCAGATTGGGTTCGTTGGGGAGCCTCTCGAATTCCAGGGCATCGTATCGATAGCCCGCCAGTAATCGGAGCTGGCGGTCATTCCGCTCGGCCAGGCGCCAGCCCCCATCAATACTGAAAAATTCCTGGCTGCGTCGATAATCCGCAATAGCCTCAGCCCCCACATAACGGGATTCCTCCCGCACGTCATCGATGCCGCTCAGGCCAAACCGCCAGTTTGTGGTCTCGCTGAAGAAAGGCCTCTCGAGGTAGGCGCTGCGGCCCCGTCCATCGCTTCTCTCATCGAACGAGAATCCCGCCTGCCAGTGCGAGCCCAAGACGTTGGGGTCATCAAAATACAGACTGGTTTCGGTACGGTCCGGGTCTTTCGCATAGCCGATGCCAAGGCTTTTGCCTGACCCGGCAAAGTTGGGATCAGACAGCCCGAAGTTGGTGGTGTTCTCACCGCCAGATCGCGACACGCCAACGCTGGGAAAAAGTGTCCAGGTATCCCGCGTCAGAACACTTACCTCGATTTCGTCCCCACAAACCCGGGTGACGCCCACCCATGCAGCGGTCAAATATTCCCGCTGGCGCAGCACCCGCTCGGACTCGGAAATAAGCTCGGGCTCGTAGACATCCCCTTCCTCAAACACCAGCTGGGCGCGCAAGGCGGACTCCCAGGTCGGCGTATTGAGTGCATTGAGGGTTCGATAGAGCGCATTGTCCTGCTCCGGATCGGTGGTATCAAAGATGGGGCGGCGAAGGATCCGGATGTTGCTGATCCGGGCACCCTCCGGAATCACCAGATCACTCTGGCGGGCAAGCTGATCCCTCGGTTTGTCCAGATCAATCGCCTCTGGCTGAATATCGCTGGTGATGCAGCCCTCCCTGGCTGGTTCCGCACCCAGGCACGAGCCGGCCAGAGCCAGCCCGGAGACAACAAACGTTTTCCTGAACACAATACTGACCTCTACAGACACCAAGACAATAATCCGGGCAGGCTGACCTCACTGTCAACGGTCGGGCGGCCTCCAGATCGGGACATCTTCCTGCTTCGGTTCTTCCCAGTCGCCCTGCATGGCGTTGCTCAACGCCTGTTCCAGCTTCATGAAAAGCTCACCATAACGGGGGCTGAAGCGGATGCCTTCCTCAATTTCTTTCCAGGCGTCGAACAGCTCGTCGTCGTGAGCTTTCTCGTTGTCCAGGAAGGCCCAGGTCATCTGCCGGGCACGCATCGGATGCACGCCCATGGCGGTCAATGCATGGCCGCCAAGCTCAAGCGCTGAGTGATAGGTTTCACTGACAACATCATCGGCCCCTGCTTCCATCAAACGATATCCGTGGCCACGGTCAAAGGCGCGGGCCAGCACCCAAACACCCGGAAAAAACTGTTTCACATGCTCCACCATCTGCACGGATCGGTCACGGTCATCAATGGCCACTACAAGTAAGCGGGCCTGCTCAATGCCCGCTGTCTCCAGCAAATCCGGCCGGCTGGCATCCCCGAAAAAACTCTTGATGTTGATCTGCCTGAGATTCTCGATTTGCTCTATTTCATGGTCCAGGGCCACGATCGGAACATTATTGGCCCGCAACAGCCGGCAGACAATCTGGCCAAAACGACCGACACCCGCGACAATAACCGGCGCCTGCTCGTCGATGGCATCTGCCTCGCGGTCAACGTTCTTTGAGCGCCGGTAGCGGGGCAGCACAACCCGATCGTACACAATGAACAGCAGCGGCGTAAGAAACATGGAAAGCGCCACCACCAGCGAGAGAATCTGCGAGGTTTCCACGGGAATCACGTTGTTCTGTACGCTGTAGGTCAGCAGAACGAAGCCGAATTCACCGGCCTGTGCCAGTGACAGCGTAAACAACCAGCCATTGCTGCCGTGCACCCTGAAAAGCAGCGCCAGACCGAGCAGAATCGTCGCCTTGACCGCAATGACCGCGACCGCAAGGGACACCACGGTGCCCCATTGCCCGGACAACACGTCAAAATTGATTCCAGCGCCAACCGTAATGAAAAACAGGCCCAGCAGCAGCCCCTTGAACGGCTCGATATTCGCTTCCAACTCGTGCCGGAATTCACTGTTGGCCAGCACCACACCGGCCAGGAAGGCACCCAACGCCGGAGACAGGTTTACCAGGCTCATGAGAGCAGCAATCCCGATTACCAGCATCAGAGCAGTGGCCGTGAACACTTCGCGCAAACCTGATTGCACCACGTAGCGAAACAGGGGCCGGCTCAGGTAGTGGCCGCCCACAATTACCGCTCCGATGGCCGCCACCAAAACCAGCCCATGAGCCCAACCCGGCAGACTGTTCACCAGATTGAGATGACCGCTGTGGTCAGCGGAGGTGCCCGAAGCGTCCATCAGTTCCGGCAGAGCCAGCAAGGGAATCAGTGCAAGCATCGGAATTACAGCGATGTCCTGAAACAGCAGGACCGAGAAGGCACTGCGCCCACCCTCGGTTTTGCCCAACCCTTTTTCGTTGAGAGTCTGCAAGACAATAGCGGTGGATGACAGGGCAAAGATCAGACCGACCGCAAGGGCCGTCTGCCACTGAAGCCCGAGCCACGCGGCCACGGCCATACCGGCGGCTGCTGTGAGTAACACCTGAAGTCCTCCCAGCCCGACCAGGCGGATCCTCATGGCCCAGAGCGCCTTGGGATCAAGCTCCATACCAACCAGAAACAGCATCATCACCACGCCAAACTCGGCAAAGTGCTGGATAGTATTGGCTTCCTGGCCAACCAGCCCGGTCACCGGGCCAATCACCACACCCGCCACCAGGTAGCCGAGTACAGAGCCCAGGCCAAAACGTTTTGCCAGGGGCACAGCAATCACCGCGGCAGCCAGATAAATAAAGGCCTGAACAAAATAAACTGTCATCAATTGTGTCCTTGATCCGGAATCCGTCAGTCTGGCTGCATATCCTACAGGCAAGCGCTCCAGGCCGCTGTGTTCAGCGTAGACTCTGGAAGGCGTCTTTCACATGGGACGCGAGGGCA
>PYVH01000051.1 GCA_003030785.1 Marinobacter sp. B9-2 | reverse complement strand
GCCGTCTCCTGATCATTAGGGCCGACGAACAGATAGGATGGCATGGGGTAGGCGATCAGCAGATTGGGTTCGATCACCAGGTTCGGGTCCTGCTCCATTTCAAGGTCGTAAAGCACCTCGCTCACACCCCGGGCAAAACACTCGAAGCGCTCGTTGCGCAGCATCCCGAAAAGTATTTCGTATCGGGAATGGGTAACTACCGGAATACCATTTGCCTCCAGCACCGGGGTGTCCGGCCAGTGTGAGCCCTGGCCGATCCAGATCCGGCCCATCGTCTGCAACTGGGCATCGAGCGGGCCATTCACGACGGAAGTTTCAGCCAGTACCTGAAAACCTATTACGCCCGCGCTGTCAGGGAGCTGAACCTCGACAGGCGCCGGGTGATTGCCCTTGAGAACCCCTTTCTCAGCGAAGAATCCCGCTACGTTGGCCGTAGCACGCTGGAAAACCTGCGCAGGCGCCTGGAAATCCTCAGCCGTTAGGCGTCGTTCCTACACCCGGAAGCGCGACACGTTCTGGTTCAGTGCCGTGCCGATACGTTCAATCTGGCCGCTGTATACATCGTTTTCCGACGCCGCGGCGGCGGCTTCCTGCCCCTGATCCGCAATGCGTGTAATCGACGAGTTCAGCTCTTCCGTTACCGAGGTCTGTTCTTCCGATGCCGTGGCAATCTGCGATGTCATCTGGCTGATGGAGGTAATGGCCTCGGCAATACGATTGAGGGCTTCCATGGCGTCCTGGGCCTTCTCCATACTTACATTGGAAACGGCCGTGGAGGCCTGCATCACATCAACGGCATCATTGGCCCCTTTCTGCAGGCGTTCGATCATATTGTTGATTTCTTCGGTGCTGGACTGGGTGCGCTGAGCCAGGTTGCGCACCTCGTCTGCCACAACCGCAAAACCACGCCCGGCCTCGCCGGCCCGTGCCGCTTCAATGGCCGCGTTCAGTGCCAGCAGGTTCGTCTGTTCCGCGATGCCCTGGATCACCTCGAGCACGGTGGTAATAGACGCAACATCTTTACCAAGGGTGTTGATGACTTCAGCAGCCGCGTTGACCTCTTTCGAGAGTTTCTGGACAGCGTCCCGGGACGCCGCAACCGTTTCCAGTGACGCGCGGCTGTCGCCGTCGGCATTGTTGGCTGCGTCTGCGGTTTGCTGGGCGTTCTGGGCGATCTCGTTCGCAGCGGCAGACATCTCGTTGATGGCAGTGGCCACCATGTCGATTTCTGCTTGCTGGCTCTCCACGCTCGAGCGACTGGTACTGGCGGTATCTCTCAGTGAGCTGACATTCTGGCCCAGTTCGGCGCTGCCCTGTTGAACATCCCTGACCACGTTCTGGATATTCTCAACGAACCGGTTGAAGCTCCCGGCCAGCTCTCCAAACTCATCCCCGGAGCTGTCGTCCAGACGCCGGGTGAGATCCGCTTCGCCACTGCCGATATCCGCCATTGCCTTGTTCAGCCGGCGCACGGGCGTCATAAGAATCTTGATACCAAGGTGCAGAATCACCAGTGAGACAATCAGGCCAATCACCGCCATGACCAGGCCCGTCATCCGGGCACTCTGAACCGGAGCGTTGATCTTGTCCGCGTTTACAAAGGTACCGAGGTACCATTCCACGCCCCGGGCTTCGCTGATCGGATGGAAACTGGCCTCCCAGTTGCCTTCGTCATTGCTGTATTCATGGGGCGCTCCGCCCAGGTCCGGCGTGGTACCCAGCAATTCGCTGATGTTCTTGCCAACCAGGCTTTGTCTGGGATGAAACAGCACGGTGCCACGTTCATTGATCAGGGCAGCGTAGCCTGTCTCTGCCAGGGTGACGGTAGAAAGGGTTTTAGCGATGGCACCAAGGCCGATATCTGCGCCCGCCACACCTTCATATTCGCCGCGCTTTACCGGCGCGAGCGTGGAGATGATCATGTCGTTGGTGCTGGCATCCTGGTACGGATCGGTAAACGAGGCGCTGCCAAGTCGCATGGCCTTCTGGTACCAGGGCCGCTCGCGAGGGTCGTAATCGTCCGGGAGCGTTGCATCAGCCTCGGGGGACTTCATCAGCATATAGCCATCGGTGCGGCCGACATAAACATCCCGGAACCCGCCACCAGTGGTGATGGCCTGAAGCACGACCCGCGCCTCTTCATCATTGCCGGCACTTTCCAGGGCTTTGGCCGTGGCCTCAGTCATCACCAGCCGCGTATTGAGCCACTCTGCAATGCTCGACGTACTCTGCTGCACCGTATCGTCGATCAATGCGTCCACATAGGTTTCCGTGGTGTTCTGCAGACGTAAATCGCCGGAGAGCGTGAAAGCTCCCATCACCAACAGCAATAGAATACCGAAAGCGGTCAGGAGTTTTTGCCCGAATGTCAGCTGCACTGTCGAGTCCTCTGGAGTGAAAATTGATATTCGTTAATTCGTGTTTCGGCCCGCGATGCGAAGTCTTTAGCGGCTTCTGTTAAACTTTCCCGATAGAGAAGCAAATGCTGAGCTTGTCCTCACTTCATAACGAACGGGAGCCGAACTGAATGGCCCATGAAGAACTGCACCTCAACCTCCGGAACCTGAAGCTTGATGACTACGACCAGCTTCAGAAGCTTATGGATCGGGTCTACGACGATATCGGAGGCTCCTGGCCCAAAGACACCATCAAGGCACTGGTGGAACAGTTTCCCGACGGGCAGATCTGCATCGAGGAGAGCGGGCAGCTCATTGCGGTTGCGCTTACCGTATGCGTGAAGTACGAGCGTTTCAGCAATCCGCACACCTATGACGATCTGATTCTCCGGAACGAGAAAATCTGGCACAACGCCAATGGTGACTCTCTCTATGGGCTGGATGTCTTCATTCATCCCGACTACCGGGGTTATCGCCTTGGGCGCCGACTTTACGAGGCCCGGAAAGAACTCTGCCGCTCAATGAACCTGCGGGCCATTCTTGCCGGCGGCCGTATACCGAGCTATTTCAAGTACGCTGAGCAGTATTCCCCGGAGGAGTACATTCAGCGAGTGGACCGGAAGGAAATCTACGACCCGATCCTGAGCTTCCAGCTCTCGAACGACTTCCAGGTTACCCGGCTGATGCACAAGTACCTGCCGGAGGATGAAAAATCCCAGGGTTACGCCACGCTTCTGGAGTGGCGTAATATCCTTTACACGCCGCCCTCCGCGATTCTGAACGTCAAGAAGACCCAGGTCCGGCTCGGCGCCGTGCAGTGGCAAATGCGTGAATTCACCTCTGTTGAAGAGGTGCTGGAGCAGGTGGAATACTTTGTGGATGCATTGTCTGACTACAAGAGCGACTTTGCCATCTTCCCGGAGTTTTTCAACGCGCCACTCATGGGCCTGACCGATCAGATGGATCAGACCCGGGCCATCCGGTTTCTGGCCGGCTTTACCCAGCAGTTCCGGGAAGAAATGTCCGAGATGGCGGTCAGCTACAACATCAATATCATCACCGGTTCCATGCCGCTGATCGAGAACGACCGGGTGTACAACGTCTCGTATCTGTGCCACCGGGATGGCCGCGTGGATGAGCAGCGCAAGATCCACATCACGCCCCACGAGCGCCGTGATTGGGTCATTGAGGGCGGCAACCAGTTCGAGGTCTTCGAGAGCGACGCCGGCCGGATCGCCATCATGATCTGCTATGACATTGAATTTCCGGAGCTGGGCAGGATTGCCGCCAGCCAGGAAGTCGATATCATTATGGTGCCCTTCTGGACCGACACCAAGAATGGCTACCTGCGGGTTCGCCAGTGTGCTCAGGCCCGGGCAATCGAAAACGAGTGTTACGTCGTAATCACCGGCAGTGTCGGCAACCTGCCGAAAGTAGAGAACCTGGACGTGCAGTACGCCCAGTCGTCCGTATTCTCGCCGTCGGATTTCGCCTTCCCCCACGATGCGGTGATGGCGGAAACCACGCCGAATACAGAGATGATCATGTTCTCCGATATGGATCTGGAGAAGTTGAAACTGGTCCGCAACGAGGGGTCTGTCACCAACCTGAAAGATCGTCGCGTTGATATGTATGAATTGAAAACAAAATAATCTGGCCTGATCGGCCAAGTTAAATTGTTAAAAAACTGCGTTAGCGGTCGAACGTATGGCACTGATGGCGTTGCAAAACCAAAAGTCAGTGTCTATTGTTTAATCAATATCCAGCCTGTCTCCCCATGAGACAGGTTGCTGTGGATACGGAAATCACCAGAGAACCTGATTCATGAACGAAGCATTGCCGGATCTTGTCGCCCGATTCCGAGTCAGACAGGGCCTGTTCCGAAAGGAGCTTGTCGAGGCCGCTCTTTACGAGCTGGACGGTTACGGGTGCGTGATGAAAACCGACAAGGTGTTCAACCCCGGGGATACCGTGGTGTTGGATCTGGTTATGGACATGCCGTTTGACAAGATCCGGGCAGAAGGCCTTGCCGGCCTGGTGACCGAGCGCAGAAAGCACTGCAGCAATTTCTTTTACTCGATTGATTTTGTGGAACTCGACTCCAATGGCAGCTCTTCTCTGGCCGAAAAGCTCCGCAGAATCCGCGAAGTGCTGTCCAAAAAGCAGTCACTCAAATCACGTCGTTCCCCAGGCTCCATGTCCGGTTTCCGGCAAATGGCCTGATCCTGATTTTTTGAAACCTGTCCGTAAGGAGACATTCCATGGCGAAGAAAGCCAAACAGAACGTTGATAAGATCGTTAAAAAGGTCAACAAGGAGTTCGAAAAGACCTCCTCCCAGATCGAAGGCCTGGTAAACGATGCGCTGAAGCAGTTCGACAGCCTGCAGAATCAGGTACAGGAGCCCGTACGCAAACTGCTCAAGGAAATTGACGAGCTTCGCGACCGCGAGATGAAACGTTTCCACGAGGAGTTTGAACGTCGCCTTGAGGAATTCCATGAACTGCAGAGCAGCATCCTGGAACGTCTGGGCGTCGCCTCCAAAGAAGCGGGCGAGGAAGTGAAGAAGCTGACTGATGAAGTGAGCAAGGAAGCCAGCACCGCTGCGAAGAAATCCGCACCGAAGAAAGGCGCCAAAACCGCTTCCAAAGCAAAAGCTTCAACCAGCAAACCTGCTGCCAAGAAGCCAGCTGCGAAGAAACCTGCGGCCAAAAAAGCACCGGCTGCAAAAGCGGCCAAGCCCGTGGACAAGAGTGACCTGACGCTGGTCAAAGGCATTGGCCCGGCCACCGCCAAGAAGATGAAGGACGCGGGCATTACCTCCATCGACCAGATCGCCAACCCGTCTGCGGAAGACCAGGAAAAGCTGAAGGCTTTCTCAAACGTTAAGGGATACAGCGAATTCACTGCTGAAGCCAAGAAAATCAGCTGATGCGAACGCCTGACCAGCCTGTATTACGGGACATTGTCCTGATTGGCGGCGGGCACAGTCACGTCGGGGTGCTGAAACGGTTCGCCATGAACCCTGTCCCCGGCGTGCGCCTGACCCTCATCTGCCGCGACACCCATACGCCCTACTCCGGCATGTTGCCCGGCTACGTGGCCGGCCATTACAGCTACGATGATGTGCACATTGATCTGAGCCGTCTTGCGGAATACGCCGGCGCGCGTTTCTATCGGGCTGAGGCCATGGGCATCGACCGCGATCGGAAGCGGGTTATCTGCCGGGGCCGCCCGGACGTACCCTACGACATTCTTTCCATCAACATTGGCTCATCCCCGCGGGTCAATGAAGTGGAAGGTGCCTCTGACCATGCGGTGCCGGTAAAACCCATAACCGGATTCAACAACCGCTGGCTTGCCCTGCTCTCCCGTATTGAAAACCACGATGGCCCGCTCACCGTGGCGGTAGTTGGCGCTGGTGCAGGCGGGGTTGAACTGACCCTTGCCATGCAGTTTCGCCTGAAAAACGAGCTGAAACAGCGGGGCAAAGACCCGGGCCAGTTGCACTTTCATCTCTTCGATGCGGCCGATGAAATCCTTCCCACCCACAACCCCAAGGTTCGTGAGGTTTTCCGCAGGACATTGTCGCAACGTGGCGTGAAGGTCCACCTGGGATCGCCGGTAAGCAAGGTTCAGGAAGGGCTGCTGCTGACAGAATCCGGCGAAACCCTGCAAACTGACGAGGTGCTCTGGGTAACCCGTGCCGGTGGCCCGGAATGGTTGCAGGATACCGGCCTGGCTCTGGACGATGGCCTCTTCCTGAGGGTTCGGGATACCTTGCAGGTGGAGAATGACGACAGCATTTTTGCCGCCGGCGATATCGCCTACGTGGTGAATCACCCCCGTGAAAAAGCGGGCGTGTTTGCGGTAAGGCAAGGGCCTCCCCTGGCCGACAATCTCAAGCGTGTGGCCACTGGCAAGGACCCGAGAGATTTCTATCCCCAGAAAAAGTGGCTGGCCCTGATCAGCACCGGCGACAAATACGCGGTTGCCTCCCGTGGTGACGTTCAGTTCGATGGCGCCTGGGTCTGGCGCTGGAAGGACTGGATTGATCGCCGGTTCATGAAGAAGTTCAATGATCTGCCTCCCATGGAGGAAGAGTCCAAGCTGCCGGATACCGCTGCGGCCCAGAACGCCGAGGAAGCCTCCCAGGCGATCTCAGCGGTAGCCATGCGTTGCGGCGGATGCGGAGCCAAAGTGGGTAGCACAGTCCTCTCACGGGCGCTGGGTGAGCTCAAGCCTATTGAGCGGGACGACATCCTCATTGGCTTGCACGCGCCGGACGACGCCGCCGTGCTGAGAGTACCTCCCGGCAAGGCCGTGGTTCATACCGTGGACTTTTTCCGCGCGTTCATTGACGACCCTTATATCTTTGGCAAAGTCGCCGCCAATCACAGCCTGGGTGACGTGTTTGCCATGGGGGCCGAAGCCCAGAGCGCGACGGCAGTGGCCACCGTGCCCTATGGCATCGAATCCAAGGTTGAGGATGTGGTCTACCAGATGATGTCCGGTGCCGTTGAAGTCCTCAACGAGGCCGGGTGTGCGCTGGTTGGTGGCCACACCGGCGAGGGCAAGGAACTGGCCCTGGGCTTTGCGGTGAATGGCCTGATTGACCCGGAAGAGGTCATGAGCAAAGGCGGACTGAAAGCCGGCGATGTCCTGATCCTCACCAAACCCATCGGCACAGGCACCCTCTTTGCCGCCCACGCAAAGCTGGCGGCTAAAGGCCGATGGATCGATTCGGCCCTGGCGTCCATGATCCAGTCGAACAAGGCGGCAGCGGACTGTCTCAGGAAGTTCGGCTCAAAGGCCTGCACAGATGTAACCGGGTTCGGACTGCTGGGGCACCTGGTTGAGATGACCAAGCCGTCGGGCGTTGATGCCGAGCTGGAGCTGTCTGCCATTCCGATATTGCCGGGGGCCGAAGAAACCGCCGCACAAGGCATTCTTAGCTCCCTGCAGCCGGCAAACATTCGGTTGCGCCGGGGCATCCAGGACCAGGAAAAGTGGGTTAACCACCCAAGGTACCCTCTGATCTTCGATCCGCAAACGGCAGGTGGCCTGCTGGCCAGTGTCGCCGCTGACAAGGCGGAGGCCTGTGTTCGTGAGCTGAAGGCTCTGGGCTACCCTCACACCGCCATCATTGGCCGGATTACTGCCCAGGACGAGTCCGGTCCCATCGAGCCGATTTCGCTGCGGGATTAACGTCTGCGGGAGCAGCGCTGCATCGCGAGCTGCAGTGCCTGCTCCAGGGACGCCTGCTCTTTTGCCGGCAGGAAACGCCCGGCCAACTGACCCACCTGGCGCTTCAGAGTGGTAAGAAATTCAGCATTCTGCTCCGCGCGGTAAAGCACTTCCGCCAGAGCCCGCTCGTCGCCGACCGGAAAATAGCCGGCGTAGTCTTCGCCAAGCAGACCAACGTTGCCAGGGATCTTCGACGCGATCACCGGCAGGCCAACCCGGCAGGCCTCGGATACCACGTTCGCGCCACCTTCCATTACCGAACTGATCACCATTACCTCGCTGTCTGCCATCAACTGCCGTGTTGCGCCCTGCTCCAGCTCCCCGAGCCACTGGAAACGCGGATTTTCTGCCATTTCCTGCTCGGCTTTTCGCTGCCACTCTTGATTGTGGGGTTTGCCCGCGCTGACGACGCGAATCTCCGAGTCTGCCGGCAGCAAACGGGCCGCAAAGGCGGCGCGCAGGGAATCTTTTTCTTCCCGGAGGTGGCCGATGACACACACGTTGAACCCGGCATTATTGCGGGCGTGTTTCGGCGCGGGAAAAGACTCAGGCCCATCCGCCGACTGATGAAGCGTGATCAGTTTTTCGGCAAATCGCGCGGGAATATCGTTGGCCACCAGATCATGCAGGCCAATCAACGCATCGGCTTCGGCCATGGAATACAGGGTATCCGCCGGGTATTCGTGCTGGTGGCGGTATATATCCGTGCCGGTCAGGGCTACAATCAGCGGCTTTTCGGGCCAGGCCTCACGGAACCGCCGAATGGCGCCAACGCTGCGCCAGGCATGGAGCGCGACAAATGCATCACACGGTTGCCCCTGGTATTCGTTGACCAGCTCCACCGAATGGCCGGCAGTTTCAAGTAAGCCTTTCCAGCGTTCTGCTGTCGCTCGGTTTCCGGCTTTTGAATCCGGTTTTGCCGGTGTGATCATGATTAAATGCATTGCAACCGCCTGAAATGAAATGTGTCGACCGCCGACCTGAGCCAATTAAAACCAGATACCGTATAGCTGTTCAGAGTTAACGGGAATACAGGTATCCTCTTGTAACAGGAGCCGCCCTGCTAGACTCCTCACTTTAAATATCCGTTTCAACAAGGAAAAACCATGACCCAGAATCTTATACGGAAATTGCTGATTATTGGTCTCTGTTCTCTGTTTACCGCAACCGCATCGGCCAAGACGTTTATTTTCACGGCTATACCAGATGAAGATGAAACCAAGCTGGTCGAGCGTTTTCGCGGCATTGCTGATTATCTGTCCGAGGAACTGGATGCCGATGTGAAGTACATCCCCGTCAAGTCCTATGCAGCAGCCGTTTCCGCCTTCCGGAATAACCAGGTGCAGCTGGCGTGGTTCGGCGGTCTCTCCGGTGTTCAGGCGAGATCACTTGTACCCGGCTCGCAGGCAATCGCGCAAGGCACTGAGGATCAGGCCTTCTATGTCTATTTCATTGCTCATGAGAGCACCGGCCTGGATCGTCAGGACAGCCTGCCGGAAGAAGTCCGTGGCAAGACCTTTACTTTCGGATCCAAGGGCTCAACTTCCGGGCGTTTGATTCCCGAGTACCACATCCGCGAGACGTTTGGAGAAGCACCCGAGGATGTCTTTTCCCGAGTCGGCTTCAGCGGCAACCACACTCGCACCCTCCGTCTGGTCGAGTCCGGCACCTATGAAGTGGGCGCGATGAACTACGCGGTCTGGGAAAAAGAACTGGAAAACGACAACATCGATACTGACGCTGTGAAGGTCATCTGGAAAACACCCGGGTTCCCCAATTATCAGTGGAGCATCCGTGGCGACGTGGATGAAAACTACGGCGAAGGCTTTACCGATCGCGTTCGTGAGGCCCTGCTCTCGCTTGATGATCCCGAGTTACTTGAGAGCTTCCCACGTTCCGCCTTCATTCCCGCCTCAAACGACGATTATGAGCCGATTCGCAAAGTAGCGAAAGAAATCGGAATCATCGATTGATGGCAGGCTTTGATCTCTCAGGCCTGACGGCCTCTTTCGGGGGTGAGCGGGTAATCGGGCCCCTCACCCTCAAGGTAAAGGAGGGAGATCAGGTTGCTCTGGTCGGTAAGAGTGGTGCAGGTAAGTCCACTCTGATCCGGCTAATTCACCAGCGAGTGGATGGGCAGTCGTCTCTTGTCCCCCAGGAGCTTGGACTGGTAAACGCCCTTCCGGTGTTTCATAACGTCTTTATGGGCCAGCTCGACAAGCATGCCACCTGGTACAACACCGTTACCCTTGTGCGGCCATTCAAACAGGATAGAAAGCAGGTTCTGGAACTGCTGGACGCCCTGAGAATGTCTGAGAAGCTCTGGATTCCCACCGCTTCTCTCTCTGGCGGACAGCGCCAACGGGTGGCCATTGCCAGAGCCCTTTATCGTAACGCCCCGGTTTTATTGGCAGATGAGCCAATATCGGCACTGGACGGACCCATGGCGCATCATGTCATGAAGTTGCTGAGAGACCGCTTCACAACCAGTGTTATCGCTCTTCACGATGTGGAAATGGCGATGAAGTACTGTAACCGCATTGTTGGCATCCAGAATGGGCAGATTGCCCTGGATGAGCCAACTGACCAACTGGCGGCCGCAGACATTATGTCGTTGTACTAGGACCTGTCGCGCGATGCTCTCCTACCCAACGGTTCGCACCAGCCTGATCTTTCTTGCCATCGCGCTCGTGGGGCTGTTGTTTGCCGATATTGCGATCACCGCAAACAATCCCTGGCGGGACCTCGGCAACTTTTTCCTGGGCGTACTCACTCCGAATTTTTTCAGCAGCGAAGGACTTCTTACCGCCTTATTGCGAACGGTGGCCTTTGCCTTTGTCGGGGTGACCGTTGGCGGTGTTTGCGGATTTTTTCTGGCTCTGGTGTACCGATTTCTCCCGGTGCGGGTGTTTTGCGCGTTCATCAGGGCGATTCACGAGCTATTCTGGGCCCTGATTTTTCTACAGTTTTTCGGTTTCCACCCCCTGACGGGTGTGCTGGCGATCGCGATACCCTACTCCGGCATTTTCGCCAAGGTTTACTCCGAGATTCTCGAGGAAGCCGACCCGGAACCAGGCAGGCTCCTGCCGCCGGGGACAGGGACCATCGCGGCGTTCCTGTATACCAAGATTCCTGATTGCTGGGTCCAGCTGATAACCTACACCGCCTATCGCCTGGAATGCGGACTGCGTTCAAGCGCCATACTCGGATTTGTTGGCCTGCCGACTCTTGGGTTCTATCTGGAAACGTCTTTTTCCCAGGGTATGTACTCCGACGCCGGCGCGATGTTGATACTCTTCTACGTGCTCATTGCCACCATTCCCCTTTGGGTAAGACCCAAGTTGTTGCCGGTGTACATCGTGGGTGCTCCGTTTTTCCTCGGCGATGGCCTGCCCATCGTGTGGGGTAATGTTGAACGGTTCTTCACCGAGGATATTGTCCCCAGCCCATTGAGGGATGGTGAGGGCCTGGCCGGCCTGTTGCCGTGGCTGAATGAACTGATGGTCGAACAGGCATTGCCTGGCATCTGGAACACCGTCATTCTCACCCAGATTGCACTGGTGGCCACGGGTATCCTCACGCTGCTCCTGTTCCCGCTGATTTCAAATCACTTTGGTGGCCCGATACGTCGGACCTCCGGTCATGTTTTTCTGGTGATTGCCCGATCAACGCCTGAATACATCCTGGCCTACATACTCCTGCAACTCTGGGGGCCTTCCATGCTCCCGGCTGTGGTTGCACTGGCCCTTCATAATGGCGGCATCATCGGCCACCTGATCGGCCGGCAAACCAATACCATCCGTTTGAGATCCGATGCGCCCAAGGGGCTTAATCGCTATGGCTGGGAACTCGTGCCCCGGGTCTACCGGTCGTTTCTCGCGTTTCTGTTTTACCGCTGGGAAATCATCATGCGGGAAACCGCCATTCTGGGCATTCTCGGCATCTATACCCTGGGCTTTTATGTCGATAGCGCCATCCAGAGTATCCGGTTCGACCAGGCCATGGTTCTGATCCTGATAACGGCCATGCTCAATATCGGCGTGGACATTCTTGGCCGTTACATCCGCCGCAAGCTGGCCCTTCAAACCATGCCCACCTGTTAAGCAGTAACTTTCCGGGCCGGTTGCGATCCCCGTCACAGTTCCGTCATTTCGGTCAACCCTCCGCTCGTTATTGGCGACGGGTTGGCGGTATCGATGGGATACATTTGGTTACACTCGGATAACCTACTGCAACATTCAGAGTTTTGGTGACGATGGTTAACGGTTTGGTACTTCTTATTCAGGTGGGGCTGCTGGCGCTGCTTGTTCTGCTGGCCTTGCGGATGGTTACGCTGGTGCGTTCAGAGCCAATGGCCGCAGGGCATCAGGAATTCTGGTCAGGAAAGGGTCAGGCCACCGGCCATGATCTTTCTTCCGGCACCTCGGAATGGCCCGTTGCGGTGCGCAAACCCGTTGTCGAGACCCCATCGGACCGCGCCCAGATCATTACCCGGCTGCATATCCTTATTGGGCTCCAGGAACGGGATTGCCGGGTAAACGGCCTGGACCTTACCACCGCGCCCGAGGCCGTGAAGGCATATACTGCCGCCTGGCTCTATGGTGCCGGGTGTGCCCTGAGCGATAAAACCTTGCGGCATTCCGAGACGCTGGCCGTTATCGTTGCCCAGATTACCAGCCGTAAAACCGGAATCCGGCAGCCGGAAGCCCTTCAGACGATAAGCACATTGACGGCCGACAAGACTCACCTGGCCTGCTTCAGGGCGGGACTGGAAGGTGCGGAATTCTGGCAGTACAACCATTACGTACCGCCGACATCGAGCCTCTACGAGGCAATAACCGACAACGCGTTCATTTAGCGGCCTGCTTCGCCGCGGTTTCGAGCACCCAGTCGGTACCCAGAGCCACCGGTTCGGCGTGATCCTGCTCGTCTGCCCGGGTACCCGTAATTTCGGGCTGTGTAAAACCGCCATCGTCGGTATTGGCCATGGTGTCCACATCCACCGAACGCACCACGTAGGTAACCCCGCCGGCCAGCACTTTTGCACGGTGAGTCAACCCGAAAACAAACCGGCAGTAGTCCAGCTTCAGCTGGATAAGATCCTGCTCGGCTTTGCGGATCTTTCTCAACAGTACCTTTTGAACGCTATCTCCGTAATCCATCACGTTGTCCCTGCTAATGGCGTTGGTGTTTTCGAGGTGGGAACCCGAACGTTCATAGATTTTACACAATCCCGGACGGTTGTCAGCCGACTGGCTTCGGGTTTACCAGGTGGTTCACCGGGCTCAGCGTGGTTCGGCCTGAAAAACCAGCTTTACCGGGATATTCCCGATGGGCTGCTGCCCCTGCTGCAGATCTACCCGCCAGGTCATGGTGGCGTCCACGGTGCAGAAGGGAGCCGTGAAGCGCGCGGCGTATTCATTTCCCGTTCGGTTGCCCAAGGGTACAGGGTACTCGCCCATATACATGGATTCGCCCCGCAGCACAGCGAGGAACCGCTCCGGGCGTTCGGGGGTTACAACCGTGAGTTGATACTCCATGCCCTGTTCGCCCTCGCCCAGTTTGCTGAGGGTGGCTTCCCACTCCCCGGAACTGTTCGACCAGCTGCATGGCCCCTCTGCCAGCAGATCACACCGGGCCGCGGCATCCCGGGTATTCTGGTCGTTGCCGGCGTCCCCAGGCATGAACCAGCCGAAAACAACCAGGGCAACAAGCCCCACAATCAATCCTGTCGCTGCAATAGCGCGTAACATAACGGCACCCCGAACAAACCTGGCCGGCATTATGGAGTTTTCTTCCTCCGAGGCAAAGGTTTCTAAACTGGCGCCAGTCATGAGAAAATACTGCGCCTTCAATTCGACCCATTCTGACCACAGGACACGCCCGTGCAGCCGGATATTTCCGTAAAGCACCTGAGCAAGGTATATGGCGACGGTTTTCAGGCCCTGAAAGACATCAACCTGGAGATCCAGCGTGGCGAAATCTTCGCCCTGCTCGGCCCCAATGGTGCCGGCAAGACCACGCTGATCAGTATCATCTGCGGCATCGTTAACCTCTCCTCCGGCGAGGTAAAGGCCGATGGCTACGACATTGTCAAAGACTACCGCAAGGCCCGTGAAACCATCGGCCTGGTGCCCCAGGAACTGAACACCGATTCCTTCGAGACCGTCTGGAATGCGGTCTCCTTCAGTCGCGGATTGTTCGGCAAGCCACCCAAGCCCGCGCACATCGAGAAAGTGCTTAAGGACCTGTCGCTCTGGGACAAGCGCAACAACCGAATCATGTCGCTCTCTGGCGGCATGAAGCGTCGCCTGATGATTGCCAAAGCACTCTCCCATGAGCCGCAGATCCTGTTCCTTGATGAGCCCACGGCCGGTGTTGACGTGGAGCTTCGACGGGACATGTGGGAAATGGTGCGCAAGCTCCGTGAAAGCGGTGTGACCATCATCCTGACGACCCACTACATCGAAGAAGCCGAGGAAATGGCGGACCGGATCGGGGTTATCCGGAACGGCGAGATTATCCTGGTCGAGGACAAGGTCCAATTAATGACCAAGCTGGGCCGGAAAGAGTTGCGACTCCACCTGCAGCAAAAGCTGGACCGGATACCGGGTGAGCTCACCCTGGAACCCCTGGAACTGTCCGATGATGGCTACGAGCTGATATACACCTTCGACGCCCAGCAGGAGCAGGCCGGCGTCGCCCGCCTGCTGCGCACTCTTGGCGATCTGGGTATCGAGTACCGGGACCTGCAAACCCGGGAGAGTTCCCTGGAAGAGATTTTTGTCGGCCTGGTACACGAATAAGCCAGCCGGCTCATTGGAGAAAGGCATGAACCTATACGGTATCCGCGCAATCTACAATTTTGAAATGGCCCGCATGCGACGCACGGTGATGCAGAGCGTACTGTCGCCGGTGATTTCCACCTGCCTGTATTTCGTGGTTTTCGGCTCCGCCATCGGCTCTCGCATGGGCGATATCGACAACATCGCCTATGGCGCCTACATCATCCCGGGGCTGGTGATGCTCTCCCTGCTGATGCAGAGCATTTCCAACGCCTCTTTCGGCATCTACATGCCCAAGTTCTCCGGCACTATCTATGAAGTGCTCTCAGCACCGGTGTCCTACGTGGAAGTGGTGCTCGGTTACGTAGGCGCGGCGGCCACCAAGTCCGTCATCCTGGGGCTGATCATCCTTGCCACGGCGAAATTCTTTGTGGATTACGACGTGCTGCATCCCTTCTGGATGTTGTCATTCCTGGTGCTCACGTCGGTGACCTTCAGCCTGTTCGGTTTCATCATCGGCATCTGGGCCGACGGTTTCGAAAAGCTCCAGATTGTACCCATGATGATCGTCACCCCGCTGGTGTTCCTTGGCGGCACCTTCTATTCAATCGACATGCTGCCGGAGGTCTGGCAGACCGTGAGCCTGTTCAACCCCGTGGTCTATCTGATCAGCGGCTTCCGCTGGGCGTTCTACGGCGTGTCTGATGTCCACATCGCCATCAGCGTAGGTATGACCCTGGTGTTCCTCACCGCATGCATGGTGGGCATCTGGTGGATCTTCAAAACCGGCTACCGGTTGCGCTCGTGACAGCGGCATCGGGACGTTTTTGCGGGCTGAAAGTCTGGTTTGTACTGGCGGTCAGCTCGCTGATTTACGGTTGTTCTTCAGGCATCGCTGCACCACAGGAAGGTCTGCCGGTTATCGAGGCCTGCTTTGCATCCGCGGCGGGCACGGTGCCCGTCACACTGGAAGTGGCCAGCAGCTCCGAACAACGCCAGAAGGGATTGATGGGGCGCAAATCCATGGCGCCTAACGCCGGAATGCTGTTCGAGTACAGCGAGCCCAGACAAGCCAGCCACGGTTTCTGGATGTACAAGACCCTCATTCCCCTGGACATCGCCTACCTGAACCAGAATGGCGTGATCGGCAGTATCCGCCAGATGGTGCCCTGCGCCTCGGCCAGCGGTGCCGGTTGCCCCTCCTACCCCGCCGGCGTGCCCTTTATCCAGGCAGTGGAGATGAACGCCGGCTTTTTCCGGGAGCATGGAATCAGGACCGGCGATCGACTTTACCGGGGCAAGGACAACTGCCCGGCGCGATAGGCCGGGCAGTTTCCCGCAAGCGCCCCTAGCTGTCTTTCCACTCCGGCTTGCGCTTCTCCAGAAACGCGCAAATCCCTTCCTGGGCATCGTTGGCCATCATGTTGTCGGCCATCACTTTGGATGTGTACTCGTAGGCATCTTCCAGCGGCATTTCCAGCTGCCGGTAGAAGGCTTCCTTGCCGATTTTCAGGGTGTGGCCAGACTTCTCGGCAATAGTGCGGGCCAGCTTGTAGACCATTTCGTCCAGGTGCTGCTCATCAACAATCTGATTCACCAGCCCGATGCGTTCCGCCTTCACGGCACCGATCATTTCACCGGTCAGCAGCATTTCCATGGCGTGCTTGCGGGACACATTCCGGGACAGGGCCACCATCGGCGTGGAACAGAACAGCCCGATGTTCACGCCGGGCGTGGCAAACCGTGCTGTGTCGGCTGCCACTGCCAGATCACAACTGGCCACCAGCTGACAGCCCGCAGCAGTGGCAACGCCGGCTACCCGGGCAATCACAGGCCGGGGCAGATTGACGATCTGCTGCATCACCTTGCTGCACTGGTTGAACAGCGCCAGCTGGAACTCATGGCTATCAAACTGTTCCCGCACTTCCCGCAGATCATGGCCAGCGCAGAACACGTTGCCATGGGCCGCCAGAACCACAACCCGGGTTTCCGTATCGGAGGCGATGATCTCCAGCTCTTCAGACAAGGCCTCCAGCATGGCCATGGAAAGGCTGTTTTTCTTCTCCGGCTGATTCAGGGTGAGCGTGGTAATGCCGTTTTCGCTGTACTTGTGAACCAGATCTGTTGTTTGTTCAGTCATGAGGACACTCCATTTTAAACGTTGCTGCACCAGGCAACCTGCAAACTTACCCAGAGTATTGCTGACTGTGTCTATACTGTCGAAGCGACTTTTGTAGGATGCTCAGTTTTCGGGGCGCTGAGGTTGTTATAGTCCTCTGCCGCCCATAGGCTGTTGGTAGAAGCCAAAAATGCAGAGAGGAAGAATACATGTCGAAATCGATAATCCTCAAAGCCATCTTCGCCATCGCGGTTATTGGCGGAGCTATCTTTATTATCATCAAGGACGAGCCGGCAACACCGACCGGTGATATCCAGAGCATCCAACCGCTGCCCGAACAAGACGATCCATAAGCCAGATAACACCACACCAGAACAGGCGAATCCACGTTGCAGACAACCCGAATCAAAGGACTGACCATCGCAGCCCTGGGCGTACTTTTTATCGTTCCGGATGCGCTACTGGTAAAGATTACCTCCGTGGACCCGGTGGTTTTCCTGTTCTGGCGGGGGCTTTTACTGGCCCTCAGTTTCTTTGTGATCAGTTGGGCCCGTTACCGTTCCCGACTGGTGCCTGAAATCCGCAAATGCGGCCGCAAAGGCCTGTTCTGTGCCGGTGCTTTCGCCATCAGCACGCTCGGCTTCGTGGTGGGCATGAAGAACACCGCCGCCGGCAATGTGCTGGTGATTCTCAATACCGCACCGGTTATCGCGGCCGTCATTGCCTGGGCGGTCTGGAAAGAGACCCTGCCCCTCAGAACCTGGGTGGTCATTCTCGTCTGCGTCAGCGGCGCCACCTTGATGGCGGTGGGTGAATTCGGCAAGGGTGATCCCCTGGGTCTGCTAATGGCGGCGGTTGCTGCCACGGCCCTGGCTTCCAATCTCAACGTTGCCCGATCCAAACCCGACAGCGATATGAGCGTGATGCTCATGTTCGGTGCCCTGGTGCTTGCCGGCGCGGCCGCCTTGCTGGGCGGAGCCCAGATGCCATCGGGCCGGGACTTCTTCTTCATCGCCCTGCTCTGCCTGGTGTTCCTGCCAACCGCCTGCATTCTGATCCAGATTGGTCCCCGCTACATTCCGGCGGCAGAAGTGAGCCTGATGCTGCTACTGGAGACGGTGCTCGGGTCCTTCCTAGTGTGGCTGTTCCTGGGCGAAGTGCCGCCAAAACTGAGCCTGGTGGGCGGGGTAATCGTGTTCTCGGCCCTGGCGGTGCACGGCTGGACGGAAGTAAGCCGATACCGAAAGGCGCGGCTGGCAGTTGATTAACCCGGTTCCCACGCGCGAAGATACGCGCTGATCAAAAACAAGGAACCGCAATCATGACCACCGTACCCAAGCTCACCGATGCACTGCTAACTCTGGAAAACCGGGTAGCCACCCTCACCCTCAACCGCCACGACCTGCGCAATGCGCTGACAGGCTCAAACCTGATCGACGACATCGTGACCACAGCGGAATGGGTGAACCAGTGCAACGATGTATCGGTACTGGTGATCACCGGGGCGGGCTCTGCCTTCAGCGCCGGCGGTAACATCCGGGATATGGCGAACCGCAGCGGCGATTTCGCCGGAGATGTGGCCGAATGCGCCGACCGCTACCGCAAAGGCATCCAGCGAATTCCTCTGGCCCTCCAGAACGTTGAAGTGCCGATCATCGCCGCCGTAAACGGCCCCGCCATAGGTGCCGGCTTCGATCTCGCCAACATGGCAGACATCCGCATTGCCTCGGAAAATGCCAAGTTCGGCGAAACCTTCCTCAACCTCGGCATCATTCCCGGCGACGGCGGTGCCTGGTTCATGCAGCGCCTGATCGGCTACCAGCGCGCTTTCGAGCTCACGCTCACCGGCCGGGTGATCGACGCTGCCGAAGCCAAAGAGCTGGGTATTGTTCTGGAAGTGGTGCCAGCGGACGAACTGATGAATGCCGCGAATGCCATGGCAAACCGCATGGCCAGCCAGCCGCCCAAAGCGACGCGCCTGACCAAACGCCTGATGAAAATGGCGCCAAGAATGGAACTGAAGGATTTTCTGGATGTGTGCGCGAACTTCCAGGGCATGTGCCATAACGAGCCGGAGCACCTGGAGGCGGTGAACAAGATGCTCGAGGCTATGTCCAAGAAGTGAATTTAATGCTTCTGGGCTAGCAATAGGTCCGTGAATGCTCCTGCATCCATGGGCCGGCCCAGGTAAAAACCCTGAACTGAATCGCAGCCGAGGGCCTTGAGTTCTGACAACTGGCTTTCCGTTTCAACACCCTCCGCTACTACGTCAAGCTCCAGTGCGCGGGCGAGTTCAATGATGCCTTTCACCACAGCCTTCTTACGGCGACTCACATCGACTTCCGAGACGAAGGACTGGTCTATTTTCAGTTCCCGGAAGGGCAACTGGCTCAGATAGCTCAACGAGGAATAACCTGTGCCGAAATCATCAATGGACAAACGTACTCCCTTCTCGCCCAGCCCCTCCAGAGTCGACTTGACGTGCACAAAATCGAGCAGGAAGGCTGACTCCGTGAGTTCCACCGTCAATACCTCGATTCCCAGGTTGTAGTGCGCAAGCCGATCAAACAACCAGTCAAAGAAACCGTGCCGACGAATCTGGTGGGCAGACACATTGATCGCCGCAGGCTGCGGCGAAAGACCGTCCTGACGCCATTGCTTAATCTGGGCCAGCACTGCATCCACCAGGTGCTCCATCAGTGGATGGATGAGGCCGGTTTCTTCGGCCAGAGGAATGAAACGACCGGGAGATACCATGCCATCCTTTGCCAGCGGCCATCGGGCCAGCACTTCCATACCACAAAGCCGACCGCTGGAAGCTTCAAATTGCGGCTGATAGAAGGGAACGATCGCACCATTCTGTATGGCGTCTTTGAGGCTCCGCTCCATTGCAAGACCCTCGAGCACTTCCTGACTCATTTCTTCGGAGTAGAACTCGAAACGCCTGTCTGGATCCTTGCGTACCCTCTGCAACGCCAGATCTGCCTTCCGGCGCAGCTCGTCCGCTGTTTCGGAACCATCCGGAAAAACTGAAAACCCGAGGTTCACCGATACCGAAATCAGAGAGCCATCGTCCAGCTCCAGCGGCTCATTGAACAGTGCTATTACCGTTTGACCCAACCTTCGTACACTTTCCAGCGTCTCCAGACTCTGAGCCATAAACAGAAATTCATCGCCCTCATAACGTGCGACCATATCATTGCCCTGGAGCACCGATGATAGGCGGTCACCGATCTTGCGAAGCGCGTCATCCCCTCGTTTAAAGCCAAGACTTTCATTGACTGTATAAAAGCGGCTCACGTTCAGCGCACCAACCACTAATAAATTGCCACTCTCGCTAGCAT